>JACPOL010000008.1:0-372992 GCA_016185065.1 Chlamydiales bacterium
GGCGACCCGGCGCCGCTTTTCTCAACATCGGCTTTGGCGATGTTTCTCAAAAAGAGATCGCCAGGTCGATCTCGAGAAAAGCGGCGCCGGGTCGCCGCACTCCAAAAAAGAGGCCTCTCTCATCGTTTGATCAAATACAATATGAGGATGACAAGAGGGTGTAAATCTGGTATTTTTGCTCTTTCTCTAGAGGGGCAATTATGAACGAAAAGTACAAACAAGATTTTTTACATGCGGGCAAACTTGCTGGGCAGGTGCGCGCGTATGGTAAGTCTTTGATTACGCCTGGTGCCAGCTACAACGAGGTGATCAGAAAGGTAAACGCGAAGATCATCGAGCTTGGCGCCATTCCTGCATTTCCTCCGCAGATCGCTTTAAATGATGTTGCAGCCCACTACCTGCCGCAGCCAGACGAGGATATCCTCTTTTCAGATCAGCTGGTTAAGCTGGATGTCGGCATCTGCTACAACGGGGCGATCGGCGACTGTGCCGGGAGTATCGACCTCTCAGGGAAGTATCAGAATATTATCGACGCGGCTGAGAAGGCCCTTCTTGCAGCTGAAAAGAGCATTAAGGTCGGTATGCCCGTGCGCGCAATCGGTAAGATCATTCAAGAGACGATCTCCTCTTTCGGACTCTCTCCTGTTAAAAACCTCGCAGGCCACGGCCTTGGCTACTACAAGGTTCACACGCCTCCCATGATCCCCAACTACGACGATAGATCAACCGCTGTGATAAAGCCTGGCATGACGTTCGCTGTGGAGCCTTTTGCGACGAATGGAAAGGGTTTAATCTACGACGCGGGTAATCCCACTATTTTTTCTCAAATTAAGAACCGATCGCCGCGGTCGGCCGTTGCTCAACAGCTTTTTGCGAAGATCAACACCTTTAAAGGGCTTCCTTTTGCACTGCACGATCTCGTGCTGGAAAAGCTTACACTTGCAGAGGTGAGGGCCGCAGTAAAAGAGCTTTTAAACGAAGAGATCATTGCAGGCTACGCCCCTCTTGTAGAAGAGGAGCATGGAATGGTGGCTCAAGCTGAGAACTCAATTCTCGTCGACGAGAAGGGTCAAGTCTCCATCACAACGCGGATCTGATTGATGGAAATAGAAACGCTAGTCGAACTCACCGTGGAGCGTCTGGGGATCAATGGCGAGGGTGTTGCGCGCCTGGATGGCTACACGATCTTCGTCGATGGAGCGCTTCCCGGAGAGAAGGTGAAGGCTAGATTCTACGAGAAGCGGAAGAGCTTTGGGCGAGCTAAAATTGTACAGATTCTGGAGCGCTCGCCACACCGAATCAAGCCGATCTGCCCTCTCTTTGGCCGCTGCGGTGGGTGCCAGCTCATGCACTTGGACTATGCTGAACAGCTCAAGATGAAGCGACAGAAGGTGGTCGATGCGCTCGAGCGGATTGGAAAGATCTTCGATATCGACGTGTGCGATTGCAGCCCCTCTCCACAGCCCCTTGCCTACCGCAATAAGATTCAGCTGCCTCTTGTTGATGGCCGTCTTGGACTCTATGCACGGAGCACACACGATCTAATTGAGATCGATGGCTGCTTTATTCACTGCGCGCTCGGTGAGAGGATTTTTAAGGGGATCCGCCGGATGATCACCTGCTCTTCTGCAGCTTCGGAGATTAGACACGTCATCATTAAAACAGCTGTCCACACCGAGCAGGCGCTCGTCATTCTCGTCACCATGGGAAGAGCCTCTGCACCTTTGAAGCAGCTAGCTAGCGAGATTCTGAAGTTTGCTCCTGAAATTAAAGGCGTCGTGCAGAACATCAATCCCGCTGAAGGGAATGTCATTCTAGGAGAAGAGTTTGTCACGCTTGCAGGAGAGGGGTGGATAGAAGAGAGGCTTGCGGATCTCTCTTTCATCGTCTCTCCAGCCTCCTTTTTTCAGGTCAATCCCGCTCAAGCCGAACGCCTCTACCAGCAGGTGATCGATTTTGCAGACTTAAAAGGGGATGAGAGAGTTCTGGATGCCTACTGCGGAGTGGGCACGCTCTCTCTCGTGCTCGCGAAGCAGGCAAAAGAGGTCATTGGGGTAGAGTCTGTTGCTGAGGCTGTATCCGATGCTGTGAAGAATGCAGAGAGAAACGGGATCTCAAATGCTAGGTTTGTCTGTGACCAGGCGGAAAATTTTATCGCCACACTTAAAGAGATCGATCTTGCCATTCTCAATCCACCGAGAAAAGGATGCGAGGCTAGCCTGTTGCAGAAGCTGCTAGAGTTAAAGCCCAAACGCGTGATCTACGTCTCCTGCGATCCAGCAACGCTTGCAAGAGATCTTCAGCTCCTCTCCTCGGGTGGATATCAGATCGAAACTGTTCAACCCTTCGACATGTTCCCGCAGACCGCTCACGTCGAATCTGTCGTCTCTTTGCGGTACTCGTGAATGAGATTGGCGACGAGGCCGCTCCAGCCAGTCTGGTGTGAGGCACCGAGGCCTTGGCCGGTTTCGGCATGGAAGAACTCGAAGAACTGCACGTGATCGGTAAAATGGGGGTCTTGCATGAAAGGGAAGCTGCTTCCAAGAAATGGGCGGACTCCTGCGGAGTTCTTTGTAAAGAGCGAGATCATCCTATCTGCGAAGTAGTTTGAGATCTCTCCGATTCTTACAGGCCTCTCCTCTCCAACCTTTATCTGCACCTCATCTTTGTAGACTTTTGCATAGGTCTTAAGCGACTGGATCAGCAGGTAGCTAGTGGGGAACCAGATCGGCCCGCGCCAGTTGGAGTTACCCCCTTTAAGCTTATGCAGCGACTCTCCCGGTTCATACGAGACCTGCTTGTCTTTGTAGAAGAAGGGGTGGGCTTCATGGAATTTTGAGAGGCTGCGCAGTCCAAACTCGGAACGGAACTCTTGCGGGTTCCAGACGTAACTCAGGATGCTTTTAAGCTGCTGGCGATTGACCAGTGTGAGCAGGTAGCTCTTTTTACTCTCCTCTCCATCGAAGGGAATAGCACAGTCCTTGGAGAGTATGGGGCGGTTTTGGAGGAACCAGAGAAAGTCGCGCTTAAACTCTGGAAACTCTTCGAGCTCCTCTTCTGTAATCGTCTCAACTGCAAAGAGGGGAATGAGGCCCACAAGCGAGCGCACTCTAAACTTGGCGAAGTGGCCATCCGGAAAGGAGAGGACATCGTAGAAGAAGCCATCTTTTTCGCTCCAGAGCTCGTAGTGCTGGTTGCCCCGCTTTTTCATCGCATGGGCGATGTAGACAAAGTGCTGGAAGAATTTGGTCGCCATCGCCTCGTAGGTCTTATCCTCTTTCGAGAGCTCAAGAGCAATGCGCATGAGGTTTAGACAGAAGAGCGCCATCCATCCCGTTCCATCGGACTGGCGGAGCTTAGCCTCACCCTCAGGGCCGATCGAACGGTCGACGATCGTGATGTTATCCAGACCTAAAAATCCGCCTTCAAAGACGTTGAGTCCCGAGCTGTCCACTCGGTTTACCCACCAGGCGAAGTTCATAATCAGCTTTAGGAAGCACTTCTTGAGGAAGTCTCGATCTTCTACGCCATCTTTATCTCTTTGCATCTGGTAGAGGCGGAGTGCAACCCAGCTCTGAATCGGCGGGTTGAGATCGGAGAACTCCCACTCGTAGGCGGGGATCGCTCCATTCGGATGCTGAAACTGATCGAAGAGAAGCAGCCAGAGCTGCTCTTTGGCAAACTCGATGTCGATGAGAGCGAAACTTAAAGATTGTAGCGCCAGATCCCACGCGGCAAACCAGGGGTACTCCCACTTGTCTGGCATCGAGAGGATACGCATCGAGTTGAGATGGTTCCAATGGACGTTGCGTATGTTCTTGCGAGACTCTGGAGGTGGGTGTTTGGAGTTGTCGCCCTCTAGCCAGCGGTTCACATCGAAGAGGTAGATCTGTTTGCTCCAGAGCATGCCAGCAAGGGCCGTGCGCTGGATCATCTTCTCTTCGGCGGTAGCGTTTTTAGGGTGGACCGTCTCGTAGAATGCGTCTGCCTCCTTCCTTCGCTGTGCAACGATCTCTTCAACTTCGGAGAGGGGGCTCTGCTGAGGTGCATCGCAGAGTCTAAGATGCAGAACGATCGATTTTTTCGGAGGGATCGCTTCAAAGAAGTAGTGGAAGCAAGCTTTGGTTCCCTGCATCTCGGGATTCACCGTATCTTGTCCGTGGATCACCGCTTGATGGAAGCCATCTTTATAGAAGCGCTGATTGGAAGAGGCGTTCTCATTGTTGGTAAAGAGAGGCTTTCCTCCAGGAGAGGCGTAGAGATAGCGCTTGCCCAGGCGGTAATCAAACGCGAGCGTCGGTGGAGAGAGCGTCTGAGCGTCGTCGGCAATTAAACAGTGGGCATGGTGGGGGTCTTTTGAGATTACAGGCTCCGGCAGCCTCTCATCCTCCCAGCCCCAACGGTTGCGGAACCAGAGCTGTGGGAGGATGTGGAGCAGAGCGGGCTCGTTTCCACGGTTGATGATTTCGATGCGGATACAAGTGTCGTCAGGAGAGGCTTTTGCATATTCGATGAAGATATCGAAGTAGCGGCCCTCTGCGAAGACCCCCGTATCTACCAGCTCATACTCGTGCTCGTTAGTGCTTCTTTGAGCATTCACCTCTTTCAACTGCTGATAGGGGAATTCGCTCTGCGGGTACTTGTAGAGATACTTCATGTAGGAGTGGGTCGGAGTGCCATCCAGATAGTAGTAGCACTCTTTAACATCCTCTCCATGATTTCCCTGAAGGGAGGCGAGGCCGAAGAGCCTCTCTTTTAGAATGGGATCTTTTCCATTCCAGAATGCGGGTGAGAAGACGAGCGTCTGATACCTGTCGCACCAGCCCGCAATGCCATCTTCGCCCCAGCGGTAGACTCTCTTGTGAGAATCTTCAAAGGGAAAGTAGGCCCAAGCGTCTCCATTCCAGCTATAATCCTCGCGGACAGTTCCCCACGCGCGTTCGGAGACGTAAGGCCCCCACTTATGCCAAGTGGGCACCTCGCTTAAGGACCTCTCCTCAATTCTTAGCTGCTCTGGATTGTGAGTGGATTTTTTCTTCATCTCTCCTCCTTTTAGAAGGAGGAGAGTATTTTTGCAATCTTCTATCTCGAGAGTAGAGAGATGTGTATTCTTGCAAGCTTTGCGACTTCAGCGTTCGCTGCATCTATGAATCTTCTTACATCGTCAATTCGACGAGTTAGACGCGAGAGCTTCTGATCAAACTGTTGTTCCATGTGCTCTATAAACAATCTTTTTGTTTTCTGTACTCGGCCATAAGCTTCTCTGAACGTTTTTTTAGTTACCTGCACCGTCGCAAGTGCATTTAACTTCCTCTTTAAATCTAATTCAGCTTTTTTATCCGCCCAGAGGGAGACTCGCTCTAAGAATTGGTTTCTGTTACTGATAAGGGCGCTGCGTCTGCCAACTAATTTTCTTTCTAGCTTATAGGGTTTATAGACTTCTTTTATAAGCTCTAACACTCTTTTTTCTATGTCCTCAAACGTATCAATTACACAATATGAGCAGCAGGGATGCTCGACTTCAGACGTTGGAGGATAGTAATAAAACGACACTCTCTTTGTTAGGGCTGCGAATCTCTCATCGCTTGAAACCTCGTTATAGCGAACCATAAGCTTTCTACATTTTTCAACCGTCTCATCAAATAGTTTGCCTATGCTCTCAATATGCCGCTCAAGGCGAAGAGTTGGTTTTCCAAACTCTTCATCCATGCGCTGTTTAGCAAGCCTTGCATCATCGCATATAGCCGCTCTTCTACCTGGATATTTTGCAAGATCCTCTGCGGTTTTTAAATCTACTTCAAAGCTTCTCAAGCTTCTTTTTTCCTCAAGAAATTCGAGTCTCGCAATTAATTTTGCTCTTGTGCGCATCAACTGATAGCCACTTTTTTCCATCTCTAAGATCTGCTCTTCAAGTTCATTGCAGTCGAACATGAGCGTAGGAGAGTCTGCTGGAGAGCCAGTTGAGGGCGACGTCTCCTCCGAAGGGATCGGAGAAGCAAAAGGCGTCGAAGATCCAGAACTAATGGGTGTGGTACTTGTCATTGTTTTTTTCTAAATTATGTTAAGCAAAGACGTTTGTTTCTTTGATCTTGTTTCCTGAAAATTTGCCAATCTCTGCAATCTGCTTTTGAATTGCCTGGAGAGCCTCTTGCTGGGTTAAAAGCTTAAATTTGAGAGATCTAATCAAAGTAGCTGCGTCTTCTTTTCCCTTGAGACCGTACAAGATTTCCTCGGATGGTAGAAGTTGTCTTTCACCCGTTGCTACTTTTTCATAGTGCGCGATGCGCTCTTGAATAAGCTCTATATCTTTCTGCAGAGATACGCGGGTGGTAGTAAATGAACTCATAGCTATTTCGCTTCCTTCTGAAATCTTCTTTACTGTTGAAAAAGTCACTTTGCCCTTCTTAGTAGTCTTTGCTTTAGCAAGACTTAGAATTCCAGGTGCTACACGGCGTCTAGGGCGTATGATAGATGGCTGGCTGTAGGTGGTCTTGGGTGTAACTGGAGATTCGGGCTGCACCTGTTCAGCAGGCTGCTCTACTGGATGCTCTAGCTTTTGTCTCTTCACTTTCGTGAATGCCGACTGCGCTTTTTGTGCGCGTGCAGGAAAAGAGGTGGCTTCTTCTCTCTGTCTTTTTCTAGAAGGCTTTGGAGCGGAAGTTTTTTCGCTTTTTTCAACTCTTTCCGGAGTCTTAAAAGTGTCTGCTACTGTTGCAGCTGCTGCAGGAGCTACAGGAGCCATCTGCACATTATCAGAACTCGGACGACTCTCTACCGGACTCGGCTGGCTCTCTACTGGAGAGAGTGGGGGTGTAATAACTAGAGGTCTCTGCTTAGCTGTGAAAATTTCAACTTCCGAACTATCTGCAAGAGACATCTTTTCAGCTCTTGCCGCTGCAATGGTATATTTGTTCCATCTCTTTGCATTTTTTTCCGCTTCGATCTTTGCTAGCTTTGCATTATTGATCGCATCAAATAGAGAGCCTGCGCGCACCTCAGGTGATGGCTTTCCTACTTCTGTTAGTGCCTCTGCGCAGAACTCTTCGATAGGTGAGTAGCGAGCTGGAAGCGCTAAGCCGATGTTGCTAAAGGGTGATGAAGAATTAATTCTTGATGACATTTGTTACCTCTGTTTTTAAATAAGCTGAAATTATCTTAAATTATAAAAATCAAAACAATCGTAAACAATTGTTAGTATATAATTAAAATTTGTTGTGACTTCGCTAGTTTAATTTTAATTTGTATATTTGACTTGTATTTGAAAATGTGAAATAATCATTGTCATGACAAACGGAATAAGTTCTTACATTACGAACCTGATTGAGAATAGCAGTGCGGTGGATGCTTGTGCAGACTTCTGCCTAGCGCCTCTGCATGGCCTGCTGGAGACAGTAAACGGTCCCAAGAGTGTGCGCGTCTTTAACGTCACACCTCAAGAGGTGAAAGAGGTAGCAGCCCCAGCAGCTGAAGACACCCTCTGGAAAGTTATAAAAGTTATTTTATTTTTCGTCTTTTTCATTCCCGGTACCCTGGTCGGCATCTGCCTCAAAGGCGCTGCCCAGTGCGATGATGCCGTCGCAGAGAAGAATGCGCTTCTCCGCAATCACTTTCACCGACAAGGAACAGAGGGGGCTCTCGGGAAGGTCTCTGAAAAAAATAATGAGTTGATACCTGGAATTACTGACGATCTAGTTGATAACAAAATTTTTCTTTATCTTGCCCCTGAAGAGCTCGCTAAGTTGGAAGAGACTAGCAAGGTTTTCTGGCAGAAGATCCACTCTCCTCACGCCGTCGTTGTGGCCTATCGAGCAAATTTTAAAGGGCTGCCGGCTGTAGATGCTACCTCCACCCTACATACTCTCTCTCTCTCCTACAGAGACCATATTAGAAGGTTTAATTATGACAAGGATCTCATAACGCTCTTTGGCGGAGCACATAATATCCTTCGTCTGCCTCTCTTTGCCATGGAAGTGGAAGATCCAACTCTTCCCAGAAGCGAGATAGAGGCTTTCATTGAAGGAGAAGGTTTTGCTGCGCGTCCCTCTCTCTTCAGATTGCGATTAACAAAAGAGCGAGAGCCACGTGTAGAAGTCATCTTCGCAAAATACAGTTTATTTGTTCCGCAAGAGGAGCTTATCCCTGCGGATTGCGTGAAACAGACATGCTGCTGGCTAGACTACCGCCGATTATTAGAAAGCGAGGGCCACGGGTGGGCCATTCACGATATGTTGAAGCTGCATAAAGATGACAATCCGGAGTATCTCTCTCGCAGACGAGCCGCTGAAGGGTTATCTCTAGAACAGTTAGCTGTTCGTCAGACATATAGTCTATTCAGCAACCTGGCTTTATCCTTCTTGAATGATGAAGAGAACGGGAAGAAGCTAAAAAAACTTCTAAGCGGAAGAGTGGTCGGGCTCTTCAATGGCGGGTGGGAGCGCTCTCCGCGCTACATTGCAGCCAGCGAGCGCCGTGATCTCTCATACGGTGGAAGAGTATTCACAGACCTCCCAGCAGTTCTCGGAACCGTGAATCTCAGCTACTTCACCTCTAGATTTAAAGTAGTAACCAGACCCACTTTTTGGTTAGGCTCCGCTGACCCCGTTTTTGCCGCGGGTCCAAGCGGTAGCTTCCAAGACGTCCAGCAGCGCCTCAAAAGCGGAAATAAAGAGGTCACTATCCGCGACACCCAAGTCATCACATTCGCTGAAAAGCCGTCATGACAAACGGTTTAAGCTCCTACTTTACAAATGTGATTGAGAATAGCAGTGCGGTGGATGCGTGCAGTTCTTGGAACTGTAGATCTCAACTACTTCACCTCCAGAATGAGAAAGGTCACAAGACCTGTACAGATGGGTGAGGAGACTACCCGCGACGTCGAAGTCATCGAATTCTCCGAACAATAAATTTCTTTCCTTGAATTTTTTGGAGTGCGGCGACCTGGTGCCGCTTTTCTTCATATCGACTTGTCGATATGTCCGAGAAAGATCGACAGGTCGATCTTGAGAAAAGCGGCGCCAGGTCGCCGCACTCCAAAAAGGAGAATCAAGATCTCTTAAAGAATTTACGGTGGTGCTTCGAGGTGGGGATGATCTCGAAGCGGGAGACCTGCTCGAGGAGGCGCTCTTGCGGCAGGTAGCGCTCGTTGGGGCAGCCGCCTTTTTTAAGATCGAAGAGGCGACGGCCGAAGGGGATGACGAGGGAGAGCTGTCCCTGACCGATCCACTTGAAGTGGGGGTCGTAAGAGCCTTGGCCTTCGAAGGCGACGTAGGGAGAGACGTAGCCCGAGAGGCGGAGGAAGCCGCCGATCACCTGCTTGTTGAAGAGGCCATTTAGATAGTAGGAGCCGCCGGTGGCTTTTAAGTGCAGGTCGTGGCACTTAATCAGGGTTCTACCCATTTCGATATCTCCGCCGATGAAGTTGTAGATCACCTTGCTGCTGATCTCTGTTCCGCCAGCTTCTGGCTCTCTCTCCGTAACAATCGACTTTCTTCTTCTGATGATCGGGAGGTAGCCGTTCACTCTAAAGTCCCATTTTTTTCCTAGAACTTCAATGCCCGCTCCAACCTGCTGGAAGTGTCCGCGCTGAATCTGTCTCCAGTCGTAGAAGATGTTCACGCCGAAGACCACTTGCAGCGATTGGGAGATGTCTCTCAGGCCGAATCCGCCATTTGCAGCATACTTCTCATCGTTAAAGTAGTGGCCTCTTAGATCAAAGAAGGGGGTTAGCCAGGTTTCAGTCATGTGTGAGAGGAAGAGGTCGGCGGATGAGTAGCCCTTGCTATAGCCGATTCCCTTCTCCTCTCTGTGTCTGAGATCCATAAAGAATGGATGGGCTGCATTCTGGCAGTTCCAGGTGGAGATCGACGCGGGCTCGCTATCTTTTCTGTTAACGGGAGCTGAACCATACTCTTCTTGGGCATCACTCACCCAGCGCGGCTCCTTTGTATGAAACACGATCTCTTCATTCGTGATGATAAAGCGGGGAGTTCTGCTCTCCTCGGCAAGGAGGGGAGAGGTGAGGAGAATGAGGAGGAGCGCTTTTTCAGAAATCGGCATAGAAGACCCATCTCGCTATTTGAAAAGAAAGATTTTTAATATAAACCGTAAGTAAATACTAGAAAAGGGAAGATGACGCGCCATGAAGAAAAAGAGAGCTGATGAGTGCAAAATGGAGTTTGGTACCGATGAGTTGGGACACGAGATCCTTCTCAAAGATGGCAAATTCCAGGTGATGATGGAGTGGGAAAGACCCTACATGGAGGCGTGCATCGACGCGCTTAAGCCCAGCGGCGACGTGCTCGAAATAGGCTTTGGCTGCGGGTATTCTGCAAAGCGCATCCAAGACTATAAGCCCAAAAGCCACACGATTATCGAATACCATCCCGTGGTGGCAGAGCGGGCGCGCAAGTGGGCAGAGAACTACCCTAATGTGAAGATCGTTGAAGATACTTGGCAAAACGCCCTGGATAAACTGGGCGCATTTGATGCGATCTTTTTTGACGACTATCCCTTGCAGAGCGAGGAGGAGCTGTTAAAGCTCGATCTTGAGAAGAGCCGCGCAAGCTCAATTGTAAATGCAGGTAGAAAGAAGATGGAGGAGTTAGAAAAGGAGCTCTCGCACTGTCTCAAGGGCATTAAGTATAGCGATGAGGATATCGAGCAGTTTTTTACCCTAGCCGAGAAGGAGGGGAGAGCCGATCCAAAGCTCTTCATCCGCTTTTTTGCAGAGCTAGAAGAGAAGGGGGGCATCACAAAGAAGCAGAGAGAGTGGGCTCTTAAACGCCTCAAAGAGAAGGGGCTCATTACCGATAAGCAGATCACAGAATTTTTGGCAGAGAAGAAGCCGCCTGCGATCTCTGCTCAGATGCGCAGCTGTGGAGATCGCCTCTTCGACTTTTTAGATAGATGCCTTAAAAAGCACATGAGGGTCGGCTCTCGCTTCTCCTGCTTTTTAACCGATGCGACTTCCAAGTTCGAGGATGAGAAGTTCTTCAATATGATCATCACGAATCCTCTCCTGGAGTATCACGAGCACCGCATCCCGATCGTAGTCCCTCCCAACTGCAAGTACTACACTGGAGATGCGGCTCTCGTCGTCACCATCATCAAGATAGGTTAATAAGCGAAATTTTTGGAGTGCGGCGACCCGGCGCCGCTTTTCTCAACATCGCCTCGGCGATGTTTCTTTAAGAAGAGATTGCCGGGTCGGGGCGCTCCAAAAAGAATGGGATTGTCTAGGAAGCAGCCTCATTGGATTGAGGCTGCTTGTGATTGTATGAAGAGGGGATGAATCTTTTGAATGGGCCGAGGTACTTATCTACTGTGCCGGTAGGGTCTTTGAGTACATCTTGAATCATGTTATTGAGGTTCTGCTTGATGAAGACCTGCTTAAGCATCTGGCCTAAGACGCTGCTCATTAGCTGATCGACAGGGAAGGCCCCCTCGCTGCTTAGGTTGGTCAGTTCCATGTAAGGGATTGTTGGCAGATGTTTCACCTTGCCCCCATCTTCGCGGTAGACCACATCAGTATCCAAATTGACGAGAGCGAGCTTCTTGATGAGTACAGTTCTTGAGGGGCCTTTTGATTCTTTAGGCTGCTCACTTGCTATAGACTTTTGTAGATTTCCCATGATGACAGTCCAGTTTCCGTCTGTTCCTTTGGCGTTTTTAAATTCGAGGCCGAGGTAGACGTTCTCTAGTCTGATCTCTTCAATCACGATATCGTCGCTTAAGTAGCGGGTGAGAGGAGCATTAACGCCGATAAGCCCGCAAGAGAAGGCTTTAGCGAGTATCGAGCCTGCTGGATTTCCAATTTCTAGATTTTTCATGCTAAGTGAAGCTGGGGTGATTCCCATTCCGCCAATAGAGACTCCGACGCCGAGAGCTTTCGAAAGGCGCGTTGAAAGCATATCGGGCACCCTATTCCAGGCGACAAATGCGACTACTACCGCGCATGTTAGTATGACCAGAATGATGGACAAGGTCTTTTTCATAGGGGCTCCCTGCTTTTTTTCTCTCTACCTCAAAGTATTAAATTTATTTTTAATACGCAAGCTAAGAAAGAAGAGATACAACGAAAAAAGGCACTCCGGAGGGAGTGCCTTTGTGGGAAGAGAGTAGAGAGGGTCGACTTAGTAGTCGGCTCCGCTCATTGCGTGACCGCCAGAAGGAGATTTCTTCTCGTCCGCCTCTTCAGTGATGATCGCCTCTGTTGTGAGAAGCATCGCCGCAATTGAGGCTGAGAGTTCGATTGCCAATCTGACGACCTTTGTAGGATCGACGATACCCATCTTGAGCATGTTTCCATACTCTTCAGTCTGGGCGTTCCATCCCTCGTAAGTTGCCATCTGAGCGACCTTCTGAACGATGATCGAGCCTTCGCATCCCGCGTTTTCAGCGATCTGTTTTAACGGATAGCTGATCGCTTTGATGATGATCTCAACACCGAGCTTCTCATCGCCTTTTAGTGAGGCAGCGAGCTTCTCAAGAGCTGGGATGCAGCGAAGTAGTGCCACGCCGCCACCTGGGAGGATGCCCTCCTCTACTGCAGCTTTTGTCGCATGGACGGCGTCATCGACGCGGTCTTTCTTCTCTTTCATCTCGATCTCAGTCGCAGCTCCGACGCTGATGATGCCAACACCGCCAGCTAGTTTCGCGAGGCGCTCTTGGAGCTTCTCGCGGTCGTAGTCTGAGGTGCTCTTCTCGATCTGATTCTTAATGAGAGCGATGCACTCTTGAATTGCAGATTTTTTGCCTGCGCCTTCAACCAGAGTTGTCTCCT
Source organism: Chlamydiales bacterium (assembly GCA_016185065.1). Taxonomy (NCBI): domain Bacteria; kingdom Pseudomonadati; phylum Chlamydiota; class Chlamydiia; order Chlamydiales; species Chlamydiales bacterium. The sequence continues at coordinate 12,782 of JACPOL010000008.1, forward strand.
CTTTCATAACTACGGCCTTTTTGACCTTGCCGAGCATGTCGATTGTGACAGTCTCAAGTTTAATGCCGAGCTCTTCGCTGATCAGCTGTCCGCCAGTTAGGACGGCGATGTCTTGGAGGATCGCTTTGCGGCGGTCGCCAAAGCCAGGAGCCTTTACAGCGCAGACTTTCAGTCCAACGCGCAGCTTGTTTACGACGAGAGTTGCAAGAGCTTCGCCTTCGACATCTTCAGCGATGATAAGCAGAGGACGTCCAGTTTCTGCTACAGCTTGCAGGATAGGGAGGAACTCCTTCATCGCAGCGATCTTCTTCTCGTAGATGAGAACAAACGCATCTTCCATCACGCACTCTTGCGCTTCTGGATTTGTGATGAAATAAGCAGAGAGGAAGCCGCGGTCGAAGGTCATCCCTTCAACGACGCTGAGCTCAGTCTCAAAGCCCTTGCCCTCTTCAACTGTGATCGTGCCATCTTTCCCGACGCGCTCCATCGCATTTGCAATGATCTCGCCGATCTCTGTGTCACCGTTAGCGGAGATGGTCGCAACTTGTGCGATCTCTTTCTTGTCTTGAATTGGCTTGCTGATCTTCTGGATCTCAGAAGTGATCTCTTTAACCGCTTTCTCGATTCCGCGTTTGATCTCCATCGGATTTGCGCCAGCAGTCACATTGCGGAGGCCTTCGCTGTAGATCGCTTCGGCTAAGACGGTTGCAGTTGTGGTGCCATCGCCTGCTTTATCGGCAGTCTTGCTAGCAACCTCTTTCACCATCTGAGCGCCCATGTTCTCGTGCTTGTCTTCGAGTTCGATCTCTTTTGCGACAGTCACACCGTCTTTTGTGATGTGCGGTGCGCCGTATGCTTTATCGATAGCGACGTTGCGGCCTTTAGGACCGAGTGTAACTTTTACAGCAGAAGATAAAGCGCGTACGCCTTTTAAAATTTTCTGGCGGGCTTCTTCCCGGAACTTAATGTCTTTTGCAGCCATTTTTTCTTCTCCTTTTAATTATTCTACAATAGCAATGATATCATCAGCCTTCACAATGACGAGATCCTCATCGTCTACAGTGACCTCTTGTCCAGAGTATTTATCCATGAGAATGACGTCGCCGACTTTAACTGGCATAGGGATCAGCTTTCCCTCTTTGTTTGTGCGGCCAGGGCCGATAGCCATAACTTTCGCCGACTCCTGCTTCTTCTTCGCTGAATCGGGGAGGATGATTCCACCTTTAAGAGTCTCTTGCTGCTCCAAGCGTTTTGCGACAACGCGGTCTGCGAGTGGTTTTAAAGAGGTCTTTTTTTCTGTCTGTTGCGCCATGGTTTTCTCCTTAGTTTCAATTGATTTTACAGGAAGATAGGATTCTACAGGTCGAATCGATTTTTTGCAATGATTTAGCAGTCTGCGTTTGTTTCTGCTAAGTTTTCTAGTATGAGGTATAAAATCTTGACTTTACAGATCAGGAGAAGATAGTGTATCTCCCCATTAATAACAATTTTTTTGGACTCATATGACTTCTTCATCTACAGAACAAAAGAAGACTAGATCTCGAGAGGAGATCGCTCAAGAAGACCGCTGGAACGTTCAGGCCCTCTACGCGAGCGATAAGGCTTGGGAAGAGGATATGAAGAAGTGGGGGAGAGAGGAGAAGAAAGAGGGGCACTGGCCTGAGATTACAGCCTTTAAAGGGCACCTTGCCGAAGGTCCAGAAAAGCTCTGCTCTCTATTTAAAACTCTTTTTGAAATCGAAAGAGTCCTTTCAAAAATTTATACCTATGCCCACTTGCGCCACGACGAAGATGTGGCAAATGATACTTATAAAAAGGCCTACGCGCGGATCAGCTCTCTTCTCTTTGACCTGAGACAAGAGACCTCTTGGATCGAGCCGGAGATCCTCGCTCTTCCCGAAGAGAAGCTTGGTCAGTATCTCAAGGCGCCCGCTCTTAAAGAGTATCATATCTATCTCGAAAAGATCGTCAGGCTCAAGCCACACACACTCTCGGCTGAGAAGGAGGAGCTGGTTGCACTCGCTGGCAACGCATTAGAGACAGCTTCGAAGGCGTTTGGTTCGTTTAACAATGCCGACCTGAAATTTCCCCACGTCGAAGATAGCCAGGGAAAGAAGCTCGAGCTCACACATGGAAAGCTCTCCCTCTATCTGCGCAGCCAAGATCGCAAACTCCGAAAGGAGGCGTTTCAAACCCTGCATAAGAGTTATAGAGAGTATGAGAATACACTCTGCGAGCTCATCAATGGGCAGGTGCAGAAGCACGTGTTTAACATGAGATCGAGAAAGTATAAGTCGTGCGTTGAAGCGGCTCTCTTTCCCCACCAGGTAGATCCTGAGGTCTACTGTTCGCTCATCGACACTGTGCGTAAGAATTTGGGCTCTATCCACCGCTACATGAGCCTCCGAAAGCGCATCCTGAAGTATGATGAACTTCACATGTACGACCTACACGTTCCTCTCGTGTCGGAGGTCTCCTTTTCTATCGACTATCCAGAAGCAGTAGACCAGATTGTCAAATCGGTAGCTCCACTCGGAGCAGAGTATCAGAAGGCTCTTGAAAATGGTTTAAAGCGCGACAAGTGGGTGGATAAGTATGAGAACCTAAGAAAGCGCTCTGGTGCTTATTCGAGCGGCTGCTATGACAGCATGCCCTATATTCTGATGAACTACCAGGGGACCTTCCAGGATCTAATGACGCTTGCGCACGAAGCCGGCCATAGCATGCACTCTTTCTTAAGTTGTAAAACGCAGCCCTACCACGACTCTCAATACCCGATCTTCGTTGCAGAGGTCGCCTCTACATTTAACGAAGAGCTCTTAAGCCACGATCTGCTTGCTAAAACAAAAGATAAGGGGCTTCGCGCCTTTCTCATTAATCAGAAGATCGAAGATATCCGCGCGACCTTCTTCAGACAGACGATGTTTGCAGAGTTTGAGCTCCGCCTGCACCAGTGGGCAGAAGAGGGAGTCCCTCTCACGCCAGCTCTTCTGAAAGCCGAATATAGAAAATTAAACAGCGACTATTTTGGTAAAGATCTAGTAATCGACGAGGAGATCGATATCGAGTGGGCGAGAATTCCCCACTTCTACTACAACTTCTACGTCTACCAGTATGCAACCGGAATTAGCGCTGCTTTAGCTCTTTGCGAGAGGGTCTTGAAAGAGGGGGGAGATACTAAAGAGCGCTACCTGCGCTTCCTCTCCTCCGGCGGCAGCCAGTATCCGCTAGATCTTCTTAAAGTTGCAGGCGTCGACATGCGCAAACCAGATGCTGTAGAGGCGACAATCCGACTCTTCGACTCTCTTGTGGATGAGCTTGCCAAGTTGATCTAAAAGAAATCTGTTGCTGAAAATTCTCTCGCCGAAGTATTTCATCTAATGATTCTAGATAATGAACTTACTTCACCGCGTTAATTTTGCGAGGCGACGGATGGCACGAAAACTCAAAGACACTTTTGTAGTTGTCAACGAAAAGGGTCTCCACACACGTCCATCTACAGAGCTCGTGAAGTGCGCCTCCTCCTTCAAGTCGCAGGTTACCCTCTGCTACCAGGAGATGAGTGTCAATGCCAAATCCCTTCTCGGGATTCTCATGCTGGCGGCCTCTCGAGGCGCCAAGATCCAGATTGAAGCTGAAGGCGACGATGCAGAGCAGGCGATCAAGACGATCCTCACCCTCGCCCGCAACAAATTCAACATCAAGTACTAGTCTGTGGTTCACTGGGCCTTGTTATCCTGATTAGAGATCAGCTTTCTTGAGCTCCTTGATCTTTTCCCAAGTGAGATCCTTGCTATGGACACTCCCTGCAATGAGGGAGTCAAAAGTGTCTCTTAAAGAGCAATCGTGAAGAAGGAGTTTTTGGGTATAGGTCATTTCGCATGCTTGTCTTTCTTCAACATAGTCCTTGAAGTTGAGAGTGCAGTGAAATAATCTAAGTTCTCTTTGAGAGCTTACTAATGTATTAGTTTGTACATTGTGAGTAAGTAAGTAAGATATTTGATAGTGTATGGTTGCCCCAGAAATCGCAAGAGATCTAATGTTTTTGAAATAATTTGCGATTCCATCAAGAGAGATGTCTTGAGTATCGCGGCGATACCTTCGCCATTCTTCAGAAGGACTTGCAATTACAGAAGCCGTTAGATGAGTCACTTCAGGAAAGTTCTCCCCCATCTTTTGAAAGATCTCATTGGTAAGTTCAGTTGTTGCGGGACGAATTGCGCAGCGTAATCTCGTGACAGTTTTTAAAGAGAGAAAAGGTTCTTCCAGTGAAAAAGTTAAATCTCTGATGTGTGCTTTTTCAGGATCAAGTCTCTGAGATATGATGAAGGGAACGAAGTTTAACATCAGTTGTGTGATGCGCCGATTTCTGTTGAAATAGGCATTTAGCGCTTTAATGAATTCCACATTTAATGGACGTTCAGCAAAGCCCTCTTCTTGCGCTTGAGAGTCGATGCGGATAACTAAGCTGTGTATATTCTCCACTGGTAGGGCAGAGATGGTCTGCACCATCATGGCCCAGTGAGTATTAAAAAGAACGCCGGCTCTCTCTTCCAGATAAAATCCTCGAGCATGAGGAAATGCCTTCTGGCATTTGATAGCAGCTGCAGAGAGCTCTTCACCCCATCGAAAGAGATCTTGATGCGTGATCCAGTAGCGCTGGCTTCCGAACGATTGATAGGAAGCTGCAAAACGACACGCCTCCTGGCCAGGAGCAAGGAGTGAGCTGATTGTTTGAAGAACGTTAGCAGGAAGTCTCGCAAGTGAATATCTGGGCTGTTCTACCGTTTCTGAAATTCTCATCCTTCTTAAACTTGCAACTAATCCTGTTGACATAAAGCCAATTATTTTGATTTTGATAAGAAAATATTACCAAATATAAAGGTATGAAAACAACTCCAAACTAATATTTAATCAAAAATAATTATATTTTTAAAAATCCTTAATTCTGCAACTGTGGAAGAATAGTTTTTGAGCGAATAGTTTTTCATGAAGCTTTCTTCTTTCAGAATAGTCTACAAAACGAACGTCGCAATTATACAGTCTTATTTCAGCTATTTGTCCTTGTAAATATTTTTCAAGAGCTGAAGTGAAAAAGGTTTTTACACAGGTGTCATAAACCGTGAGAGATCTCAATCTGGTCAAAGGTTTTAAATAGAAAATTTCAATCGCTACATGGATAAAAGAGGGCTTGTCTATACGTGGCCCTAGCACACGCACTGTTAAATGCGTGACCGCTGGAAAGTGTCTTCCGACTTCTTCAAGATTCGAACTAGTATCTCGGTAGATTGAGCAGCGCAGCTCTCTCACGGTGTTTGAAGCCAAGAAAGGCTCCTTAAGAAAACCATGCTCTACTCTGGACGTAGGAAGGTTCAAAATAAGCCTGGTGATTTTTTTGTTCCCTTGCAGATGAGCATTCAAAGCATTTAGAAATCCTTCATCGAGTCTTTCTGCAAAGGTCTCGCTTTCGAAATCTCTCCCAATTTGAACAAAAAGGCTGTCTATTCTCGTGGTAGGCAATGAGGTGATGATGCGTGTCAAATTAGACCATTCATAAAAAAGGAGCCAATCTTTTTTCGTTGCTAAATGGAATCCTCGCGCATGGGGAAATGCTGTTTGGCATTTGACAGCTGCCTCCTTGAGCCTTTCAAATATTTCTTCGCTCGCAGTGGGATTTCTCCAAGAAGAGATCTCCTTTTTAAAGTCTAGTCCTGCAAATCGATAGAGGTCTACATGCGTGAACCAGTAGCGTTCTTTGCCAAAGCTCCTGTAAGAAGCTGCAAAACGGCACGTCTCTTGTCCAGGAGCAAGGAAAGAGCTAATCAGTCGAATAAGAGGAGAGGTAAGTCGTGTCATCCTGCTGTTCTCAGGTTGAGGCTGAACTTCCCTTAATAGTGTGGCAGGAGAACTACTTGAAACTAATACTGTTGACATAAACTTTGTGTTTTAATTTTTTTAAGTTCTAATACATTATCAGCCTGGATCTAAACAAATCAGCTTAATAATTATTTATATGGAAAGATGTGTTGGTTTTTTTTGCGGTTCAATTTTTAATTGAATTTTTCAAAACAGCCGATCTAAACTGGTTCCAGTATTTACAAGGATGGTAAAAATGAAGCGCGTACTTTCAATTCTGGCATGTTTGTTCTGCGTTACTCTTCAAGCGGAACTTTTTTTTACTCCGGAGATGATCTCATCTCACCTGAAGGGGTACTCACCTGAAGAGGTGGATCTAATAAAAAAGGACCTTAACGTTGTTCGTAGCGTCTGCTTGGATAACACAACCAATGCTAAAACTCGTTTTTATCTGGCAACGGCAGGCGCTCCAGGAGCTCGTAAAACCACTATTCTTGAAAAATTTGTATCCACGCACCCTGAATACCAGAGTGGAGTCTACTTAGATCCCGATCCAAGAACTCTAAAGTTCATGGCTCACACCTACTACGCTATGTCTTTAAATCCTCTTGTTGCATCTGCAACGACAAGTTACGACCAGGTGATAAAAAACGCCTACGAAAAGTGGCGGGGTGGTTCAAACTACATTGTTTTATCTCTGCTTGAGGAGTCTTTTGCGCTGGGTCGCAGTATTGTCTACGGAACAACTTCAACAGGCGGCCACACTCCAGATTTTTTTGCTAAGCTGAAACAGAATGATTACCAGATCGTCCTGCTGCTCTGCTCATGCCCAGACGATGTGCGTTATCAGGCTGTTGATTATCGCAATCGCGTCATGCGTTTTTATCAGTCATCTCCTGAAGATGCAGTCTCTAAGGGAGTGCTCTTTCCGCAGAGAATGAGCGCTTATTTCAAATATGCTGATCAGATGTATCTATACTGGAGTGATAGCCTATCTGCTCCCGAAAGACTCGCTGCAGTTTGGAAGAGCGGAAAGCTCGAAATTCGCGACAACGAGGCGATGCAGCGGTTTATAGATAAGTATGAAGCAGATCGAAAAGCTTTAGAAGCAACGGGTGTATTTATTCCCGCCTTTGCTTCCTTCCTGTCAGGCGAGTAGGAATCAATCTACTCTTGGATGGGGACGGCCTTTTCAAGTATCTCTTTTCTGCAGAAGACGGGTGCGTTGTGCATGAGGGCTAGGGTGATGGCGTCGCTCGGTCTTGCGTCGATCTCCACGATTTGGCGCATCTCGCCGAGCTGCTGCTCGAGGAAGATTCTAGCAAAGTAGATCGTATCCTCGACGTTGTTGATTACGACTTGAAGCACTTTGATCTCAAATCCATCGAAGATCGACTTAATCAGGTCGTGAGTGTAGGGCCTTGGCTTATGCTCTTCTGTGAGGTAGGTCTGGATGTTCTGGCCGACGGTTGGCTCGGTATAGATGGCAAACTTCTTCTCCTCCGTTCCCAGGATGATCACCGTATACGAGCGCGACTGCATGATCTTATTAAAAGAGATAGGAATTAGCTCAGACGACATAGCGCTCCAGGGTAGCCTCTTAATCCGCATCCTAGATCCAGAGCAGTTTTGAAGCTATCTTTTTTGGAGTGCGGCGACCCGGCGCCGCTTTTTTCAACATCGCCTTGGCGATGTTTTTTCACAGAGAGATCGACAGGTCGATCTCGAGAAAAGCGGCGCCAGGTCGCCGCACTCCAAAAAACGGGAAGAATCTTTTTTTATTTACTGAATGATGAGTTGGCCGTCGGGGAAGCCGACGACGACGCGGCCGGCGAGGTTGAAGAAGAAGCCGGTGTCGACAACGCCTGGAACGCGGATGAGGGTCTCATGCTCTTTTTCAGGGGTCAGGCAGGGCTGCGCGAGTTGGATGTCGAATATGAAGTTCTGGTTATCTGTAACGTAGAGAGAGCCATCTCCCTTTGTTCGCCACTTGCCGGTGTAGCCGATCTTCTGCAGGTGGTGGGCGGTGGCTGTGTGGGCAAAAGGGAGAATCTCTACAGGTAGCCTTCGCGTTCCTAGGTGAGGGACAAGTTTGGACTCGTCGATGATCACGATCATCTCGTGGCTCATGTTGGCGACGATCTTCTCTCGGACGAATGCGCCACCTCCTCCCTTGATCATGCGCTTCTGCGGGTCGATCTCATCGGCGCCGTCGACGGTGAGGTCGATGTGAGTGATGCTTTCGATATCGATGAGGGGGATGCCACCTCTCTGCGCGAGGGAAGCTGAAGCGATCGAGCTGGAGACCGCCCGAACCGAGAGGCCCTCTTTGCATCTCTGAATTAATCGCTCAATAAAAAACGCTGCGGTCGATCCTGTGCCCAATCCGACGATCATTCCGCTCTGGACAAACTCGGCAGCTGCATAGCCTACCGCTTTTTTTATCGCTTCGGGTGGGAATTTACTCATGGCAAATGGCCTTTACGCATTTTCTACTCCTCATCTTATTGACGGAAAACTATTTAGGTCCATAATAAATCTCTCACACTAGAGGTGGTAAAAATGCATGATGTGATCGCGTGCCTGCAGAAGAGGGGATTTGTCGATGCTCTAACGAGCGAGGAGATTCGCCTTGTCATGAAAAACCCATCGAAGGTCTACGTGGGCTTCGATCCAACGGCAGATAGTCTTCACCTGGGTAATCTCATGGGAATCGTCGCGCTTGGCTGGTTCCAACGTTTTGGCCACACGCCGTTTGTTATCCTGGGTGGAGCAACTGGCCGCATTGGCGACCCTTCTGGCAAGAGCATCGAGAGACCACTTCTCGATAGTGCAACGATCAAATACAACATCTCCTGCATTCAGAAGCACTTCGAGCAGATCCTCGACTTTTCAAATGCAGCCACGCGACCTGTAATATTAAATAACGACGACTGGTTTTCCGAGTATAAGCTCATCGAGTTTCTAAGAGACACGGGCAAGCACTTCCGCGTCAGCGGCATGCTGGCAAAAGAGAGCGTCCGCTCACGCCTTGAATCTGAAGAGGGGATGAGCTTTACCGAGTTCTGCTACCAGCTTCTGCAAGCCTACGACTTCCTCTATCTTCAAAGGGAGTATGGAGTCGTGATGCAGATGGGTGGAAGCGACCAGTGGGGCAATATCACGGGCGGGATTGAACTCATCCGCAAAGTTCTTGCGAAGCCGGCTTATGGTCTTACCTTCCCACTGCTCACACGCAGTGATGGGAAGAAGTTTGGAAAGACGGAAGAGGGGGCGATCTGGCTCTCGCCGGAGCGCCTTTCTCCCTACCAGTTCTACCAGTATCTCTTTGGCATGCCGGATGCAGATGTCATTAAGCTCATGAGGCTTCTCACCTATATGGAGATGGAGGAGATCGAGCAGTATGAACAGATGATGAAGAAGCCAGACTACACTCCGAACACAGCGCAGCGGCGCCTTGCAGAAGAGATCACAAGACTCGTGCACGGAGAGGAGGGGCTTCAAACTGCGCTGAAGGTGACAGGCGGAGCAAAGCCGGGTGCAGAGACTAGTCTAGATCCCGAAGTCTTGAAAGAGATCGCAAGAGATATGCCCCACGTCTCACTAAAAGAGGATGAGACGGTAGGCCAGCGCTACGTCGACCTGGTGGTAAAGATCGGCTTTCTGCCAAGCAAGGGAGAAGCCACCCGACTGATCAGCAATGGCGGGGCCTACCTCAATAATGAGAAGGTCCAAGATCCGCAGCTGGTCATAGAAAAGAAGGATCTCATTGGGGGGCGCTACCTCCTCATCGGTTCTGGCAAAAAAAAGAAAATTTTACTACAGACAACATAAACACTTGCTTGAAAATCAACGCGATACAACAATGAGCCTAACTGAGTAGGTTCAGAAAACTAGGAGTTTTATACAATGGGCACGATCACAAAAAAGAAGCTGATCCAAGTCATCTCACAAGAGAGGGGTCTCCATCCTAATGATGTGCGCAACGTTGTTCAATCCTTCCTAGACGCGATGACTCAGTTCCTCGGTAAAGGCGACCGCCTCGAGTTCCGCGACTTTGGCGTCTTTGAGATCGTTGAAAGAAAGCAGAAGATCGGGCGCAATCCTAAAAATGCCGCCGTCCCCATCGTGATTCCCGCTCGTCTGGCGGTTAAGTTCACTCCTGGTAAGAAGATGCGCAAAATGATTGAAAGAGATCGTTTAAAGCAGCAGCAGACCCAGGCAGCTCCTCAGAACAAGCCCCAACTCTCCTAAACTTTAAGGGGGGGGGCATTCTTTCTTTGACCGAACGAAGAGAGGTCCCTGGAGTGCGTGCGCTCTGCGCCGCCCTAATTTTTTTTAGATCACGCTTACGGTTTTTTTCTAGAGACGAAGACAGGGCGGCGCAGAGCGCACGCACTCCAGGGATTTCGCTTCGCTCAATCAAAGAAAGAATCCTCCTTAAAATAAAAGCTTTTCTCTCAAGAAAATTTTTATATCAACAGGGATGTTTAGTTGAAAATTATTCATGAATAGTGATAATTGACGGGATAGTTTTATTGGAGAAAAAGGCTTTTGTCATTTCCAAAAATTCTTTTTTTAGGCGCGATTGCAGTCTTTGCAATTATCGGCGGATTAGCCCTCTATAAAAAGAGGGGCGTTTCAAAGGAGGTTACACCTCCTAAGAAGGAGCATGTCCAGAAAGAGGCTGTCCAAGCCCCGCCTGTTAAAGAGAAGAGGGTGGCTGCGCCTCAGAAGCCGCTTCCCGCCGACAACACGGTGCAGGACTTCCCCACAATCGACAGAGTGTTTCAACTTTTTACTTTAGGGCCAACGAAGCTGCCGATCGTTGAAACTGTAACTTATGCAAGCTCCGTGCCATGGCTTAAAGGCAGACCCGCCTGGCTTGCGGACTATGCGACCCACTACGCTACCTCACGCCATTTTATTGCCAGGGGGCTAAATAGCGGTCTAAACGGAACAACAGACTACCTGTCTCAGAAGGTCTCTCCGGGCAACCGTTTTAACGTCTTCCGAAAAGATAAGCACATTAACTTCTATCTGCTGGTCGACCTCTCTCGCTGCAAGATGGGCTTCTACTACTTAGATCTCGATACGAAAGAGCGCGTCCTTCTTAAAACCTACCGTGTGGGCGTCGGCAGGCCAGACCCCCAGAGCCTTTCCGGCAGCTTAACCCCTCTGGGGACCTACTCTCTGGGAAGCAAAATTGCAATTTATAAGCCGGGAACCGCCGGTTTTTTCCGAGACCAGAAAGTTGAGATGGTCTCCGTTTTTGGAACGCGCTGGATTCCCATCCATGAAGCGGTCGAAGGATCGACCTCTTTTGCTAAAGGATATGGAATTCACGGAGCTCCGTGGACGCTTGATTCTAAGGCCGGTCAATTCGTAGAGAACAGAGAAATAATTGGAAAATGTGAGAGCGACGGCTCGATTCTTCTTTCGGCAGAAGATGTGGAAGAGCTCTTTGCAATTATCATCACAAAGCCAAGCTATATGATGGTTGTCAAAGATTTTCGCGAAGCTCGGATGCCAGGAATTGAAGTCGCAACACCAACCCGCTAATTATAGGCTATAACATGCTCCCTCATGAGAAGCAGATTTTAGAGTATGAGAAAACAATCGCTAGGGTCAAAGAGCAGAATCAGAACCATCCGCTCTGGTCAGAAGATGAGCTGCATAAACTTGAAACTAAGCTAGAACAGCTAAAAAACAGAGTCTACTCAAATCTCACAGCATGGGAGAGAGTGGCAATCTGCCGCCATCCCGGCCGTCCTCGCGGAATCGATTACATTAAAAATCTCTGTGAAGATTTCACTGAACTCTCTGGGGATCGCCTCTTTCGCGACGACTCTGCAATCATCGCAGGACTCGGGACGATTGGCGGTGTTAAATTCATGATTTTGGCTCAGGAGAAGGGGTGCGATACGAAGAGCCGCCTCGAGCGCAACTTTGGCATGCCGCATCCTGAAGGCTATCGAAAAGCGCTCCGCTGCATGCAGATGGCTGAAAAATTCAATCTGCCGGTCCTCTCGCTTCTGGATACCCCAGGGGCATATCCAGGCCTCTCTGCCGAAGAGCGCGGCCAGGGGTGGGCGATTGCTAAGAATCTCTTTGAGATGTCTGGGCTGAGAACACCGATTATTGTTATTCTAGTCGGAGAGGGTTGCTCAGGTGGAGCTCTTGGAATGGGAGTCGGCGATGTGATTGCGATGCTCCAGCACTCCTACTACTCTGTGATCTCTCCTGAAGGGTGCGCATCGATTCTTTGGAAGGATGCGAGCGAAAACGCAGTCGCAGCAAGCGCGTTAAAAATTCATGCAGAAGACCTTCTTCAATTCGAAATTATCGATGAGATTATTGAAGAGCCTCTAGGCGGCGCTCATCACGATGTGAAGCAGGTTTATGAGAGTGTCAAAGAGTTTATTTTAGAGAGATGGAATCTTCTCAAGCAGATCCCTCCGGACGAGCTTGTAAATGAGCGCTATTTAAAATTCCGCAAAATGGGTAGATTTGCTGTCGATACCAGCAACGTGTAATTGTAAGAGACTATGAAATTAATCCTTGAGGCGGCGCTCCGCAGTAGAAAGCATCTAATGCTTCTAGTTGCAACATTTTTAACTCTATTTGCTCTGACGATTGCAAGCCAGATGGAGATGTTTGCTCTCGGAGTTCTGTCAAACAACGGCTCCGACTTCTTCGCCCTCTTCTCTCCTGAAAAAACTGAAAGTGTAACCCAGCAGCCGGAGATCTCTCTTGAAGAGGTTAAGGCGAGATGGAGCCAGATCGACACCACAGGAAAAGGTTCGATTACGAAGCAGGAAGCTGCCGCATACCTCTCTGAGAGAAAAGAGGCAAATCCCCTGAATTGGGTGATGAAAGAGGTAAAGGAGAGGTTTCATCTAAGCGACAATATCAACGCGCTGATTGCGATCCTGGTCTGTGTAGCGATTTTTAAAGCGATCTGGCTCTTTGCCAGCAGATACACAACACAGCTCCTGGCTATTCGCGTCAGCCGCGATCTAAGACAGCAGTATTTCGAGCATATCCAGTCTCTTCCCATGAGCTTCTATCAGCAGCACAATATTGGAAGCCTCTCTTCGAGAGTCGTTGGGGATGCAGGGCAGATAGCTACATCGATCAACTCCTGGATCACCAACTATCTTCAAACGCCGTTTACACTGATCACCTGCCTCATCATGTGCTTCTACCTCTCGTGGCAGCTCTCTCTTGTAATCTTTTTTGGCGTTCCGCTCATCGTTGTCCCAATCGTCCTCTTAGCAAAGCGCGTTAAGCGCGTCTCGAGACAGCTCCAGTCGAATCAAGAGAAGTTCGCTTCGGTGCTAATCGATTTTCTCGCTGGCATTCAAACTGTGAAGATCTTTGCGATGGAGATGTTCTCACTGCAGAAATATAAAGAGCAGAATGATCGCATGGCTGTTCTAGAGAGTAAGACAGCAAAATATGGCCTGCTGACAAGACCGATTCTGCATGCAATGACGACACTGTGTCTGGCGAGCGTTGTTCTATTTGGACTCTATACACTCGGAATGAGCGTTCCTAGATTAATCGTCTTCTGTGGCCTTCTTCAGCTCATCTATGAGCCCGTCAAGAAGTTTGCAGATGAGAATGCGAATATTCAGAGAGGGATTGTCGCTGCGGAGAGAATGTTTGAGGTGCTCAAGCAGCGCTCAAATATCGAAGATAAGCCCGGAGCTGTTCCATTTAAAGATTTCCAAGATCAGATCGAGTTTGACCATATCTGGTTCCGCTACGAAAACGAGTGGATCCTAAAGGATGTCAGCTTCACTGTGAAAAAAGGGGAGACGGTTGCGATTGTCGGTCCTACTGGCGCTGGAAAGTCTACCATCGTTCAGCTGCTGCCTCGCTTGTATGATGTTGAAAGGGGAGAGATCCGCATCGACGGAAACCCGCTCAATCTGTTTGAACAGAAGTCGCTGAGAGAGAACATGGCCTTCGTCTCTCAGAAGCCCTTTCTATTCTATGACACTGTAGCTTCAAACATCGCCTTCGGTCGCGATTTTTCAAGATCGGCTGTGGAGAATGCTGCAAAGCGCGCCTACGCGGATGAGTTCATTGTGCGCCTCCCAGAAAAATATGACTCTATGCTTGCAGAGACGGGCAAGAATCTATCTGGCGGCCAGCAGCAGAGGCTTGCGATTGCTAGGGCGCTCGTTAAAAATGCTCCAATTCTCATTCTAGACGAGGCGACTTCTGCCCTCGATGCGATCAGCGAAACTCGAATTAAGAAAGCGATTTCAGAGCTTCATGGAGAGGTCACGCAGATCATCATTGCGCACCGCCTAGCAACTGTCGAACACGCTGATAAGATCATCTACCTTGAAAAAGGGGAGAAAGTAGCTGAAGGAACGCGCGAAGAGCTTCTAAAGAACTGCGAAGGATTTAGACTCATGTGGGAGGCGTTTACTCTCCATGAGCGCAGCGGAGCGACAGTAAACGTGTAAACGGATAGGTTTATGGAAAAACTGGTTAACGGCATTCTTGAGTTTCGCCAGAATCTTCTCTCAACCTATAGAGAGAAGTTCGCTCATCTCGCGCTTGGACAGTTTCCGGACACGCTCTTCATTGCGTGCTCAGATAGTCGCGTTGTTCCCAACCTATTTGCTTCCACAAATCCCGGCGATCTCTTCGTTCTCCGCAACGTTGGAAATCTGATTCCACCTTTTGCTACTGCAATTAATAACGCCACAGCGGAAGCTGCTGCTATTGAGTTCTCACTAACCAATCTGCCAATTGAAAATATCATTGTTTGCGGCCACTCCGAATGTGGAGCCATGCAGGCGATTCTAGCTGGCACTGATAAGATTGAAAGTCCAAGCCTTAAAAGCTGGCTTGAGAACTGCTGCTGCTCGCATGAACAGCTCGCGACAGAAAATGGTGTTAAAGCAGATCTTGCTCCACACAATCAACTCTCTCAGATGAATATCCTTCAGCAGATGGACCATTTGAGAACCTATCCGATCATTCAAGAGAAACTAAAAAGCGGCACCTTGAATATCCACGGCTGGTACTTTGATATCGCAACAGGCGATGTCTACGCCTACGAGGAAGCCTTCAAGCGCTTCATCATCATCGACGAGACCGAAGCCTTCCAGATCATCCAGCGCCTCAACCGCTAACAAAGCGCTCTTTTTTGGAGTGCGGCGACCTGGCGCCGCTTTTTTCAACATCGCCTCGGCGATGTTTCTTTGAGGAGAGATCGCCAGGTCGATCTCGGGAAAAGCGGCGCCGGGTCGCCGCACTCCAAACAAGAGAATCTGCTTTCTACTTACTAGAGGAGGCCGACTTTGACGAAGGCCTCTTTGAGGTCTTTGTTGTCGGGTTTGTCGAAGGCGCCGCTTGTTTTGAGCCAAGCGACGTAATCTTTTGGAATGCTAGAGAGGATCTTGCCCTGGTGCTTTCCAAACGGCATCCGATCTAGCTTTGTTGGCTTTGAGAGGAGTTCAAGCACCTGCTCCATTGACAGATCGTCGATCATCTGCGAAAAGATCTGGCAGAGGACCATCACGTCATCAAGGGCTCTGTGAGCCTGATTTGCAGAAATCTGGTAGACTTCGCGGAGAGATTGAAGCGTGTGTCGCGGAAGATCGCTGCGATACTTTCTAGACCACTTTAGAGAGTCGATATAGGTCCACTGGGGCACGGGCATCTCAGCGCGTTTATAGGCATCTTCTAGAAAAAGCTTGTCGAAGCTGTCGTTGTTGTGGGCGATCAGCACGATTCCAGTTCCGCAAAACTCCTCAAACATGCGACCGACCTCTTTCCACGAGGGGGCATCCTTTACCATCTCGTCAGAGATGTGGTGGATTGCTGTGGCTTCTGGCGGGATAGGAACGCCGGGATTTACAAACTGTACAAAGGTGCGATTCTGAACAGGATCAAAAGCCGCTATCTCAATGATATGGTCTTTGTCGTAGCGTGTTCCTGTGGTCTCTGTGTCGTAGTAGATTGGGCGTTTTGTCATATTAATTGGGTGGTAAAAACCAGAGTCTACGCATATCTCAGAAAAAATTACACAATTTATCTGACATCTGGTAGCCTTTAAGTAAATTTTTTATGTTAAAACATCTAGCTCTTCTTCTCATCATCTCACTGGCTCCTCTCCATGCTCAGAAGCAGCAGGTAGAGAAAGAGGTCTGTCAGGTCTATTTTTCCCCCGAGGACCACCTCGCAGATCGTCTGATCGAGTGCATCAATCAAGAGAACAAGAGCATCATGGTTGCGGTCTATGCTTTCTCGCATAAAAAGATCGCAGAAGCACTCTGCGCAGCAAAAGCGCGCGGGGTAGAGGTGGAGGTCATTATCGACCCCTACTCCCTAAATTTTACTGCTTCTCTAGACAAGATGGCAGAAGCCGGTATCCCGATTTCTATCTGGGATCCTCTTCAGTCGAGCGCGAGGCGCGTAAATGGAGCTCTTATGCACGACAAGTTCTGTCTTTTTGGAGATAAATTTGTCTGGACAGGCTCTTTTAACTTCACCCATAAAGCAGACAACGCCAATCAAGAGAATGCCATCGTTATCCACGATAAGGCAATTGTCAAAAAATTTAAAAAGCAGTTCCAGATTCTTAAAGAGAGGGGCTGCAGAGCGTATCCCGTTCGTAGTAGAATAAAAGATAGATAGTTTCTCGTGTGTTTGCTAAGCTTGTCCTTACAATTAAGGAGAGCCCAGATGCGTCTTTTCTCTCGAAAAACTTTTTTTGTAATTTTTCTGCTAGCAGTTCAAACACTCCTGTTTACAGGATGTTATCAGGCTCATTCTGATGATGATCTGCGCACCGTTCCCTCGACAAATAACCCGCATATCATCGGAAGCAGTAGTCCGACAAGAGCAGCTCCAGGAGCTGCCTTTTAAGAGGGTGTGATGAAAAGCGCAAAATCTGTCGAATACCACTACTTTCCACATGAAACTGAAAAGCTCGCAAGGGCAATCGGAGAGAAGCGTCTTCTGGATGTCTTGAAATCGATGCTTCTGATTCGCAATTTTGAGATAAGAGCCGAATCTGCTTACCAGCAGGGAAAGGTCGGCGGCTTCTTCCACTCGTACATGGGTCAAGAGGCGATCGCAACCGCTGCCTTCTCAGCGATGGGCAGAGACCAGTGGTGGGCAGGCTCCTACCGCTGTCATGCGCTCGCGCTGCTCTCTGGAGCGTCTCCTAACGAGCTGATGGCTGAGCTCTATGGCAAAGTCACGGGAAATGCGAAGGGAAGAGGGGGCTCCATGCACTTCTTTACCGATCGTCTGCTTGGAGGTTTTGGAATTGTTGGCGGACAGATCCCTATTGCTACCGGAGCGGCTTTTGCAGTCAAGTATAGCAAGAGTGTCAAAATGGCTAAGCCGATGCCCGCATGCGAGGTTGCAGTCTGCTTCTTCGGGGAAGGGGCTGTAGCACAAGGAGCTTTCCACGAGTCTCTTAATCTCGCCTCTCTCTGGGATCTTCCTGCCATCTATGTGATCGAGAACAATCAGTGGGGAATGGGAACAGGCGTCGATCGCGCAATCTGTGTGAAGCCGATCGCAGAAAAAAAGGGCCCGAGTTTTGATATGCAGGCCTACACCTTAGATGGGATGGATTTTTTCAACTGTATCGCGGGATTCCAGCACATCTACGAGCAGATAAAGAAGGACTCGCGTCCAGTTATCGTTGAAGCTATTACTGAACGCTTCCGCGGACATTCAATCTCGGATCCTGCGCTCTACCGAGCTAAAGAGGATTTAAAGCAGTGCATGGAGCGCGATCCGCTAATCATCATGTTTAAGACTCTAGCTGCAATGGGAATGATCACAGAAGCCGAGTATCAAGCGATGGATAAAGAGCAGAAAGATATAGTCGTCGCTGCAATGAAATATGCTGAAGAGAGTCCTTGGCCAGACCCCATCGAGCTAGGGGAAGATGTCTTTGCTCCGGAGAGATCATGACGCAAGTTATTGAGATGCGCGAAGCGCTCAGACAAGCAATGGATGAGGAGATGGAGCGCGACCCTACCGTTTTCATTATGGGTGAAGAGGTTGCCGAGTACAACGGAGCCTATAAAGTTACAAAGGGAATGCTCGACAAGTGGGGCCCCGAGCGCGTCATCGACACTCCTATTGCGGAGCTTGGTTTTGCAGGTCTTGCCATCGGCGCTGCCATGGCAGGACTGCGTCCTGTTGTTGAGTTCATGAGCTTCAACTTCTCCTTCGTCGCGTGCGACCAGATCATCTCTAATGCGATCAAAATGTACTACATGTCTGGCTGCAGATACACGGTTCCTATCGTCTTTAGGGGGCCAAATGGCGCTGCAGCTCAAGTCTCTTCTCAACACTCTCACTGCGTTGAAGCGATCTATGGGAATCTGCCTGGTCTGATTGTGATCGCTCCAAGCAACCCCTATGACGCAAAAGGTCTTTTAAAGAGCGCGATACGCAGCAACAATCCCGTTCTCTTCCTTGAGAATGAGCTGATCTATGGCGATAAGATGGAGATTCCGAAGGAGCCCTACCTGGTTCCAATTGGAAAGGCGCGCATAGTTAGAGAGGGTAAGCACGTCACTCTTATCTCGCATAGTCGTATGGTTCTCCTTTGCAGAGATGTTGCCGAAGAGCTTGTCAAGAAGGGAGTTCAAGTTGAAGTCATCGATCTGCGCACAATTAAACCTCTGGACATCACCACGATCGCAGAGTCTGTACGTAAAACTCACAACTGCGTTCTAGTTGAAGAGGGACATACTTTTGCGGGCATCTGTGCCGAAGTCGGCTTTCAGATCATGGAGCACTGCTTCGACTATCTCGATGCTCCCATTAAGCGCGTCACCCAGTGTGAAACCCCGATGCCCTATTCAAAGACGCTGGAAAAAGAGACGATGCCGACAAGAGAAAAAATCATTCACGCCATTGAAGAGGTTCTAGCCTAGGATGCCTTTTACACTCACCATGCCAAAGCTCTCTCCTACGATGGAAGAGGGAACGATTGCCAAATGGCACGCAAAAGAGGGACAGCTCGTAAAGGCTGGGGATCTTCTTTTTGAGGTTGCAACGGATAAAGCAACTGTCGAGCATAGCGCTCTGGATGAGGGGTGGCTCCGCAAGATTCTCGTAAAAGATGGAGAGTCTGCTCAGGTTAACCAGGCAGTTGCCATCTTCACTGAAAAAGCAAACGAGAGCATCGATGGTTATACTCCTGAAGGCATTTCTAAAGCTAAACCCGCTCCCGCAGCTCCAGTTGAAAAGATAGCTGAAAAACCGACCGCTCCCCAGGCGGCGCCAGCGGCTCCCGCAGCAGGGGCTATGCAGCAGCCATCATTTGTTCCAGAGGCTCCGCTTCCAAACTACACATTTGAAGGGCCTACAGGGGTTGTAGAGGGTCACCAGCCCATCTCTCCACTCGCGAGGCGCCTTGCTAAAGAGAAGGGAGTCGATCTCTCTACAGTAAAGGGAACAGGACCTCATGGAAGAATCGTGAGTCGCGATCTGGAACTCGGCCAACCAGCAGGGGCTGTCACTTTTGGCAGACGCGAAGTGCCGCAAGTTGCGCCTGGCACCTTCGAAGAAGAGGCGTTAACTCCGATGAGAAAGGCGATTGCAAAGAGATTGCAAGAGTCTAAAACATTTATTCCCCACTTCTATGTCCGGCAGGAGGTGAGTGCAGATGCTCTCATGCAACTGCGCGAGCAGCTTAAAGCTGGGGGCCTTAAAATCTCTGTTAACGACCTCGTTGTGCGAGCAGCAGCCCTCTCTCTACGCGAGCATCCAGCCATCAATAGTGGGTTCAACTCCACGACCAGCAATATCATCCGCTTTAAAACAATCGACATCTCGATTGCCGTCAGTCTACCTCTTGGGCTGATCACTCCCATTGTTCGGCATGCCGATTACAAAAATCTTGGACAGATCTCTTCAGAAGTTAAGCAGCTGGCCGACAAGGCGCGCCACGGAAAACTCGCCCGAGAAGAGTACATGGGCGGCTCGTTCACAATCTCGAATCTGGGTATGTATGGCGTCAGCGACTTTGCTGCCATCATCAACCCTCCTCAAGCGGCAATTCTTGCGGTGAGCGCTGCCGAGGAGAAGGCTGTCGTGTGTGATGGGAAGATCGTCCCAGGAAAGACGATGATGCTAACGCTCTCTGTCGACCACCGAGTGATCGATGGTTCAGATGCGGCTAAGTTCATCAAGACTATCCAGAAGTTTATGGAGAATCCGGCTCTTCTGCTGCTGTAAAAGAGAGCTCGCAAATATTGAGCTCGTCGAAATCTTTCATCTCGGGATCAAAGAACAGACATTTCTGTACCAGACCTGAAGGTACGCGCACCAGTCCATCAACAAGAAAAACGCAGCCCATGATAACTTGACATAAAAACGCAGCAGCCCAGCTTTCGTCGAGCGATTCATTGCTGCAAAAAGCAGAAGGTGCTGTGAAGACCATAGCAATAAGAGAGATGGGGACCCGGATAGCCTCTTCTACAATGAGTACAACAAGAAGAGCTGAGTAGCAGAGCGCTCCAATCACTCTTCTTCCTAAGTTCTCTAAATAGAGCTCATTGTTTGCATCAATAAAATTAGTGACTTCATTCATAAGGTCGTAGGTTAAAGGAAACCATTCGTGACCTTGTTCGTCTGCATCTCTGATAGCTGCTTCTTTAATTGATATTACCATGAGTTCTTTTCCTTATTAAAATTTTAGCAAGTGCAGATCGTAAGTTCTGATAGATCTTTAGGTATGCCAAACTCGTCTCGTGCATCCAGCAGACACTTCTGTATCAGAGCCGAGGGTACGCGCACCACCCCATCAACAAGATATGCGCAGCCCACAAAAACTTGAACTAGAGAGGCGCCTGACCAGGTTTTTTCGCACGCTTCGCTGCTGAAAAAAGAAAAAGGAGCTGTGACGAGTGCAGCTGCAAGAAAGAGGGGAATCCGTATAGCCTCTTCTACGATGAGAGCAACCAGAAGCCCGGCGTAGCAGAGCGCTCCAATCACTCTTCTTGCCATGTTTTCTAAACATTCAATCTCTCTATCTACACATGTAAACCCCGTTACCAGATCCAGAAGGCGATAGGTTAGTGGCGCGTATGCATAACCTTCAGTATTTGGATTTCTTATATTATCTAGGTTAATTGGCATTACCATGAGTTCTTCTCTTTTTTATGCTATTTTAAGACCAGTGAATAAGAGCCACGTCATCCAGATCTTTACGCGTTCCATCCTCATTCTTGGCATCGAGTAGGCACTTTTGAACCAGGGCTGAAACTATGCGCACGGGTCCATCGACGAGGTAGATGCAGCTTGCAAAAACTTGAGTTGCAAAAACTTCGCCTTGGCTGTTGTTCCAGGTAATGAAGTCTCTCTCGTCCAAGCAGTAGTGATAAGCGGTTGCCATGCATGTCATAATAGAAAAGAAACAGAGTCGTGCAAACTCTTCCACGAAGAGGGCACCTAGAAGTCCGGCGTAGCTGAGCGCTCCGAAAACGCGCCGTCCCATGCTCTCTAAACACTCCATCTCTACATCTTTTTTTACGTATCCGGAGTCTTCAGCAACCGCTACTTTAGGACTCATAAACTCTGTTACCTTGTCCAGCGCAATGTAGGTTAGCGGCATTAAGTTGGCATTTTCATCTTTCGCTTCAATGAAGCTTTGAAGGTTAAAGTTTCTCAGATCTCGTAGGCTTAAGCTGATTACCATTTCTTATTCTCCATGTAAAAATTGCAAGTAGATATAATATTATAACGCTTTTTTTAAGAAAATACAATTGAAAAATATTTTAAGTTTTTTTGTGAAAATATATCTTTAAATTGATAGCTTCTTAGAGAGTGTCTACAAAAAAGACTAAAAAAGCATGTTGCTGCCTTTGTAGACATCCTCTTAGAGCCAGCGCTTGCGCTTGAAGAAGATGAGGCCTGTAATGGAGAGGAAGAAGATCATTCCCATTACAAGTGCGAATGCATGGGGTCCCTGAGATAGGGGAAGGCCTACGTTCATGCCATAGAGGCTGGCGATCATCGTAGGGATGCTGAAGATGATGGTTAACGAGGTGAGGAGCTTAATCGTCTTGTGGAGGTTGTTTGTGAAGATGATCTGGTAGGAGTCTCTCAAGCTACGAATACTCTTCACAACACTTGAACAGAGCTCCTCCGACTGCCTTATCGCGTTTAAAAGGTCGTCAGCCTGCTCTTTATCTCGCTCTTCTATGATCTGCGACTTTCCTAGCGCTATGTTCTGCAGAACAGTGCGCAGCGGCACTAATGCCGAGAGCATCTGATTCAAAACCTCTTCGTTTTTTGTTAGGGCTGTGATGTCCTCGCTTTCCACGCTGATCATCTCTTTTTCTTGAGTCAAGACCAGGTAGCGGACGCGTCTAATCTGGATATTGAACTCTTGGCTGATTTTTAAGAGGAGCAGGAGAAGGAGCTTAGACTTCTGCCTCGTAGAGATCTTCGGAGCTCTCTGCACAAAGGTTTCAATCAGCAGGCTCTTATCAGGAGAGATGGTGATAAAATACTTCTCCGACAGAATGATCGTCAGTGTAGATGTATAGAGGCCGATCTCGTGATCTGTGGGGTAGCGGGTAAAGATAAGAAGGTGGTTTTTGATCTGCTCAAGACGCGGCATCTCGTAGCGGTCGAGACAGTCTTGCAGATCGGCATACTCGAGCCCTGTGAGGGCGCAGATGGCGTTGATGTCCGAAGAGTTGGCCTCATCCGCAATGATCCAGCACCCCTCTTCGGGATTGGGGATCAGTATGAACTCCTCGTCATCGGCACTTTTAGAGTAGAAGCGTAGCATTCGTCCTCAATAGAGCGATGATCTAATTTGTGTGAACCCCAGGTCTTGCTGCAAGAGGGCTAGGTTTGTAGTAACAGCCACGCTGCTCGTGTGAGTCTCTTCTTCGCCTGAGCCTTCCATCAGCTGGCTATAGAATGTATGCATATGACCCTTCAACGCCTCTAAATGTCCTTTGAAGACGTCTTGCTGAGAAGAGGGGAGTCGTATGAGGAACTTGTGGATCTGGCTAAGAGTGTGCTGGTACTCTTCTTGGAGGGTATCCATGAGCGTGCGGTTGCCGCTGTTGTGTGCCATCTGGGTGTGAATCTGTTCGACCGTCTCCACAAGGGCTCTAAGCTCCTGTTGAGGTCCAAAACCACCAGGTCCAAACGCGGGCGCTCTGCCCGAAGATACAGGGGGAATATGCATAGCTCATCTCCTTACCCCCTTCCTAACCTATTACTAATTCTTTGAAAAGCAGATAAATACTGGAGTCGCTTAAGGAGAGTGATGATTAGTTGTAGAGACATGTCGGGTAGGCCGAAGAAAGCTTCGCTTTCGCGTCAGTCGCAGTTGTAGTTAAAGAAGGGAGAGAGAAGATCGGGCGCGGGCACGCACACGGGCACGTTTACGAAAGAGAAAAAGGGAGGGGACACGGAAGAGAGGGGAGAAGATCGGATACGCCTCTTTCTTTCGTGAACGTGTGCGTGCCCGTGCCGGTGCCCGATCTCCTTCTTCGCATGGAGCGCACACTATCTGACATGTCTACTCTGGCTGTTCGTAAAACTCATGAAAAATCTAAGAAACTTTATGAGCTATAGGTGCCGCCCCGGTTTTGCCAGGGGCTGTCAATTCAGCTTTTCTGAGGTGTGAATGCATTTTTCGAGCTTCTCGATTTCTAAAGCGTTGAGGCGCTCTTCGAGCTCCTCGATCTTTTTGACATACTCGCCAATTTTGCGGAGATGGACCTGCTGGCGGTTGTGGTCGGCAAGAGACATGACGGGACTGCCCGAATACTTGCCTGGTTCTGAGATGGACTTGCTTACGCCGCCACGCGTTGCAATCATGATGTGATCGCCAATTTCAATGTGGCCGACGATGCCTGCTTGTCCTCCGATGATCACGTGCTTTCCTGTTTTGGAAGAGCCCGCGATGCCGGTTTGAGAGACGATGATGTTGTGCTCTCCGATGCTGACGTTGTGAGCGATCTGCACGAGGTTATCTATTTTTGTGCCTCGAGAGATCTTTGTAACTTTAAAGCGGGCGCGATCGATAGTTGTGTTGGCGCCGATCTCTACATCATCTTCGATGACGACAGAGCCGAGCTGATCGAGCTTCTTGTGCTCTCCCTTATTGTCGGTTGTAAAGCCAAACCCGCAAGAGCCGATAACTGCTCCGGGTTGCAATACAACTCTACAGCCAATTGTAGTGGCTTCGCGGATGACGACATGGGGGTGAATGGTGCAGTCCGTTCCGATTGTGCTCCCTGCTCCGATGAAGACGAAGGAGGCGATGCGTGTGCGCTCCTGAATCGTGCAGTTAGCATCAATAACAGCATAGGGGCCTACTTGCACATCCTTACCCAGCTTGACGCTAGGGTGTACAACGGCAGTGGGATGAACTCCTGTAAATCCCGAGCGGATAGAGTCGGTGAGAAGTAGCTTTTCGACGATGATTTGAAAAGTGCGAGAAGGGTTATCTGAAACGAGAAAATTTCTGCCCTCAGTGAGGGGAGTCTCTCTTCCAATGCAGATAACCCCGGCTTTCGACGCTTCCATCGCCGTGCGGTAGCGCGGATTTGCTAAGAAGGAGGCGTCTGCAATAGTTGCATATTCCAGCGCCTCCACTCCACAAATTTGATGGTCAGGGTCGCCCACCAGCGTAGCTTCCGCTAGCTCGGCGAGCTCCTTAAGTCGAAAATATTTAACAGCCCTTTCCACAGACTTACTTCACTTGTGTTTGTGCTTCAGGCTGGACAGCTTCTGGTGTGTTCTGAACAGTTGCTCCAGGCTGAACGGCTGGTAGTTGCGCGTTCTTCTTAGACTCTTGCTCAAACACTCTGTCCATTTCACCTACAACTAGGTTGGTAACTTCGAGCTGAGGTGCATAGAAGAAGCAAGCCTCTTTGTTGATCACCATAGTCAGCTTCTTCTCTTTTGCCACGCGCTCAGAGGCACTGCTGATGCTGCTTGAAAGCATCTGGACAATGCGCATGTTTGCCTGGTTAAGAACTTGGTAGTACTGCTGCTGGTAGCGGTTTAGCTCTTCGTTTAAAACGCGGAACTTATTTTTTAGCTCCTCTTCGCCCTCAGGAGAGAGTCCATCCATGAACTCAGTGTCGCTGAGTTTGTTGTTGATCTCAACGAGCTGCTTGTCTGTATCTTCGAGAAGAGTAGAGAGCTGTTTTTTGAGGGATTCGAATGAAGACTGCTCTTGCTTACCTAGCTTAGAGTCGGTAATGCATGAAGCGAAGTTTACAACTCCGACGTTTTGTGCGCCTTCGGCTGCGTCACACGCAGAAGAGAGTGCTACTAGAGATGTTAAACAGGTGAGAATGAAACGTTTTTTCATAATGTTGCTCCTTAAAATGTTCACGATTAAAACTGTCCTCCCATCGAGAAGAAGAATTTGCGGACCTGGCCGTGGTTGTCTGGGTTAACAGGGAAGCCCATACCCAAGATGACGGGAACGCGGTTGATCAGCTCGAGTCTTACGCCAAAGCCGTAGCTCAAGTTGTAGTGACCGACTCTAAAGCGCTTCATGGAGACTGCACCCGCATCCGCGAATACAAATCCATCTACCACTTTGAAGATCTCTTGCAGGTACTCCACAGAGAAGAGAGAAGAAGAGATACCCCCGGTAGGATCTCCGTTGCTAAAGCGAGGTCCGAGGTCGAAGGCCTTGTATCCGCGAACGGAGTTCTCACCACCCAAGAAGAAGCGCTCACTCATAGGAATGTCATCGGCGTGATGCGTTTTAATTACAGGTTCGATGAATCGGAACTCGGCGCGGTACTTCATGATGCCGCGTCTCCAGAGCTGCTGGTAGAAGCTGTTGATGTAGCCGAAGCGTAAGAAGGTGAAATCACCGCCGATACCCGTGAACTCGCTCTCAATTAGTGAGCGGAAGCCATTATGCGGCTTCAGTGCGCTATCTGTAGAGTCGTAGTTGAGTGAGACGCCACTGCTTGAGAGAAGGCCGCCGGATCTAGCCTCTTGGCGCTCACGTTTTGTCGCGCCATGATCTACTTGTGTGCTCGATTCGCGGATGCGATATCTCCAGTTAAAGGACCAGTAGGGAGTAAGGGGATAGGAGGCGAAGACGCTCCCACCGAGGGTGCGGATAGTATAGTCTTTTGCTTGCAGGCCGCTTCTTCCCAGTTCTCCATTGACACCCACGCGCCAGAGGGTATCGCGGAAGTAGGGGGTCAGCCAGGAGACGGTGTAGTTCTGCTGTTTCGCACCGACGTTAATTCTCGCCTGAGCATACTCACCACCGCCGCGCACTGCAGAGGCGCCTTTAGAGAAGACCTTCCCTAGGCCGCGGTAATTAAAGTTACTCTCGGAGATATCGATACCCCCGAAGATGTTGTCCGCAGAGCTGAACCCTGAAAAGAGGCTGATACTGCCTGTGTGCGTCTCTTCTACCTCGATAAAGACATCTCTGTAGCTCTCGCCGAGGGACTGATCATCCTGTGTCCGCACCGCATAGACGTTTACATTCTTGAAGTAGCCGATGTTTTCTAGACGAGCCTGTGTCGCTTTAAGTTTGGCAGAGTCGAAGGTCTCTCCTGGTATTAGAAGAGATTCGTGAAGAATCACACGAGCCTGCGTCTGAGAGTTTCCCACGATGCGGATCATTCCGATCTTGTACTTCTGCCCCTCTTCGATTGTGAAGCGCACATTGTAAATGGGGGCGTTTTCCGCAAGTTGAGTCTCATATTGAACGCTCGCATCGATATGACCTTTGCGGCCGTATAGATCTTTGATGTACTGGGTTGTCTCTCGAAGCTTTTCAGGCGAATAGGTATCTTCTGGATGTACCAAGAAGTGGTTCTCAATCTCCTGATCCGTAAAGAGGGTATTTCCCTCAAAAGTGATCTCTCCAAAATGGAAAACAGGACCGCGATCGGCGGTGATTTCGATGATGATCTTTCCCTGTGTAGAAGACTCGAGGATCTGAATGTCTACTCGTGCATCGGCATAACCATTATTCTGGAGGAGGTTAACAATAGTTAAATTGTCCTGCTCAAGAGCTTCTTCGTTGAAAATTCCAGTTCCTAAAACGAAATTAGTGAAGAAGTTGTACTTCTTGGTGTGGATCATATCCAAGAGTTCAGACTCTTCTTCGCTTGTGAACCCTTTAAAGACGATCTTGTCGATCTTTCCAGAGCGCCCTTCGGTGATGCTGATCTCGATGTCTACTTCATTCGTTTTTGTGTCGGAAACAACGCGGTAGTTGAGTTGCGATTCGAAGTAGCCCTTTTTGACGTAGTACTCTTTCAGCTTGTTGAATGCGCTGTTGAAGGTCTGGCGGTTGAATGAGGAGGAGGCCTTTATTCCGAGCTCTTTTTGTAGAGTCTTGGTCTTAATAAACTGATTTCCATACCAGTTGATCGTGCGGATGGTCGGTCTGGGCCAGAGTTTGAGCGTGATGTAGACCTCGCCATTGACGACATCGATTGATGGTTCAACTCGGTCATACTCATCAGAAAGAGCCTTCAAGTCATTATCAAAAGTTGTCTGTGAGAAGGGGTCTCCCACTTTTGTCTTTAGTCTAGAGACAATCAGCTTCGAATCAAAAGAGTAGAGCGGCGGTGGATTTTCAAGGGTAACGGAAATATTGCCGATAACGCGTTCTTCGTAGGCCTCGACTGCAGCCGCAAGAAGGGGAGTTGTCGGAGCGGAAATAGATGCGCATGTGAAGAAGATTAAAGAGAGCGCGCGAAAAGAGGTTTTGTTCATCAGTCGGAGTGTTCCGCAGGGGCGTTTCAAAATGTTGGTCGATTATAGTTATCGGGATGAAATATTTGCAAACACCCTCTTAACGATAGAGCAGATACTTATCCCGTGTTTTAAGGAAGGCCTCGCGCTCTTCCTGCTGAAAGGGGATTAGCTTCCAGGCGACATAGCGATCCGATAAAAGGAGGTTCCACATCTCTTGATTTCCGCAGACCTTGCAAAAAGATTTTTTCTTTGCTGGGCTGATTGCAGCAAGTCGTGAATCTACCTGCTTGGGATAGAGAGTCTTTAGCATTCCCAGAAGCAGAGATTGCACCGCCGACGGCCGGTATTGAGTGGGAGAGGTAATAATAATTTTTACCCCCTGGCACTCTTTATTCTTGTAAGGACCGTAGAAGGGGCGGAAGTAGAAAGGGAGAAATTTAACCCCCGGCAGCTTCTGCTTGTTCAGCTGTTTTGCAAACTCTGCGGCATTGATCCACGGAGCCCCAACGAGCTTAAACGGCAGGGTGTACCCAATCCCGATGTTCACCAGTTCTAGCATCCCTAAAATCCCGGTAGAGGCGTAGAAGAAGGGGGTGTCGGCTTCAGGGATGTAGGGGCTCGTTGGGATCCAAGGGAGCCCTGTATCCTTAAAGCTCATCGATCTCTTCCAACCCCGCATCGTAATCACTTTAAGGTTGCATCCAACTTTATACTCCTCGTTAAAAAAACGAGCGAGCTCGCCGATTGTCATCCCGTGGCAGTAGGGGATGTTGACGTAACCCAGAAAAGAGCGGAACTCCTCTTTCATCATCGGGCCATCCACAACGATGCCATTCATCGGATTAGGCCTGTCGAGAACGATGACGGGGATGTTTCTTTTTGCAGCCTCTTCCATCACGTAATAGAGGGTTGAGGCGTAGGTGTAGGACCTGCATCCGATCTCCTGGATGTCGTATACAAGGGCATCAACTCCCTTTAACATCTGATCGGTGGGGCGTCTCGTCTCTCCGTGCAGGCTATAGATAGGGATCGATTTTGCAGAGTGGGGGAGATGTTCGGCAGCGTAGGCGTTACCATTTAATCCATGCTCTGGTGCAAAGAGAGCAACGAGAGAGAACTCTTTTGCTTCTCGGAAGAGGTCGATTGTCGATTTAAAATCTCTATTGATGCCTGTATGGTTGGTGATGAGGCCAACCTTCTTGTTCATTAAGAGAGAAGCGGCGTGTCCCTCTTCAAAAAAAAGATCTACACCTGTGCTTACGCCTTCTGAAGCTGTAACAAATGGCGAGAGAAATAGAAAAAGAGTTAAAAAAAGAGTTTTCATATCAGAATCCCTGCCTTCCGGAAAAAGCGCGTAGTAGCGTTCCGCCATCTACAAAATCCAGAGAGCTTCCCATCGGAAGGCCGAACGCGAGTCTGGAGATCTTGATGCCCGAACCTTGCAGCTGCTCTCTTAAATAGAGAGCTGTTGTATCGCCCTCCAGTGTCGAGTCGAGCGCTACAATAATTTCTTGAATATTATGAGTCCGAATCCGGCGCTTGAGCCCCTCAAAATTGAGGTTTTGAGGGTGCTTTCCCTCGAGAGGGGAGAGGAGCCCTCCCAACACGTGGTAGAGGCCGCGGAAGGAGCCCGTCTCTTCGATTGCAAAGAGATCTTTTGCCGAGGAGATGACGCACATCTGGCTCGTCTCTCTTTTGGTTAAATCGCAGAAGTCGCACCTCTTCTCATCCATCAGACAGTGGCATTCGGGGCAGGTGCGGATGCGCGCCTTTGCGGTTGAGATCGATTCTGCTAGTTCGCTGAGTTCATGATCCGACCAGCCCAGAAGGTGAAACGCAAAGCGCTCGGCCGTGCGTCCACCCACACCAGGAAATTTTTTTAAGTTGGCGATCAGTTTTACAAGTGGTGAAGGATATTTTGACATAAGGACCAACAGGATAGCGAAGCGGCTTGTTGTGTTTCAAATGAAAACTTTTAAAGGAGGAAGAAGCTTTGTTTTTTTTCGCGATTAAGCTAAAATTGAAGGATCGTTTAACAAAAAATTTTAATTTTAGGAACCAGAACAGATGCTGGCAAAAGCGAGAATCATTGGAACAGGCTCCTATCTTCCTACGCGAGTTCTGAGCAATAGCGATTTAGAGAAGATGGTAGAGACCTCTGATGAGTGGATCTTCACACGCACTGGTATTAAAGAGCGCCGCATTGCTGCAGAGGGCGAGCACACATCTACCATGGGCTTTGAAGCCGCGAAGAGGGCAATTGAGAATGCGAAGATTCAGCCCGAAGAGATCGATCTTATTCTCGTCGCAACGCTCACCCCAGACCACATCTTCCCCAGCACGAGCTGCATCCTTCAATCTCTCCTTAAACTGCCCAACGCCGCAGCCTTCGATTTACAGGCAGCCTGCACCGGGTATGTATATGGGCTCTCTATCGCTAAGAGTTTTGTTGAGTCGGGCATGTATAAAAATGTCTTGCTCGTCGCATCTGAGAAGCTCTCTTCAATTGTGAACTATAAAGACCGCAACACCTGCGTCCTCTTTGGAGATGGAGCCTCTGCCTGCATCGTTAGCGCAAAAGGAAAAGGTCTTCATATCCGTGAGATCTGCCTTGGCGCAGATGGAGAGCAGGCGTGCCTGCTCACCCTGCCAGCAGGGGGCTCTCGCACTCCAGCCTCTCAAGAGAGCGTCGCAGCAAATCTCCACTACCTGACCATGGAAGGAAAAGAGGTCTATAAGCACGCCGTTCGTAGGATGGAAGCTGCCTGCAACCAGTGTCTAGCTCAGGCCGGTCTCTCAGAAAAAGAGATCAGCTGGCTCGTGCCACACCAGGCCAACATCCGCATCATCGAAGGCATTGCTAAACGCTTTGAAGTGCCGATGGAGCGGGTCTTCATGACAGTTCATAAGTATGGAAACACCTCAGCCTCTTCGCTCGGCATCGCCCTCGATGAGCTTCTGCAGGAGTATAAGATTAAAAGCGGAGAAAATCTTCTTCTTACAGCCTTTGGCGCCGGACTTACCTGGGGCAGCTGTATTTTAACCTATAAAGATGAGGAGTCATGAGTAGACGTTTTGCTTATCTCTTTCCTGGACAAGGTGCGCAGTATGTAGGGATGGGAAAGGATTTTTACGACCAGTTCCCCATCGCGCGTCAGACCTTTGAAGAGGCGGACGATCTTCTCGGACAGACCTTTTCTAAGCTTATTTTTGAAGGGCCTGGCGAGGAGCTTACCCTCACAAAAAACAGTCAACTTGCAATCTATATCGTAAGCATTGCTATCTGGAGAACGTTTCAGCAGCAGTGCCCAGACGTTCACCCCACTCTCTGCGCAGGGCTCAGCCTCGGTGAGTACACCGCACTTACAGCGGCTGGCAAGGTCTCTTTTGCAGACTGCCTCCAGCTCGTAAAGGCGAGAGGCCTCTACATGCATGAGGCGTGCCTCTCCTCTCCTGGTACGATGCGCGTTGTGCTCGGTTTAGAGGTCGAAGCTGTAGAAAAGGCTCTAGCAGAGCTCGGTTCTGATTCAAAGGTCTGGATCGCCAACCTCAACTGTCCCGGACAGGTCGTGATTGCAGGTGATCTAGCTCACATGGATAAGGCAGCAGAACACCTAAAAGTGCGCGGCGCAAAACGCGTACTGCCGCTTGATGTCTCCGGCGCCTTTCACTCTCCGC
Source organism: Chlamydiales bacterium (assembly GCA_016185065.1). Classification (NCBI taxonomy): domain Bacteria; kingdom Pseudomonadati; phylum Chlamydiota; class Chlamydiia; order Chlamydiales; species Chlamydiales bacterium. Next base: position 44,045 of record JACPOL010000008.1, read on the forward strand.
TGATGCGCGAGGCTCAAGAGAGATTAAGCCCTATCATTCAAGCTACACCCCTTAAAGAGACCCCCGTTTCCCTCATTATGAATAGCGTGGGTAGAGTCGTCTCTTCTCTCGACGAGATCAGAAAGTCTATGACAGATCAAGTTACTCACCCCGTCTTCTGGGAGAAGGGGATTCGCAGCGTGGAAGGCAGCGTCGACCTCTATATCGAGATGGGCTGCGGCAAGACCCTTTCTGGCATGAATAAGAAGATTGGAACGCTCGCTCCAACACTTACTCTCGAAAAGGTCACAGATCTAGACACAGTTATAACATCCTTAATGGCAGGAGTGTAGATGCTAAAAGATAAGAAGGCCCTCATCACTGGCGGAACAGCGGGAATCGGCAAAGAGATCGCTCTGCGTTTTGCTAGAGAAGGCGCGCATGTCGCCGTTTTTGGAACAAACCCCGAGCGCGTTCAGGAGATTCTTCAAGAGCTTGAAGGAGCAAGAATCTCTCCTGAGCAGAAGTTCTTTGCGGAAGCTGTGAACGTTGCAGATAAGAAGGCTGTTGAGAGCGCCATCCAGCATCTACTCACTGGATTTGGAACCTTCGATGTTCTGGTTAACAATGCCGGCATCACACGCGATAACCTCCTGATGAAGATGAGCGAGCAGGATTGGGATGAGGTGATGGATGTCAATCTCAAGTCGGTCTACAACACCTGCCAGACGCTTGTGAGACCCATGATGAAGGCCCGCGGGGGTAAAATTATTAATATATCATCTGTCATCGGCTTGACAGGAAATGCGGGCCAAGTGAATTATGCTGCATCCAAATCGGGGATGATCGGCTTTACAAAGGCCCTAGCTCAAGAGCTAGCCTCGCGCGGTATCTGTGTAAACTGCATTGCGCCTGGCTTTATTCAGACCCGAATGACCGATGTCCTTACGGATTCTCAGAAAGAGGGAATCCTGAAAAAGATACCCATGGGCCGCATGGGCTCTGCTCGCGAGATTGCAGACGCCACAGTCTTCTTGGCGAGCGACCTGTCCAGTTACATCACTGGGCAAGTTCTCACAGTTGACGGCGGAATGGTAATGTAAATTTTATTTTGAAAACGGAGAGTAAAAAATGGAAGAAAAAACCATGACGATTGAAAAAGAAGTCATCGACATCGTCACCGAACAGCTCGGTGTAGATGCGGCTGACGTTACGCTTGCAAAGTCTTTTGTTGAAGACCTTAACGCCGATTCGCTCGACCTCACAGAGTTAATCATGACCTTCGAAGAGCGTTTTGGCTTTGAAATCTCAGAAGAAGAAGCTGAGAAGCTCAAGACTGTAGGCGATGTCGTCACCTACATCCAGAAGAAGAAAGCTTAAAGTAAATTTTTTCTTTTTCGACTCTAAAGGAGCTCAGTTTCTGGGCTCCTTTCTTTTTATACAAATCTCTAATTATAAATTTTTTAATCCTCAAAAAATACTCATCTACGTGCTATAATATACACACTATTTTTCACTAATGGTTAAGAATGGCAGTTGTCCAATCTGCTCGTTTTTCTGGAGTGCCACCCCCTGTTATCAGGGACGTCATATTCGGCATGCTAACGCCCGCAGAAGTAGCCACATGCGCTCAAACGTGCCTGCGTTTTCGCGATCTCTTTAGAGAGAAAATAGGGCTACTAACTGCGAACCTTTTAAAAAACGAGGCGCTCGCCTTCTCTTACCAGAGAGTCTCGCTAAGCCATCCGGGTGCACCTACCCATGAAATTTTCGGGAAGTGGTGCCAAAACCAGCTTGATGAATGCATGCTTTTTCGTAAACGAAGAGCTGAGCTTAGTGCGCTAAAAACTACCTCTGAGTGGAAAAGGCTTACTCCTTCGGGCATTCAAAAGCTCTATCTCATTGCTACTTCGCATCAGGCACAGGTAGATGCGATCTTTCGATATTTTGTTGGTCAGCTATGCAACAATGAGAGTAGATGTACGTTTCCTGCTCATCTTCAGGATAAGCAATTAAGAGAGTGGCACCGGAGCGATGGAACAAAGGAGTTATTTTCACGAGTTACATTTTTTCGCTGGGAACTAGGTGACATTCCACCTGAGATCTCTAAGCTCTCGTTTAGAGATCTTATAATTTCTGTAAGTGTACAAGAAGAAGATTGTCGCACTTCATATCTTCCACCTCTTCCTCATACATTAGAAAGTGTAGAGATTAGTTTTTGCAATTTTTTGGAAATTCCTTCTGCTATTCTCGATCTTCCAAACCTTACTGCTCTGAATATATTTGATAATCTCTCTCCGATACGCGCCTTTCCGGATGCGCTTGCTCGCAGAGTGCAGACGAGAAATGATCTCGGCTTTTTTCTTAGGGATGCTAAAAATGCAGTTATGAAGCTAGGAACGGTCTCTGGAAATAACAACTTGCCAATAGATAGAACCCACCTCACGCACATTCCCTTCTTCATCTGGCTTAGAGAGACCTTCTCCCTTCCCCACATCTCATTCTTTGCCCTGCCAGACCTCATCAGAGATAACCTAGGAGATTTTTTCTGGATAGCCTTGCCAATCTTGATAGCCTCGCTACTCCCACTGTTTGCTTTTAACCTCCTGGTCCTCTCTTACAACCTCTTCCTAAATTTCATCCTTGAGCCGGTCGTCACCTACTTCCGCGACCAGCTTGGCTATAGCCGCATGGTGGCCGTATGACAACAGCTCTTCAAACGCGTCCATTCGACTTTGCAGGCGTGCAGGCGCCGATGGCAAACATTGCGCTTGAGTATTTGACTCTGGAGGATCTCCAAGCTGTGGGCAAGACCTGCAAAGTCTTTCGAGTAATCATCGGAGAGAGGGTAGTTGCAGTTAGAGAGAAGATCGCCAGAACATTTACAGCACAAGACGCGGATGCTCCAAGAGCCTATACAAAAGTGTTTGGTCAGGATGCTCGGCCCCTTTCGGAGATTCATTCCGAGCTTCGTACAAATTGCCGGGCGAGCCTTAATGCAATACGCGTCCCTCAAAGCTACGACTTTCCTGGCAACGATATAGGAGAAAGAGATCAAGCCACGAGAGATAAGAACCAGATAGTAAGATATTGGAATCAGTTGCATCTTCCCTCTTTGGCTGACGACAATTTTATGCGCTTCATCAACTTTCTTCACTCTTTTGCAAAGAAACTTGAAGCTTGCCGCTTTACTCCTGAAGAGCATCTTCTATTTGGGAGGCTCAATGCACTTGATGGTAGAGATGAAGAGAGAGAGCAGCTAGCAAATAGGCAGAAGGAGAATTTAAAAGACGCACTTGAGCACATTGAGAGTTTTGCGGGGATGGAGAGTTTAATGCGCTCCATTGATAGAGATTTTCCCAGTACGGACCAGCCCGTAAAAGACTTGTGGACATTTGTAATGAGAAGGATGGAAGTAGCAAGGACTACCCCTGAACTCCTTAAAAAAACTACTCTTAGCCCGACCCACATGCTTCGACTGGAGCAGGTCGTACTCTCTTGCCAAGGCGAGAACGATTTGAATATGATGCAACTGCGCCAGAGTATCCTACATTCTCCTGTTGCAATCGCTGGAATAGATGCCGCAACTACTGCTGTTATGATGCGCACGTATTTTAATGATCCAGCTCATCTGCCTGAGCTCGATCAAATCCGCAGACTCAACATGCTCGCCCGCTTGGGCATTCCGCAAGAGATCACCAGATTAAGAAATCTGGAGGTCCTCAGAGTGGATAATCGCGAGAGCTTGAATCAGCCCACTCGGCTTCCCGACTGGTTTCAAGAGCTGCAGAATTTAAGAGAGCTATCCATTCGCTCTAGCTGGTTTAAAAAGATTCCAGATGCCATAGCAAGACTTCCTCACCTCTCCTACTTGGAGATAATACAGGACGATGCGCATCCAATACCCGTGCTTCCAGACGCACTTGCTCGCAGGATGCAGTGCAATGCTCTCTCTACCCATTTTGCCTCTGCATTTGAGCATTTTTTTGAGACGAAGACCTATGACCTGCGCAATCTTGAATACCTCGGACTAGATAGACGCCATCTTACGCAGATCCCTTTCTTCATCTCGTTTAAAGAGAACTTCTCTCTTCCCTACATTCCAGCCATGTTCCTGTTAACACCGATCATGCCTCTCTTGGACGCATTTGAAAACGTCCGCATTCCGATTTTGCAGTATATTGCGCTCGTTCCCGCTTGCATACTTACCCCTTTCATATATCTTGCAAGCGCGATTCCCGCTTTCCTCCTCAATATTCCGATCCTAATCTACAACATCCTCCTTGATAAAGCCCTTGAGCCGGTCGTCACCTACTTCCGCGACCAGCTTGGCTACAGCCGCATGGTGAACGTATGAGCATAAGAGCAGTATCTCCTCGACTTTTTGAAGAGGATAGAGAGGTTCTTGCGCAAGCGTATAGCACCATGTTGAGCCCGCAAGAGCTTGTCGTAGTAAGCCGGGTCAATAGATGTTTTAGAGGAGTAGTCAGGCTTGTATTTGATCGCGTTGCATCGGAAATCTGTCAGACGAGCAAAAACCAGACAGAGAGATTTTCGCAAAATTATAATCTGACTTTTGAAGATGAAAATCGCCCCGTTTTAGAAGTCCGTAACGCTTGCAAGAGCCGCTGCATTGAGCTTCTAAATCGAATAAAGGAACAAGATTGTGTAGATCGAGAAGGACATTGGCTTAAGGAGCACTGCTCTAAATTTATTGAAGTTTCTTTTACGGCAGAAGAGAGAGAATCCGATCTGAAGCGATTTGCAGTTTTTTATAATCGTTTTGGAAGCGGGTTGCAGGAGTGTGTTCTTTCAGACGAGGAGCTTGGAGTATGTAATATGTTTGAGAAACCCAAGGTAAACTTCGACGGAAATTGGAGGTATCCACTTCGAGTTAACACAGCAGATGAAGCTGCGCTCCGCGTGCGATTTCATCAAATCCTGGATAAGAGAACAACAGCGATCCAAGGTGTAGAAAGTGATCTAACTACCTTTTGGCAAAGGGAGGCGTTAACACTCTCGTTCAAGCAGATACGTGGAGGAGATCAACATCTTCCGACTCATCAGGCCTTTAGAGTCTGGTATAGCGAGGTGCGCGCGGTTGCCCATGCAACATCTCGTGGGCGTGTAGAGCTTCTGAATTTAAGAGCAGAAGGCTTATGGAAAAAGCTCTCAATAGATAATTTTACGCGTATTCACACGATCTACACTTCTAATCTGAAAGATGCGGACGAGCAGCTAAGTGAGTTTCGTGAGGCGATCTTATCCCAGAATGTAGATATTCCCAACCTTTCTGGAAAAGAACTACGAGCTTGGTTTTGCGATCCCCAGAATGAACCACTCCTCGCCCAGGTGCAAGCTCTAGATGTAACATGCTTGCCATTAGAAGTTGGAAAATTAAAAGGTTTAACGTCTCTAAAGTTTAACGTTTACCACTATGATAAAGAGTTAGAGGATCTACTCGCCTCTCTACCACATCTTTCTAAACTTGAGGTGTCCAACGGGTTGGAGGTAAATTCAAATAGAATTCTTCAGGGATTTGAAAGGTTTCCTGCTCTTACCGAGCTAGATTGGACGGACGATAAGGTGAAGATTCTTCCAGATGGAGTAGCTAGAAAAGTGCAGATAAACTCCTTTTCTCAGCTTTTTAGTAGTGCTATTGATCAGTGCTGGTCTTTACAACCTAAAACTACACTTTCTAATCCTTACAACAAGAGCTACTTAGGATTCAATAGAACTAAATTTACTCAGATTCCTTTCTTTCTCTGGTTTAGAGAGACCTTCTCCCTTCCTTATATTTGGATCTTTTCCTATGCGGACACAGTGAAGCACTTCCTAACAGTAGATCGAATTTGGGGTCGTTTCATTATTAATCAACCCCTGCAGTTTGCTTTCGAGCTGCCACTCTTTCTAGTCGCTCTACTTCCGGCTTTAGCTCTTAATCTCACGATCTTTGCCTACAATATCTTCCTCGATAAAGCCATCGAACCGGTAGTTACCTTCTTCCGCGACCGCCTTGGCTACAGCCGCATGGTGGACGTATGACAACAAATTGGATTACCAGTGCAAGGCCCTGCGACTTTGCAAGCGTGAAGGCGCCGATGGCAAACGTGATGTTTGGATTTTTGACTCTGGAAGAGCTCGATAAGGTAGCTGGGCTTTGTAAAGCGTTGCATCAGGCTGCTGCAGAAAGAGCTATTCTCGTTAAAGGCCAGATTGCATTCACATTTAAGCCTCAAGTTGAAGATGTCGAAGCTCTTTTTGCAAGGAGATTTGGCAGTGATACACGCTCAGTGAGTGAGATCTGGGCAGATGTTAAAACCCAATGGACACTTGCGCGAAATGCGATAGAGGCTCCAGAGCAGCTTGCGCAACTGAATGGACATGGCGGATATCTAGATGCGCGCAGGGCTGTATCAAACCAGGAAACGTTAGAAAGATATTCCACCCAGCTCATTGATATCTACTCGCGTGTTGATCTCGGTGAGTTAGGAGAAAAGCGCTTTGCCATTTTTTTTGATAGCCACCTAGCAGACCTTCAGGCGTGCTGTTTTGCGCAGGATGAGCGCTGGATACTAAACGACTTTCAGGCACAGGATAGGAGAGTTGAAAGAAGCGGGCTACCCAAAAGACAGGGCGATAACCTAGAGAGGGCAATCACCCGTCTTAAGAACTTCTTGGCACAGGAGAAGCTCTCTCATCTCTTCCGATCGACTGTGGAGTGGAGAGATCTGCCCGCGACCCATGCATTAAAAGCGCTGAATAGATCGCAGATTGAGGAGATGAGAAGCTGCTTAGGAGCACAACCTCTTCAAGGCCTACATCCGCGTCTAGGATATGAGCACTTTGTAAAACAGGAAGCAGTTCGTCTGGCTTGTCAAGATCAGGCAGACCAGAATCTACTACTCCTGCGGAATGCGATTGGCAATCAAAACGTTCAAATTCCTGGGGAGTTTCCTCATCAGATAAGAGAGTGGTTAAATGACGATGCTCACCTGCCACAGCTAGATCAGATTCGGGTCCTTGCGCTGCGTGGGTGCTCAGGAATTTCTAGAGAGATTACCAGGTTAAGAAACCTAGAGCGTCTAGAGATAAACAATAGACAAGTTGGTCGGCTCTCTTATCTTCCTAGCTGGTTTCAAGAGATGCGCAATTTAACATCTTTGCAAATCAGGCAAAGCTTCTTCACGGAGATTCCAGCCGTCCTTGAAGGGCTTCCTTCGCTCTCTTATCTAACGATACGGCAGCGTATCGCTGGTTCGCTCATCCATCTCCTTCCCGACTCTCTTGCGCGCAAGATGCAGTCAAACTCGCTCGTCACCCATTTCGCCAGCGCCATGGAGACGCTTTTTGAGAGTAGAGATGACTATGTCAACGATCTTCAATATCTCGGGCTGAGTAGACGCGATCTTACGCAGATCCCCTTCTTTATCTGGTTTAATGAGACCTTTTCTCTGCCTTACGTGCCGGGCACCGGGCTGATTCGGCCGATTATACCACTGCTAGACGCATTAGAAAATGGTCGCGTTCCAATTTTGGGGGATATTGTAGAGGTTCTGGGTATGTTTCTAACCTTTTTTTTATATTTCGCAAGCGGTAGCACAGCGCTCCTCCTCAACATTCCGATCCTGATTTACAACATCCTCCTCGATAAAGCCATCGAGCCGGTCGTCACCTACTTCCGCGACCGTCTTGGCTACAGCCGCATGGTGGCCGTATGAGTAGTGTTCAGCTCGCTCAGTTTCGTGGACTTCCAGACGATCTTGTCCAGGCGGTCTTATTCAATATGCTTACTACGGAGGAGCTAGCTAAGTTTAGCCAAACCAATCGGCTCATTTGCAAGCTTTTTAGAGGAGTAAAAGAACGGCTGGAAAGAGAGATTTTGCGGGATGATCTGCTCAGCCCCTCTTGCCTCAAAGCTGCTCTTCTCATCATCCCAAGAGAGATGGTTTTACAGCGCTGGTGCGAGCAGCAGCTCTCGAGAGTGAATCGGGATGTTGCAGGACCCAGGGAGCTTGCTCTTTTGAAGCAGAAGCCCGAATGGCAGAAGTTCTCCGTGGCCCGCTTTGAAGCTATTTACACCCTTGGTGTGGCGATAGAGGATAGGGTGTTTCTAGCGTTTATAAAGACGTTGCGTTATCTCATTCCCATTCCAAGGAATCTTTATGTAAATGGGCTCAGGGCATGGTTTAAAAGTGATGAGAGCAGGGAGATTCGATCGAGAGTTCAGAGTCTTGCCTACAGAGCAGAACTGCCACCAGAGGTTTGTGAGCTAAGAGAGCTTCGATATCTAGGGTTTAAGCACACCGGCGCTGCTCCTTCTAGCCTTCCCGATGGATTTGGGCAGCTTGTAAATTTAACCAGACTCGATGTGCTGGATGCGGATTACGCTGAGATTCCTTCTGTTATCGAAAGCCTTCCTCAGCTCTCTCACCTAGAGATCTCTTCGCGCAAGTCTCCTGTAAACAGGATAGGCGTGCTTCCTGATGCGCTTGCGCGCAGAGTGCAGACAAATAGCATCTACGTGCTGCTCAGAGAGTTTGCTAATAAGACGTGCAACAATATTTTGGAGTTCGATCATATGAAAGATGGAGCTCTTTATGACCACTACTTGGGAATAAAGAGAACAGAGCTGCACCAGATTCCCTTTTTTCTCTGGTTTAGAGAGAACTTCTCTCTTCCATATATTCCATCCCTGGTTTTCGTGGGCCTAATTCAGATGGTTTTTCAAGAATTAGAGCAGTGTCTGTTTGAAGAGGAGAGCATGTTTATCACCACTCCTGCTGCATTAAGTATGATACTCACCTTTCTTGCCACCTCGATTCCTCTTCTCATTCTGAACCTTCCCATTCTCGCTTTCAACATCCTCCTCGATCAAGTGATCGAACCGGTCGTCACCTACTTCCGCGACCGCCTTGGCTATAGCCGCATGGTGGCCGTATGACAACAAATTGGATTGCCAGTACAAGGCCCTGCGACTTTACGGGTTTTAAAGATGCATTTGGGACTGGTGTCGGCAGCATGCTTACTGTGCATGAGCTTGGCCTTGTGGCCAGAGTCTGCACATTTTTTAGAGACCAGGTCACCAGGCGTACGCTTGATGTAGTTGCTCTGGAGATTCAACAGACGAGCTCTTCTCTCGTAGAGAAAGTCAAAACTGACTACGACGCCCTTTTTAAGGGTGATAAGCGTCATCCCAGCTCTATTTTCGATACTTACCGAAGGGAGTGTTATGCTCTCATGGGAAAGGTAAGACTAGTTGTAGTTGAAGGCACCCTTTGTGATGACTTGCAATCTTGCTGGAAGCAGTATGAGTCTTTCTCACGAGAAATTGAGAGAGAGTGGTGGAAGGGAAGATCGGGACTTGGCTTAAGCCCTAGAAACAAGGTGACAGAAGAACGGCATGCGATTTTCTTGCATAACTTGAGTAGGCAACTCTCTGTTTGCATGATCTCCAAAGAGAACGAGTGGGCGCTCAAACCAGACTGGGAAGCGGCAAGACGTGCTGAGCTGCATGAAGGAGGATTCCCTGCTGTTACGATTGATGAGAAGATAGAGTCCCAAAGGAGCGAGCTCAACACGATTGCTGCAGTGCAGAATGAAAATCTAGGTAGAGCTCTTCGAGCACTGCAAGAGTTTTTTATGAGAGAGAGGCTCACACATAGCTTCAATAGAGTTTTTACAGATGCTGCTATTCCCCAGAATGAGAGGTGGGGACGGTGGGCTGGAGATCTGCTCGCTACTGCTCGGGAGACAGGGGTTGGGCGCGTTCAGCTAAGAGCTCTTATTCAGAACAGCAGGCCTCTTCGAGAAACCATGCTCGGAGTCCATCGGATCGTAGATGAGACTGAACCTGTGATAGCAAAGAGTTTGAGTAGTTTAGGTTCGGCTCTTTCAAGGGAGGGGCTGGGTATTGATTTTGATCCCGATAACCCTCGGAGTCTATTGGAAAGTGAGCGGGCAAGAGAGAGGCTCGAAAGAATCGCTTCGCTTATGTTATTTGAGTGTTCAGATATTCCGCGCGCTATCGGTAGGTTTCAAGGGCTAACAAGCATTAGAGTTGATGGCCGGATAGCCTACCTTCCCGATGAGCTAGCTTCTCTACCTAATTTGCAGAGCGTGGTGCTTTGGGGAAGTAACTTTAGTTCTCTTCCTCCTCTTCTAGAACGTATGCCTGCTCTTACACAGCTACGGATCTTTAACATGTTGCCGATCAGAGAATTTCCGGATGGTCTTGCGCGCAAGCTGCACACGAGTCGCTTAGATATGATGTGGACTTCAGCCTGGCAGGGCTTTACTGCAGAGTTTTCGGCTCCAGACTGGGATGAAAAGTATGAGCGTCAAAAGTATTTTGGATTGAGCCGCGTGCAGTTTACAAATATCCCCTTCTATTTCTGGTTCGAAGAGAGCTTCTCTATTCCCTATATTCCAGGGGGGCTTTTCGCCTGGCCTTTCATAACCCTTTTTGAATCCCTAGTTCCTGAAGGAAGAGTGCGACACCTGCTAAGCGGTCCTTTCATGATTTTTCTTGCCGCAATTACTCTTCCAACTCTTCCTCTTCTCTTCATTCTTAACCTACCCATCTTTGCCTACAACCTTCTCCTCAACCTCGCCATCGAGCCGGTCGTTACCTACTTCCGCGACCAGCTTGGCTATAGCCGCATGGTGGCCGTATGACAACAAATTGGATTACCAGTGCAAGGCCCTGCGACTTTTCCGGTTTTAAAGATGCGTTTGGGACTGGTGTGGGCAGCATGCTCACTGTGCATGAGCTTGGCCTGGTAGCCAGAGTCTGCACATTTTTTAGAGACCAGGTCACCAGGCGTACGCTGGCTGTAGCTGCTCTGGAGATTCAACAAGCGAGCGCTCCATTAGCAGAAAGAGTAAGTGCTGACTATGAAGCGACATTTGAGCCCGATGAGCGTGTATCGCTCAGTATTTTTCAAAATGAAGAGCAGAAGTGTAGTGATGCGATTTTGGGAATAAGAACAACTCCTTTTGAGAGATCTCTACTTTTTATGCGTTTGATACAGAGTTGTGGAAAGTATATGTTCAATTCAAAAACCTCTAGCGACGAATTAACGAGAAGGCGTCACTTAGTCTTCGAAAGAAGACTGACTGTAAGAGTTACTGACTGCTTACTTAAAAAGGAGGATGAATGGGCACTGAATCCAGACTGGGAAACGCTAAGACGTGCTGAGTTGCAAGAGAGGGGAGATTCCGCTGCTACGATCGATGAGAGGATAGAGACTCAAAGAGGCGAGCTCGCTGTGATTGCTGCAGCTCAGGATGAAAAGCTGCGTAGCGCTCAGCAAATGCTAGAAAGTTTCATTTCAAGAGAGACGCTAACTCGGAGCTTCAATAGAGTTTTTAACGATAAAGCAGTTCCTCAAAATAGCAGATGGCAGAGATGGGCAGGAAGAGATCTTGAGCTAGCAAGAGAGACAGCGCGTGGATCTTCAGAGTTAGATGTTTTTTTACGGACAGATGCTGGAAAGAAGCTAAGTAGTGCGCGTTTTCTTGAAATTCAAGCTATTGCAGAGAGAAGTGAAGATGAAATTGAAAAGAATTGGGAGCGCTTTGCTGTGGCTCTCAGAGCTCAGGGTGTCGGTATCCAAGGAGAAAGCTATTTAAGCTGTCGTGAGTGGATTGAAGATGACAGGAATAGAGGAATCTTAGAAAGAGTTGAGCGACTTGAAATTGAGGAGGCTACAGACATCCCACGTGCGATCGAGAGGTTGCAAGAGCTAAAATCTTTAAGATTTATAGGTAGGATCACTCATCTTCCAAATGAACTTGCAAGGCTACCTAATCTTCAGAATTTGACGTTTTATAACAGTAGTTTTGTTGAAGTTCCTGCTCTTCTGCAGGATCTGCCTGCGCTCTCTCATTTGCGAATATTTCAAAACTCAATAAGAGAGCTACCAGATGGGATTGCACGCAAGCTGCATACAAATCGTTTGGGCATGTTAGCTAGATCTGCATATGAGCAGTTCTTGGATGAAGGCTGGATGTGGAAATACTCGAATGAGCTCTATTTGGGACTAAAACGATGGGACCTCGAGCGTATTCCTTTTTACATCGCTCTAGAGGAGCTCTCACTTCCCTATTCTCCTTACTACTTTTTGGCTACACCTCTTATCATTCCTGGATGGCTTATAGGAGAGATTATTCGAGGGTGTTTCGGTGAAGTTCCAAATTTTTTAAACGCTTTTTGGAACGGCGTTCTTTATTCATTCGCTTTTATTACCGCTCCACTTGTTCTGCTTCTTAACCTGCCCATCTTCGCCTACAACCTTCTCCTCAACCTCGCCATCGAGCCGGTCGTCACCTACTTCCGCGACCGCCTTGGGTATAGCCGAATGGTGGACGTATGACAATAGTACGCTGGTCTACCAGTGCAAGGCCCTGCGACTTTTCGGGTTTTAAAGATGCGTTTGGGACTGGTGTGGGCAGCATGCTCACTGTGCATGAGCTTGGCCTGGTAGCCAGAGTCTGCACATTTTTTAGAGACCAGGTCACCAGGCGTACGCTGGCTGTAGTTTCTATGGAGATTCGACAAGCAAGCAGTGATTTAGAGAGTAGAGTGAGCATTGGTTATGAGAACGCTTTTCGCGGTAGTATATATTCGCCTCTCATTAACTTTTTTACTGTTAGGTCTGGAAAGAGTAATCTCACCTCCTCGATCCAAATAGTTGCAGGAGAATCTGTTGAGCTAGAAGATTTTCGTGAAAACTGGGAAAAATACTGGTGCGATTCTCTTCGTTTTGTCGGCGGTTCACAAGTCGTAGCGCAACGACATGCTCTTTTTATTACAGATCTAAAAGACAGACTCCAGCTCAATCAAGAAGCAGAGTTAACGAGCAGACTTCCAGTAGCTACCCAGGCTTTAAAAGATTTTTTTACTAGAGAGAAGCTCACCTACAGCTTCAATCAAGTCTTCTCTGATCAAGCTATTCCAGAGAATGAGAGGTGGCAGAGGTGGGCTGGAAGAGATCTTGAGCTAGCAAGAGAAACAGGGCGAGGACGCTTCCAGCTAGTAGCTTTTCTGCAAACAGATGCTGGAAGAAAGTTAAATAGCGCGCGCTTTCTAGAGGTTAGGGCGATTGCAGATAGAAATGAGGCTCAGATAGCAGATTCTTGGGATAATTTCATTCTTGCCTTACGCATGCAAGGCGTTCAAGTTCCTTATGGGGACTATATGGTGCAACGTGGGTGGGTGGAAGCGGAGGGAAATAGAGGAGCTCTAGAAAGAGTGGCTCAGCTTATAATTCAGGGGTCTACAGACATCCCGCGTGTAATCGAGAGGATGCAAGGTCTAAGATCGCTTACGTTTACAGGAGCAATTACACACCTCCATAATGAGTTCGCAAGGCTACCTAATCTTCAGAATTTGATGTTTTATAACAGTAGTTTTAATGAAGTTCCTGCTCTTTTAGAGAATCTTCCTGCCTTAACTCATTTGCAAATAATTGCAAATACCCCGCCAATCACAACACTTCCAGATGGGATTGCACGCAAGCTGCACACAAATCGTTTGGGCATGTTAGCTAGATCTGCATATGAGCAGTTTTTTCATGAAGGAGGGCCTATGATGTACTCGAATGAGCTCTATTTGGGATTGCGTCAGTGGGATCTTGAACGTGTTCCTTTCTACATCGCTCTAGCGGAGTTCTCACTTCCCTATCCCCCTTACTACCTTTTGGCTACACCCCTTTTTGTGCTTGGGTTGCTTATAGGTGACATTATTCGAGGGTGTTTCGGTGAAGTTCCAAATTTTTTAAACGCTTTTTGGAACGGCGTTCTTTATTCAGTCGCTTTTATAACCGCTCCACTTGTTCTGCTTCTTAACCTGCCCATCTTTGCCTACAACCTTCTCCTCAACCTCGCCATCGAGCCGGTCGTTACCTACTTCCGCGACCGCCTTGGCTATAGCCGCATGGTGGCCGTATGACAATAGTACGCTGGTCTACCAGTGCAATGCCCTGCAACTTTTCGGGGCTTAAAGATGCGTTTGGGACTGGTGTCGGCAGCATGCTTACTGTGCATGAGCTTGGCCTTGTGGCCAGAGTCTGCACATTTTTTAGAGACCAGGTCAACAGGCGTACGCTTGCTGTAGCTGCTCTGGAGATTCAACAGGTGAGCGCTCCATTAGCAGAAAAAGTAAACGCGGACTATGCCGCTGCCTTCTGGGGAGATGAGCGCCTTCCAACAGAAATAGTCGTTACTGCAGGAGACGGGTGCAATACTTTTGTTTTAGGCATGCGTGCAACTGCAACAGGAGCGGCGCTATTAAACAGCTTAAAAGAGTGCTGGCAGAAGGCTGCTCTTCTTTCGGCTGCTCCGAAGGATTCGCTAGCAGAGAAGCGGTGGATTCTTTTCTACGGAGGATTGACTAAGTTACTAGATGCATGCCCAGTTAAAAAAGAAGAAGAGTGGGCGCTGAATCCAGAGTGGGAGACGGCACGGCGCGCTGAGCTGCATGAGAGTGGACTTCCTGCTGTTACGATTGATACGAGGATAGAGACTCAAAGAGGCGAGCTCGCTACGATTGCTGCAGTGCAGAATGAAAATCTAGGAAGAGCTATGCGGGCTCTGCAAGAGTTTTTCACTAGAGAGAAGCTAACAGATAGCTTTAACAGAGTCTTTGCCTATTCCATTATTCCTGAGGATGAGAAGTGGAGCCGGTGGGCTGGAGAGGTGTTTGCCTTCGCACGGGAGACAGCGCTTGGACGCACTCAGGTGAGAGCTCTCATTGAAACAAATAGGCCTCTTCCAGAAACTCTACTTGGAGTACACCGAATCGTAGATGAGACTGAACATGAGAGAGCAAGGAGTTTGCTCAGTTTAGGTGATGCTCTTGCAGGACTAGGCTTTGTCGCGCCGGCGGGAGTTAGGAATATTGGCAGATGGCTGGAGAGCGAAGAAGAGAGACCCCATCTGGAGCAAATCGAGGGGCTTGCCCTGAACAATAGCTCGGATATTCCACGTGCGATCGGGCGGTTTCAAGGGTTAACAACCCTTCAGTTTACAGGCCCGATAGCATATCTTCCCGATGAGCTCGCTTCTCTACCCAATTTAAAGCGCCTGCGCTTCTTTCAAAGCAATTTCAGCGCTCTCCCAGATATTCTGCAGCGCATTCCTGCCCTCACAGAACTTGCAATACTCAACAACCGGCTGCCAATCAGAGAACTTCCAGAAGGGCTAGCGTGCAAGCTGCATACGAGCCGCTTGGGCATGATGTGTTCGGCAGCCTGGCAGGGTTTTCATGGAGGCTTTTTTGAAATCGAAGAGTTCGAGCGCTATGAGCATCAAAAGTATTTTGGATTGGACCGCCGTGAGCTGACAAATATTCCCTTCTATCTCTGGTTCGAAGAGACCTTCTCACTTCCCTATATCTCTATGGAATGGGCTTTCTACCCTTTCCAACTACTTGCTGATGTTTTTGACATTCATAACCGTGATCTCGGAGAAGCTGCAATTCCTCTTTTTCTGTTTGCTCTCGGAGCCAGCGCCTTCCTCTTGGCCCTCGATCTCGCGTTTTTCATCTACAACCTTCTCCTCAATCTCGCCATCGAGCCTATTGTCACCTTTTTCCGCGACCGCCTCGGCTACACCCGCATGGTAGCCCTCGCCTAACTTCTTTTTTGGAGTGCGGCGACCCGGCGCCGCTTTTCTCGAGATCGACCTGGCGATCTCTCTTAATCTCAAATAAGAAAATCGACAAGTCGATTTCAAGAAAAGCGGCGCCGGGTCGCCGCACTCCAAAAATAACTTCGCATGCGTTCCATCAAAGAGAGAGAGCTTGGTTATTCGGCTTTGAGTTCGACCCAGAGGTGCTGGATCTCCTGGTAGGGGAGAAGGACCTCTGTGAAGTGGTACTTCTTGAATTTACTTAGAGAGGATTGGATGATCTCGCGCTCGTCGGGATCCAGAGACTGAAGAAAGCTGGGATGGAGGATGGCTGGGAAGAAGCCATAGGTGTCGTAGTGGCGCTTAATCGACTGCATGCGGAAGAGGTAGTTGATGAACTCATAGACGAGGGGCTCTTTCTGGCTGGCAGCGGGAATGGCGATATTCTCAATCGAGAGGAAGCTTCCCTCTTTTGGCACGGCGAAGTCGATGTAGTTAAACTTGCGTTTAGCGCGCCAGATGTAGGAGCTCGAAGCGACAACGATAGGGCAGTTGCCCGTTACGAGGAAGTAGTCGCCGCGGAAGTCGGCGTAGGCTTCAACCCAGCTCTTCTGCTGAAAGAGGAGGTTTTTCACGTTTAAAGCCTGCTCCGGATCTAGCGTTTGAACGGGGCCATAGAGGTAGAAGGCAGCGAGAAGAATCGACTCGATAGGGTCGTTGATCATCGTGATCTTATAATCGATCTGCTCGCGGTCGAAGATCGCCTTCCAGCTTGGGTCGAAAGGCTTATCTTTAAAGTAGTTCTTGTTAATTCCAAGTCCGAAGATCTCCCACTCAAAGGGGAGGCTGTGGCGATTTTCGGGATCGTAACGATGGTTAAGAAGAAGGGGGTTGATATCTCCGTAAAAGAAGACCTTCTCTTTGGCGATCTCTTTCAGTAGGTTATCTTTGACTAGAAGCGGGACGACATAGTCTGAAGGGATTACCAGGTCGTAGCCCTCTCCGCGCGTCGCCTTCATCTTCACTAGAAGCTCTTCGTTCGACGAGTAGTAGTTGAGATAGACCTTAATTCCCGTCTCTTTCTCAAAATCTGCAACGACTGAGGGGTTCAGAATGTCTCCCCAGACAAACACGTTGATGCTTCGAGGCTCAAACTGCACGACCTCCCATTTGGGGGAGTAGAGAGCGATCCCAATAAGAAGCAGCCAGAAGGCGATTACGCCGCTACGAGTGATCCATTTGCTCATTTTACTCATCTTAGAAGAACCGTACCCGTGTTTTTAGTGAGAAGAAGAAGAGCACTAGTAGACTGCTGAGTAGAAGCAGAAGAGTCGATAGGGCGTTTACAACAGGAGAGACGCCAGATCTAAGCATCGAGAGAATGTAGAGCGACAGAGTCTGAGAGGAGCTGCCCGCTGTGAAATAGGAGAGGATAAAGTCGTCAAAAGATAGGATGAAAACGAGGAGCGACGTGGCAAGAAGAGAGGGAGCAAGCAGAGGGAGCGTCACCTTAAAAAAGGTCTGTCTAGGTGTGGCTCCTAGCACCAGAGAGGCCTCTGTTAAGTTGTAGTCGAGCTCCAAAAAGCGCGCATAGACCATGGGGACAACAAAACCGAGCCCGAGAACAGTATGGGCAACGATAAGTGTTGTTAGCCCCAGCGGCACCGAGAGCAGAGTGAAGAAGCTTAAGAGGCTGACTGCTAAAACTGTCTCTGGGATGATCAGATTTCCGTAGAAGAGGGCGAGAAACTTGCCCACGCGTCCGCCTTGGGCGGCGTAGAAGATGAGAAGAACGCCAATAATTAAGCTGATGAGCGTAGAGAAGCAGGCGACGATTAGTGAGTTGCCGAAGGCCTTCCAGAGGTAGACCGAGCGGAAGAGTTCGGTGTACCACTTGAGAGTGAACTCTTTCCAAGGAGAGGGGAAGCCTTCAATGTTAAATGAGAAGATGACCAGCACGAAGATAGGCACGTAGAGAAAGAGGTAGGTGGCTGCAATGCCAATCAGAGAGGAGACTCTTCCTAATGCCGGTGTTTTAAGCATGAGCTCTCCTGCTTCCGAACAGCCGATTGATCAAGAAATAGAGCAGTGCTGCGCTAATAATCAGAAAGAGGCTTGCAACGACGGTGAAGGCGGCTCCCAGCTCTCCTGTATCCTCTCCTAAAATGTAGTGAGAGACGACGCTCCCCACAAACATGAGCTTATCTCCGCCCATCAGTTCAGGAATGGCGAACTCTCCAAAAGAGGGGATGAAGACTAGAAAGAAGCCCGCGCGCATCCCTCGAAGGCTAAGAGGAAGAATGATGTGTCTAAAGGTCTGCAGCCAGCTTCCTCCAAGATCGTAGGAGGCCTCGATTAACTTGTAGTTAAAGCGCTCGAGCGTTGAATAGAGAGGAAGAATCATGAAGGGGAGGTAGTAGTAGACCATCATCACCATGATTGCAAAGAGGGAGTTGAGCATGTGCAGAGGCTCGTCGATGATCCCTAAGTTGGTGAGAAGAATATTTAAGAAGCCCTGCTTTTCAAGCACGAAGAACCAGGCATAGACGTGAAGCAGGAAGTTGGTCCAGAAGGGGACGATAAGAAGGAAGAGAAAGAGGCTTTTGAACCGCTTTCCGCGGAAGGCAAGAAAGTAGGCGAAAGGGTAGCCGATAAGAAGGCAGAGGATCGCATTTCCAAGCGCAAGCAAGAGCGAGTTTCCGATCACACGCAGATAGAGAGGGGAGAAGAAGGGGAGGATCTTCTCTAGAGTGAGCCCTTCGATCTCTCCGCTTAGAGAGAACTTCAAGAAACTTGAGACGACAATTAAGAGTAGAGGAATGTAGAAAAAGAGAAACTGCCAGATCAGCGCAGGAACGCCGATTGCAAAAGGAACTTCAGAGGTGGGCGGTCTTGGTAAAAAGCGGATTTTCATCTTTCTAGGATCACCACGTTCTCTTTTTGCCAGTAGAGATTAACCTCGTTGTCGTAGTCGATCACCTCTTGTGGGAAGTGCTCCTCATTCTGTTCGAAGACTTGCACGCGAAGCTGGTTTTTTAGACGCACGTTATACTGCGTTGAGCGCCCATGGTAGACGATCGATTGTACGACTCCTTTCACACAGTTAGAAAAGTTCTTTACCTCTTTTTTTGAGATGAAGATCTTCTCGGGACGCAAGCTAAGCAGGACATCCTGCCCCTCTCTCATCCAGTCGCGTTTTTGTGGAAGGGCGATCTTGAACTTGCCAAGATCTTCTACCTCGATTTCGGGTTCGCCCTCTAAGTTTCTGAGTTTTCCGCCGACGATATTTGTAGTTCCTACAAACTTAGCCACAAAAGAGCTGATAGGAAATTCGTAGATCTCTTTCGGCGTTCCGATCTGCTCAATCTCGCCATCGTAGTTCATGATCGCCATCTGATCGGCCACAGTGAGCGCTTCAAACTGATCGTGTGTGACGTAGACGAAGGTTGTTTTAAGCTTGTCTTGAAGCTCGATGAGTTCAATCAGCATGCGCTCGCGTAATTTAAAGTCGAGAGCAGCTAGAGGCTCATCCAGAAGAAGCACAGCGGGCTCGTTCACAATTGCTCTTGCAAGAGCCACGCGCTGCTGCTGGCCCCCAGATAGCTGGCTTGTGAGCTTATAGATGTGCTTCTGAAGGTGGAAGGCTTCGAGAATCTTCAGCACCTTCTGCTCGATCTCTTCCTTCGGAAGTTTTTTTAGCTTCAGGCTATATGCGACATTGTCGAAGACGTCGAGATGCGGGAAGAGGGCGTAGTTCTGGAATACGATATTGACTGGACGTTCGTGGATAGGCAGGTGGGTGATCTCCTCGTTTCCAAGGTAGATCGCGCCGGAGTCTGCAGTTTCGAGACCCGCGATTAGGCGAAGAAGAGTTGTCTTGCCGCACCCGCTCGGCCCTAAAAGAGCAAAAAACTTTCCTGCAGGTATAGAGAGGTTTACCCCATCGATGATGAGGCCGCCGTTGATCGTCTTCTTCAGTTTTTCAAGTCTAATACTTCTCATGAACTTCTTTGCCGAGCGTGTTACACATTTTTTACATAATCGATTCTCCATTTTACTTCCCGCGATTTGATTTCGCTAGTCGAAATATGCAAATCCGTGTAAAAAAATCACATTTACTGGAGATTAGGATGGAGAAGAGAAAAGTAGTCATCATCGGCTCGGGCCCGGCGGCGTATACCGCTGCCATTTATGCAGCTCGAGCAAACCTCGCACCGCTGGTTTATGAGGGCTTTTATGCGGGCCCAGCTGGTGGCCAGCTCATGACAACCACAGAAGTAGAAAACTATCCAGGATTCCCTGAAGGAATTACTGGGCCTGAGCTCATGGATAAGTTTCGCCGCCAGGCGGAGCGCTTTGGAACCGCGATCATCACAGAAGATGTGGTGAGCGTCGATATGAAGAGCCGTCCCTTTATTGTGAAGGGAAGTCCTACAACTGTTCAAGCAGACGCGATCATCATCGCAACTGGTGCGATGGCCTGCCGCCTCGATGTTCCTGGCACTAAAGATGGCGAGTTCTGGCAGAAGGGTGTCACCGCCTGTGCTGTCTGCGATGGTGCCATGCCAATCTTTCGCAATCGAGAGCTCTATGTGATCGGGGGAGGGGATAGCGCCGTAGAAGAGGCTGTTTTTCTCACTAAATTTGGAAGTAAAGTTTATCTCGTCCACCGAAGAGACCACTTAAGAGCTTCTAAGATCATGGCAGAGCGCGCCCTCCGCCATCCCAAAGTCGAGATCCTCTGGAACCATGTTCTACTGCGCGTTGAAGGCGATGATGTTGTTAAAAGCGTCACCCTTCAAGACGTTAAGACTAATGAAGAGAAGAAGCGGGACGCTGGCGGCGTCTTTTTCGCTATTGGTCATGAACCTAATACAAAATTTTTAAATGGCCAAGTTGAACTAGCAGAGAAGGGCTACATAAAAGTAACAGCTGGCACAACGCGTACAAGTGTCGAAGGAGTATTTGCTGCAGGAGATGTTCAGGATCCCACTTACAGGCAGGCGGTATCCGCTGCCGGCTCTGGCTGCATGGCTGCACTTGATGCAGAGCGCTGGCTCTCAGCTAAGGGTCTCATCGACTGATGCGAAAGAGCCTTCTTCTTCTCTCAATTCTGCTTCCCCAAGCGCTCACAGCGCTGCCCAAAAAGCCTTGGCTTGGGAATGTGTATGAATTTTTTCTAGATACTAGCTACACCTTCAGCTTCTATAGAAGAGTAGCAAATGGTGAGCCTGGGACTCACCACTCTTCGAATGACAACCAGTTTTTTGTAGGATTAGGCTTTACTCCATCTGAGTATTACGACCTAGCAGTAGAGGCTGAAGTCTCCGACACTACTAGACAGTCCTGGAATGTGCGCAGCGCAGCTATCCAAGGCCGGTATCTCTGGTTAGATGATATCCTCGGAGACCCCTTAAGTCTTACAACAGGCGTCTCGATTCGGGGAGTTCACCATAGCAGTTTGAAAGACATTAGCTGTCCCTATTCGGGCGAAGCCAACTTTGAGCTTAACATGAGCCTCGGAAAAGAGTGGAGCCGTGGCCCCTTCTGGAATCTTCGCACTTTTGGATATGGAGCTGTTGGCATCGCCAACCGAGGATCTCCATGGACGCAGTTTCTGGCTGTACTCGAGACCAACCACCTAGACAAGTACCGCTTTAATCTGTTTGCTCGAGGGGATTTTGGTTTTGGGAATAAGAACTTCGTCAATGTGAACCACTTTTTGGGATATGGTTCGATCCACCACCAGTCTGTAGATATCGGCGCTGGATACCGACGGATGTTTGATCTCTGGGGTTCTCTAACCTTCGAATACGCGCACCGCGTCTATGCCCACGCCTATCCACAAGGCACTAACTTCTTCACTCTCTGGTACCACCTTCCCTTCTCCCTCTTCTAAGAGTCTCTTTTTTGGAGTGCGGCGACTCGGCGCCGCTTTTCTTAAAATCGACTTGTCGATTTTTCTTTGAAGGGAGAGATCGCCAAGTCGATCTCAAGAAAAGCGGCGCCGAGTCGCCGCACTCCAAAAAAGAGGATTCTCTAGTGGGTCCAGATGGCGACTGCGGTGACGTAGAGTTTGCAGTGGCTGATAGAGAGGTGAATTTGTGGATCGTTAAATGTTTTTTTTGCCCGCGCAGAAAAGAAGACCTGCGGCCTTCCCTTTTCGTTGTTGATGATCTCGATGTCCTGCCAAGAGAGGTGCTCGCCGATACCCACTCCAAGAGCTTTAGAGATCGCCTCCTTTGCGGAGAATCTAGCAGCGAAATTGGGTGCAGGGGCTTGGTGCTTTAAACAGTAGGCCCGCTCCTTTTCTGTAAAAACGCGCTCCAGGAAGCGACTTCCATGCTCGCTGATGCTTTCGCTGATCCGCTCGATCTCGACGATGTCGTTTCCAATGCCCAATATCGAAGAGTGTTTTTCACTCATCTTCGCCCTCGCCTTCCATGCCTTCAGATGTCTCAAGATCCATTGCGTTGCAGAAGATCATTCTGCCTGCACTCGTGTGCTTAACAGATAACACGCGCGCTTCAATCAACTCGCCCAAGTATTTTCCGCCGCCATTAACCACGACCATCGTGCCGTCTTCGAGATATCCAACACCCTGTTGAGGCTCTTTTCCATAGCGCTGAATCTTGATCTTGATGAACTCGCCAGCTTGCATCAGCGGTTTAAGCGCATTGGATAGAACATGCAGGTTGACCACTCTCACTCCATCCAAAGATGCGATTTGCATCCGACTCACATCAGCAGAGAGAATGTTAGAATCTAAAAGTCGAGCTAAGCGCACAAGTTTTGACGAGATCTCTTTTACTTCTGGAAAGTCGGTATCATTGTAGCGCATCTCTAAAGTAGGGATCGCTTCAAGTTTTTTTAGGACATCGAGAGAGCGTCTCGCCTTTAGCTTTGTAATCTCATCTCCGGTTTCCGACTGCGCATATAGCTCTTTAACAACGAAGCGAGGAAAGACCAGCTGATGATCAAAGATGCCGCTTGCGCAGAGGTCTATGACGCGTGCATCAGCTAAGATCGACTGGTCGACCAGTAGATCCTTCTTCTTCTGAATCGAAGGAGCAAATTTCACAAATGGGATGCTGACATAGAGCTCATCAGAGGCGCGAAGCGTCATGATCGCACCAAGGTAGGTGCCAAAAAGAAAGAGAGCGATCTTGATGATCTCTAGAGTTTGAGGCTGGAGAGTGACGGAAATAGAGCTAATATCTAGAACCGCATCGAACGTTAGCACTAGCGCTTGCCCCATCAGGTAACCGATAAAGATACCGATGATCGCCACGTTGAAAGCGCGCAGATTAAAGCGCCTGAAAAGATTATCGAAACCCACCAGCAGAAAGCCAAAGAGCAGTCCGATGACTACTCCAATGGTAGCGTTCATGCCCGTCTTTCCAGCTGGAGAGGAGAGCATAAATGTGGTCATGAAGAAGACGCTGAGGATCATGAAGAGAATTCTTAAGAATGCGAGAGAGATGTTCATCTTTTACTCCAAAATTATTATATAATGATCTAGACTGAGTCTAGTGAGTCAAATATTTTTTGTCTAAGGAAGAATCAAATGAATTTTACACCTGTAATTGCGATCGTAGCATCTGGAATTCTCTGGCTTGTAGGCGGATTGTTCCTTCTAATCAAAGGCCTTAATCTCGTCGTCCTCGCCGTAAACCCAGAGTATTTCGGAGCGCACGCTGCGCTGGTTCCCTATCTCTCGACTCTTGTGGGAGGAAAAGAGCAGGCAGCTCTTCTCGTGATCACATTTGGGCTTCTGATTGGGCTTTTTAAAGGACGTGTTGTGCTCGCTAAGTCTGTAAAGAGAGTGGTTGCGCGTATTCTGTCGCTCCCACTGCCGATCAAAATCCAGCAGATCTACTCTTGGAAGTATGTCGCGCTCATCGGTTCAATGGTAGGCCTTGGCGTTGCCATTCGCTGGATGCAGCTACCAGTTGATCTGCACGGCCTAATCGACGTCGCAATCGGTTCATCTCTTGTGAACGGCTCGATGATCTACTTCAGACTCGCCGTCTTCTCCAAAGAGAGCCAACCCAAACTCTAACACTACACTCTTTCGCGTCTGCGAAAGAGTGTAGGCCCGCCAGGGAAAGTGGACAGCAATGGACTAGAAATGGACAGGAAACGGACGAAAATGGACAGGCGGGCAAGAAAGAGGAAATAGAGAATTTCTTTCTTCAGCGCGCGTCCTTTCTTTGTCCATTCTCGTCCGTTTCCTGTCCATTCCTTGTCCATTTTTTCTTCTATGCGCGCTCTTCTTTTTCTTACTTGTGGTAGGGGGAGCCGCGGTTGATTTCGAAGGCGCGGTAGACCTGTTCGAGGAGAATGATGCGAGTAAGCTGGTGGGTGAAGGTGAGGGGAGAGAAGCTGATGAGCGACTTGGCTTGTCTTTTGATTTGAGGGGGAAGACCTTCTGCACCGCCGATAACAAGAGAGAGGCGGCTTCCGCCGTCTGTTAGGCTCTGGATCAGCCACTTTGAAAAAACTTCGCTGGTCATGAGTTTGCCTTTTGGGTCGAGGCAGATAAAGCCGCTCTCTTTTTCAATAAGACGGATGAGCCCCTCATCATCTTTTGCAAGGAGCCACTCGATGGAGCAGGTGGACTTCAGGCGATGGGTGTACTCTTGGAGCGCCTCCTCAAGCCAGCTCTCTTTGTTTTTTCCGATAGTGAAAATTTTGATGCGATACATTAGTCTAGGAACCTATGAGTTATATCTTCTGGGATCCTTCTAGGGCGATCTTTGACTTTCCCCTTCCTCTGATAGGAAGGCCTATTCTCTGGTATGGATTCTTTTTTGCATTAGGTTTTTTTCTCGGCTATTGGATCCTGCTCTACGTCCTCAAGCGGATTCTTTCAGATCCCTTAAAGATCAAAATGGTTGCCGACCGGATTACGATATACGTCGTTGTAGGAACGGTTGTTGGGGCAAGACTCGGAGACCTTCTCTTTTACCAAGACCTCTCTCAATATGCGCACGACCCTTTGGGCGCGCTAAGAGTTTGGGAGGGGGGCCTCGCCAGCCATGGAGGTGCGATCGGCATCATGATCGCGCTCTACCTCCTTTCTAGACGCGCCAAAAAAGGTCTACCGAAATTCTCCTGGCTTTCTCTTCTCGACATTGTTGTGATTCCCACAGCTTTCGTAGCTAGTTTCATCCGCATAGGCAACTTCTTTAACCAGGAGATTCTGGGCCGCGTCACAACGCTTCCATGGGCTGTAATCTTTGGACATCCAGCGGATGGGAGTTATCCCGCTCCGAGGCATCCCGTACAGCTCTACGAGTCGCTAGCCTACCTTCTCATTTTTGTAGTGTTAATCACTCTCTGGAGGGGCTATCCCGCCTGGAGAAGAACAGGAAAGATGTGCGGCCTCTTCCTGCTTCTCGTCTTCAGCTTTCGTTTTTTCGTTGAATTTCTCAAGGAGGAGCAGAGCCTACTCCTCTCTGCCAGCGCCCCGCTTCAGATGGGACAGCTGCTGAGCCTTCCCTTCATCTTATTGGGCACCTACTTTCTTTTGAGACAAGACAAGTAAAAATTTCTTTCCTGTTTTCTCTCTTTCAGTCTATAAAGTTCCGTTTTTCTAACTTCAGGAGACAAGAATGAGTACATATACTGCTTCACTACAACTGCCGCTGCCTACACCCAGTTTAGAACAATGGATTAGCGATGCTGAATACTATCTAACCGACTGGGCCCAATATCCTGTAATTGGAACTCCAGCTGGAGCTCTTCAAGCAGTTATGGGGGCCGTTCAGCTTGTTGCAGCTGTCGCTCTTGCGATTCTGCTAGTGTTGCCTTCATGCATAAGTGAAGACGCAAGAGCCCTCTTCCTGCGCTCCATTTCGCACATTGTCCATGGAGCAGGAAACATCATCTGCGGTGCGCTACAGTCCATACCCTTTGTTGCTCTTCTTTTAAATCTGCTCCGCCCTTCGTATGCTGTTGTTGATAAAGGAGAGGCGGGTGAGTATAGATGTTATGTCGTGCCGAGTGCGATACCTCCGGATCAGGCTCTTAAACTGGAATGGGCATTTCATACAGGGCAAGAAGGAAAGTTTGTTGGATATGCTCACATCGCTGCAGCCGATAGCTATGTGCGTCTTGGTCGCGAATGCTTTTTGGGACGGCTTCACTGGCACCTTCCTTTGCAAGTCAGAAACATGGGACACAATCTGGATGATGCGAATTTCCAAAAGTCCACCTACCTCTTCGTATAGGGAAATAACATTATGGCTACAGGGGCGGCTTCTGCCGCAGGCAAATACTTCTATGCGACGCACGACCCATTGGGGCAGGTTCTAAAGATAGAGCTTACCGATGAGAAGCGGCAGTCTGCAATAGACTTTTTGAGCTCTGTTAGGTCTCACTTGTCTGATGCGAAGCAGGTGGTGCTCGCCGCAGACGGTAGGCCTCTGAAGGAGATCGTCACTGCTGTGGTTGCAGGATATGAGGCGAAGCGGGGGTGTCTTCAACGGATCTGGGAGTGCTTCCTACGCATTTTAGGTTTTCAAACAGATCTCGATCTCCTCGTAGAGACTTCGACAGAAATTAGAGTTGCATCGGTTGGAAGAGGCTACCAGCCAGCCTTCTTTATCCCGCAACTAAAGACTATCATCGATTTTTTGAAAGAGATTCCCGAGATCCTTGCAGACTATCGTTTCACCAAGCAAAAAGGGATCCAGCCTCCCTTTGCTTATTCCAATCCCCAAGATCCCTCTCAGCCGAGAAGTCTAGATGCTCTTTCTGTACAGCGGTGCCTCACTCTTGCAGAAGAACTCCATCCTTTTTTTCAAATCTGCAGAGAGAGCACATCTCAAGAACATTTGGAGAAGAAGGGGCCGGAGCGGAAGGATCCGTCTCCAATTGGTTCAGAGAAAGAGAAGGTGGAGAGTGTAGTTCACTCCTTCAATCAGATTTTCATGATAGCTGCAGTGATCGCGCTAGATAATGGTGATGTCTTAGGGGCTGCCCGCTACCTCTCGAAGACGAGCTATCGTTCCGATCAAGAGAATCCAAAACTCGTTTCAAGGGTGGTGGAGGAGTGTCTTAAACGAGGGGAGATCCTCGCAGCTCATAAAGCAACCTCTTGTATGAAGCCAGAAGAAAGAGTTGAGGTGGAGCGTGCTATAGCAGTCGCTGGTCTGAAAAAAGAGCACTTCACAAACGACGACTTCCAGGCCTTAAAACTCATTGCCACCTCGCCTACATTTTCCAATGACGATAGATTTGTTAAGGATTTCATAGATGCATGTATTCGGCAAGGACACAGCTACCCCTTTAAAGCTTTCATGGCGCTCGGTAAGCACGCACCTATTAGTCGGGCTGTGGATGTGGCACAAGTCTACATTAAACCGGGAAGGTCAAAGGTTACAGAAGCTGAACAGATCGCCCTAATGGTTAGTGGCGAAACTCGGGGTAATATTTTTGTCCTGCTTGCTTCCCATTACATAGAAAGTGATCAGTTTGAAAAGGCTATACAAGCACTATGTAATCCGGAAGTTGATCTAACATCCAGAAATGAACTTTTGAGTCTTATCATTGGTAAATATATTCACAAAAAGGAGTGGGGAAACGCACTTCAGACGCTCTGCTGCTGCATCTACGACCCAGAGAAAGATGAAGAGGGCTGCGGCGAAGTTTTTAAGATGGCAGGGGTAATTTACGACCACTACATTCATCTGAAAGATTTTCCAAATGCGTTAAGAGCAATTTTGAATAATCACTCAGATTTTTTTAAGATGGCGAATAAGATCTTTCTTGAGACCTGCTTAATTCCCCCATTCAAAATTGCATTTGCAGCCATAGAGCGTATGCCTGAAAAAGAGCATAATGGCAGGCTCATGACATTGGGAGACCGTATGCTACACACCCTCTCTGAAAAAGGGAGTGAAAGGAAGAAAAACTAACTAATTTCCTGCGTAGGCGATGCAGGAGATCTCGATGAGAGCATCCATCGGCAGTCTTGCGACTTGGAAGGCCTGTCTTGCCGGTTTGATCTCGTGGGGGAATTTTTCAGCATAGATCGCATTCATCGCTTTAAAGTCTTGAAGATCTTTCATAAAGACCTCACTCTTCACCACATGTCTCCAGCCGAGACCTGCAGCCTTTAAAATGGCTTCGAGATTGTCGAGAACCTGACGAGTCTGTGCTTCAATGTTCGGTGCAGCGAGCTGGCCGCTTTCGGGAATGAGGGGAATCTGGCCAGAAATAAAGAGAAAGTCTCCCGCTCGAACTGCGTGTGAGTAGGGGCCAATCGCTTTCGGAGCATTCTCAGCTTCAATTTTCTTCATGCCTACAAACCTATCAAATAAAGAACAATAGAATCAAACTCTTATTGACCGAATGAAGAGAGGTTCTTTTTTGGAGTGCGGCGACTCGGCGCCGCTTTTCTCGAGAGCGACCTGGCGATCTCTCTTAATTTTAAGCAAAGCTGACAAGAAGCGTTCTTGCTAGAAAAAAATCGACAAGTCGATTTTAAGAAAAGCGGCGCCGAGTCGCCGCACTCCAAAAAAGAGATTCTTTGCGTTATCTTGCGGCTGGCTGGCAATTCCGATTTCGCATATGATTATCTTTTTGAGCATCAAATACGGAGAAAGGCGATGAACCAGATTACGATTGCAGGCCATTTAGGGGCAGATCCAGAAGTGCGTTTTACCTCTTCAGGACAAAAGGTCACCACCATTCGCGTGGCGGCAAGAGCTCGCAGAGGCTCTAAAGATGAGACGATCTGGTGGCGCGTGACAGTGTGGGGCGAGCAGTTTGACAAGATGATCGGCTATTTTAAAAAAGGAAGCCCTATCATCGTACTCGGAGAACTCAACAAGCCAGAGATCTTTACAGATCGCGACGGACGTCCTCAAGTCTCCATGAATATTACAGCATTAAACTTGATGTTTAGCCCATTCGGCAAGCCGGATAGTGCAAATGCATCCGGTTCTAGAGAACCCTCCAATGAGATGGCTTATGCTGGAAATGCAGGTAGCGGAAGCGGCGGCGGTAGCGAGCAGGGCTCATACGGCCAAGGCAAAGAGGATAGCTCCTTTATCGAAGACGAAATCCCTTTTTAAGGAGAGACCATGCGTTTAACTGTGGCAGCTTCGGCTAGCGCGAGAAAGAAAGCGGACATTCTAATTCTTCCCTTTTGGGAAGTGAAAAAGAAAGCGATCCCAGCGTTTAAAGATCGTCAATTTGCAAATCTTGCAGCGCTTCCTATTGGAACGGGGGATTTTCATGGGAAAGAGCGCGAGACGCTTCTTCTCTATCCTGCACGTGGAACAGAGAAGAGAGTTCTGCTGCTCGGCCTTGGAAATGAGAAGGCGCTTACAGAAGAGTTGTTAAGGCGCGCCTATGCCACAGTGATAAAGGCGTGCAGACGCAAAAAGTATAAGAGCTTGAATATCGTTCTTCCCGAAGTGAAGATGGATGAAGCTCTTCTCGTTCATGCGGTGAGCGAAGGGCTTATTCTTGCAAACTACAAGTTCGATCTCTACCTGCAGTCTGAAAAGAGCGATCCCAAAGATCCTCCTGTTGAGAGCTGCTGCCTAATTGGAGCGGATAAGAGCCAAGCTAAGCAGATCGAGAAGGTGGAGGTGGTCACTTCTGCGGTTCAGCTGACGCGCGATCTCGTGAACGCAAATGCGGATCAGATCAATGCGCAGATGCTCGCTGAAACAGCCAAGCAGATTGCCAAAGATTTCAAGAGCGTAAAGACTACAGTTCTAGGCAAGAAAGAGCTTGAGAAAGAGAAGATGGGCCTCCTGTTGGCCGTCAATCGTGGAGCTGCCCAGGATCCAGCCCTCATTCTCATCGAATATCGCGGAGATCCCAAGTCGAAAGATCTCACTGCAATTGTCGGAAAGGGGATTAGCTTTGACACGGGCGGTCTCAATTTAAAACCGACAGGAAGCATCGAGACCATGAAAGACGACATGTCTGGTGCCGCTGCCGTGATTGGAACGCTGCGCGCAGCCGCGGAGCTCGGGATAAAACGCAACATCATCGGTGTTATTGCAGCAGCTGAAAATGCGATGGGACCTCACAGCTTCAAACCCGGAGATGTCTATTATAGCCATAGCGGAAAGAGCGTCGAGATCTCGAACACAGATGCAGAGGGAAGACTCGTTCTTGCAGACGCATTCTCCTATGTGCAGAGCAAATACCCTGTTACCCGTCTAATCGATCTTGCAACTCTCACAGGGGCGATCGTTGTTTCTCTGGGTGAGGAGCTCACGGGTCTCTTCAGTAACAATGATCGTTTAGCTGAAGGCCTCATGAAGGCAGGTGAGAAGACTTTTGAAAGACTCTGGCGCATGCCGATCTACCCAGAATACAGAGACGCTCTCAAGTCTCCTATTGCCGATATGAAGAACTCCGGAGGACGCAAGGGAGGCTCGATCACAGCTGCCCTCTTCCTTAAAGAGTTCATTAAAGGCGACCTTCCTTGGGCGCATTTAGACATTGCTGGCACTGCCTACCTCTCTGAACTCAACAAGCCCTACCACCCGCTGAACGGCACTGGGGTGGGTGTGAGACTTCTGATCGAATTCCTTGAGCAATAGGCTCTCTTATGAAGTGGCGCGTCACATCTAAAGAAGCGGGCATGAAACTGCTCGCTTTTCTTCGAGAGAAGGATCGAGGCGTTCACTCTGTAAAGCTTCTAAAGAAAGCGATCGATGAGAAGCGCTGTAGCGTAAATAAGAAAGTTGAGCGTTTTGCCTCTTACACTCTCGTTGAAAAAGATCTCATCGAGCTCGACCTTAGCGAGGTGACTACACTCTCTGCTCCTCAAACTCTCTCCTGTCCCATTCTATTCGAAGATGAGCACCTTCTGGTTGTCGACAAGCCCGCAGGACTCATCAGCGAAGATGATCGCCTGAATGCACTCCTTCCTCAATATAAGGGCGGCCTGCTGCTGATTCATCGACTCGATAAAGAGACCTCTGGAGCTCTTATGCTAGCGAAGTCGGCCGCCGTTAAAGAGGCGTTCATTGCACTCTTTCGAAAAAAAGAGGTGGTTAAGATCTATCTTGCGCTTGTGGATGGAAGGTTCGAGAGAAAAGAGGGGAAGATCGAAAACTACCTTGTTAAAAAGGGTAGCTTTGCAGGGCAGACCATCTGGGGAACCTCTCCAAAGGGGCTTAAGCATGAGCTTGCCATTACCTTCTGGAAGCGAGAGAAGATGGGCTCTCAGGCGACCCTTCTTGTCTGCCAACCTATCACGGGAAAGACGCACCAGCTGCGCGTCCATTTAAGCGCGATCGGGCACCCGATTTTAGGCGACTTTCAATATGAGAAAAAATTTACTTGTTCTTTGAAGCCGAGACGCCACCTCCTGCACGCCTACCTCTTGCGCTTTACCCATCCCTTCACCCAGAAAGAGGTTGAGATAAAGGCCCCTCTCCCTCAAGATTTTCTGGATGCTGTTAAAACGTTAAAACTCGTATGAGATCGATCCTAATTGTTAAAACCTCGTCCATAGGTGACGTCATTCATACGTTTGATGTTCTGGCCTACTTGCGCTCCAAGTTCCCCGCTGCGCGCATCGACTGGGTTGTCGAGAAGAGCTGCGCGGGGCTTGTCGAAGCGCATCCTCAGATCGACCAGGTCCTGCAAGTGGATACACGCAGGTGGAGAAGGGGAGCTTCTGGCAGTGGCAAGGAGATCTCTTCTTTTTTGAAAAAGCTCAGAGAGGAGCAGTACGATCTTCTCATCGATCTTCAAGGCAATAGTAAATCTGCTCTTATTACGTTTTTAGCAAGAGCGCAAGAAAAGGTGGGCTTCGAATGGAAGAGTCTTCCCGAAAAACCCAACTGGTTTGCGTTAAATAGGCGCTACTCTGCCCCGATCGAGATGGGGGTGCGAAGACGCAATCTTCATATCGCGCAAGCCCACTTTAAAGACCAGGGCTGTTTCTCTTCTAAACCTGTAGAGCTAAAAACCAGTGGAAGCGAAAAGATTAGATTGGAAGAGATCCTCTCTCTCAAGGCCCTTTTACGACCATCTCGACTCATGATCTGTCCTGGATCAAAGTGGAAGAATAAGCAGCTAACAGAAGAGACCCTCACTAAGCTGGTCAAAAAAATCGGCGAGAACTTCTCTCTCTCATTTATTTTTATCTGGTCAAACCCCGAAGAAAAAAGCATCGCGGATCTTCTTGCAGGGCTCTTTCCAGAAAGAAGCGCAAGTATCGGTGATCTTAGTCTAAATCTCTGGCAGGCGCTGATGGGAAGAATCTCAGGTGTTGTCGCTGTGGACTCAGCGGCCCTGCATCTATGCGGCACCTCTAAAACTCCCAGCTTTAGCATATTTGGACCCTCTTCCTCTGACTATTATAAGCCAGAAGGGGAGAGGCACGCCTCCTTTCAGGGCAGCTGCCCTTATGGACGCACATTTTCCAAGCGGTGTCCAATTCTTCGCACCTGCCCTACTGGAGCTTGCATCCGCACTCTATCTGCAGACGCCCTCTATTCAAGCTTCTCTCTCTGGTGGAAATCCATCGGCAATTAAGATTCTACACAAAGAAAGATGAGAAGATCACCTTTCTCTGTGTCTCCGTGATCTCTGTGTAAATCTCTCTGTTTTTTAGCTGGACTAGTTGTGGATGGTGTCGAGGAGGCGATTGAAGTCGATGTGAGATTCGACGACGGCGATCGCTTCTCTTACTTTCTGGGTATCTTCGTTGCGGATTTTCGCGGTGAAGGAGGTGATCATCTGCATGGCAGCATAGGTGGTAACAGGTGTGTAGAGCATCGGAATGCTGGCGCGTCTGATCTCTTCCACGAGAGCGGGGGCCGGAGGAATATCTCCAGTAAGAATCATTCCCGTTTCTAGATCATCGTGAGGAGAGGCCATCTTGATCTCCCAGTGCCTCTGCAAGGTTGCGCGAATAATATCTTCTCGTGCAGCTGGTGTGATAATCAGCTGGTTCTGTTCGATCAGGTCGCAATAGGTTTCGCTTGAGGCAGCGCCGATACGCGTCTGTCTGAAGTGGCGCATACGCGCCTCTTCACCGCTTAGTAGCTGCGTCTCGAAAAGCTGCTCGAAATCTTTCATCGAGGGATTTGAGAGAAAGGGATCGTAGGGGATGCATCCAAGAAGGGGGATATTCCATCTGCTAAGAGCTCGGCCCATGTAGGTGGTAATCATCTCGCGCTTATCTGGGAGAACCCTGTTTAAAATCACGCCAGCCACCCGTACTCCATGCTTCTCGCAAACGGCTCGATTTAGTGCGAGCTGATCGAATGAAGAGCCAACGCCGCCCGGAGCAACTAGAATAATAGGCAGTTTTAAAAGAGAGGCGACTTGAGCATTGTTCATGTTTACAATGGAGCCAACGCTGATGTGACCAGTTCCCTCTGCTAAGGTGAACTGGTTTTCTTGATCGATGTTTGCATAGGCTGCCTGAATCCGCTTGCTAAGCTCTTTCTCATCGATCTCTCCATCCAAAAAGTCGCGAGTAAAGCCGTGAGGAAGGAGAACAGGACTCATGTTTTCGTAAGCGGTTTTTAAGCCGAAGTGCTCTTTGAAAAGAACGACATCTTTATCCACGTGTCTTCCGCACGCTGTCTCCATCTGCTCCTGGCCTACAGGTTTGATAAAGCCGACGCTTTCAAAGCGTTTTTTAAGCCCAGAGAGGAGCCCTAGACAAGTTGTAGTCTTGCCCACATGCTGGCCGGTGGAAGCGACAAAAAAACCTTTTTTACCCATTTGATCTCTGTTATCCTTTTGCCCTCATAATAACAGAAATTCAGTTAAAAAACATGAGAGTAAAAATTTTATGGATGCTTTTGACGAGCTATTAAAGATTGCTGAAAAGCTAAATGGTCCTGATGGCTGTCCTTGGGATAGGACGCAAACCTTCTTTTCGCTTCAACCCTACCTTCTTGAGGAGGTCCATGAGGTAATAGAGGCTGTTGATAGCAAGGATGATGAGAAGACGATTGAGGAGCTAGGGGACCTCTTCTATACAGTTATTTTTTACTGCAAAGTCGCTCAAAAAGATAAAAAATTTTCTATACAAGATGTGATTAAAGCTGTCCAAGCCAAGCTCATCCACAGACACCCGCACGTTTTTGGGGATTTGAAGTTTGAGACTCCGCAAGAGGTGATGAAGGAGTGGGAGAAGAGGAAGTTGGTCGAGAAGGGACACAAAGATCGAAAGAGCGCAGTGGATGGGATTCCCGAGACGCTTCCCTTGATTGCACGCGCTCAAAAACTGATCAGCAAGATTCTGCGTAAGCACTCCGCTTTTTTCTCATCTGCAACACAGAAGCCAGAAACTCCAGAAGAGGAGATTTCTCAAGAACTCACACAGCTTCTCTGCAAAGCGCACAACAAGGGCGTTGATCTAGAAAGCGCGCTCAGACGAACGATTGCGCAACATGAAAAAGAGTTTCGAGCGTGGGAAAAAACTGCTGTTTTTTAATTTGAACCGTTCTTACACTCACCAGTTATGTCTAAGACTTTTGCATACACTTGTGCGCTTTCGCTACTGGGATCTGCATCGCTTTCTGCACACGACGACTTAGGAATTGGCTACCACTGGTCTCTTCTCACAGAATTTGTCTACATGCAGAGATCGGAGCTGCACAGCCACTCGATTGTAGATAAGTACACGCCAAATCAGTCTTGTCCCTGTGATGAGAGAAGCGTGATGAATACAAAAGACCTTCTTCACGACTTCGATTTTGAGCCAGGGTTTCGAGTAGGTCTCTCTTATCAACCAGACGACCGCTGGACGCTGGAGGGCAACTATCTCTATCTCAATGAGTGGGAAGGAGACGATACACATCATGGCAATGGAACGCTGAGTTTTCCAAGTTATTTAGGGGTCGATGGTTTTAATGCTGCCGACCGAGCTGAAGGCAACTATAGATCGCGCTTCTGGAATGCAGAGCTCAATATCTGGACACACGTCACACCGCGTAAAGTCGATGCCTACTCTTATTCTTGGGTAGTTGGCCTGCGCTACATCAACTTAAGAGAGATCTTTGATATCGCTTTCTTTACCGACTTTTTTTTAGGTGAAGATAAGAGCATATATAGTTCGCATGTGCACAACCATCTTGGCGGTCCTCAGATCGGGGGGTGTTTAGAGTGGAATGCAACGCATCAGCTCACATGGATGTTTTCTGCAAAGTTTGGCCCCATGGCAGATCGCGTCTGGCAGAAGACCTACGTTGCTGCAGACAATAACACAAATGTCCTCCGCAACTTTACCAAACACAGCTGGACTGCAGCTTTTCTTGCAGATGTTGCAGCCTCTGCACATTTTCAGGTGACCTCTCACTTCAATGTTCATGCAGGCTATGAGATGATCTACCTCACTGGAGTGGCCCTTGCACCAGAACAGAGCCAGCGTCAGCACCACCATGTTCGCAAAGAAGTTAACTCGCACGGCAACGCCCTGCATCATGGGCTATTCGCCGGATTAATCATCAGTTTCTAAAGCCTCAAAATTATGCGTTTTTCTCATCTAATAGTTTTCGTTTGTCTCGGTTTTCTATGCATGGGAGCGGCGCCCAAGTATAAAGATCGCACGCCGAGCGCCCCTTATATTACAGGAGATGGATTCAGGCTGCACTGTAAGTTCATCATAGAGAAAGGTCGCCATGAGCTTGACTGTTCTGAAGTGAAAGAGGGGGATACGATCTTTGTTCAAACCGAGTACCTCTGGCGTTTCTTTCAAGAGTTACATCCTCGAATCAGAAAGCGATATATTCTAGTAACTCACAATAGTGACATTGCAATTCCAGGCCCTTTTGTTCCCTACTTGCTTCATCCTAAAATTATCGCTTGGTTTGGACAGAATGTGGAGGGCTACTGCCATCCGAAATTGCATCCCATTCCCATTGGTTTAGAAAACAGACAATATAGCAATGGCGATCCAAAAGTAATGGATGCCGCCTCTGAGAAGTTCTTCTCCGTGCCCAAAACAGTGCTTCTTTATAACAACTTCTCTCTTCACACCTTTCCTACAGAAAGGGGTAAGGTCTATGAGATTTTTAAAGACAAACCCTATTGCGTGACTGCATCGCGCAAACCCTACATAGAATATCTTAGAGATCTTGCAGGATCGAAATTTGTACTTTGCCCAAGAGGCAATGGTCTAGATTGTCACAGAGTGTGGGAGTCTCTATACATGGGAGCAATTCCTGTTGTAAAAAGCTCTGCATCAGATAGTCTTTTCGACAACTTGCCTGTACTTATTATTGATGATTGGAACCAGCTTACAGAGGAGTTTCTTCATCAGAAATATGAAGAGTTCTCTTCAAAAGAGTATGCTTTTGACAATCTAACTCTGGGATACTGGCTGAAGATGATCGATAAAGAAAAAGCCGGAGAAATCTCAAGACACAGAACTTAAGCTCTTAAGGCTGCTACCTTCCGGTCCTGACCTGGTTCGAGCGGCTCTATTTCTCGAGCTCCCCGGCAAAAATGGAGCCCTATTCTACCATAAAAACAGAAAGTTAGAAGCTAAAAAAATCTTTATTTACACAGAGATCACAGAGACACAGAGAAAGAGGAGGGAGAGAAAAATTGCCGCGGAGCGGCAGAGCATCTATCTTTTCTGCGGAGAGCAGAAAAGATAATCTTCTTCTCTTTCTCCGTGCCTCTGTGATCTCTGTGTAAAATCCCCTTCCTCTGTCTTCTTCTACCTATTTTGTCTTATCTACTTTCGCTCCTGGAGCTGGCAGATTGCGCGTCTTCTCAATCTTTGTTTCAGGGAAGAAGGTTGAGAGGATCTTCGGTGCCTTCTCTCCTTTTTCAGCCATCTTATTAGCTGTGTAGAGGCAGAGGCCAACGCCAGGTCCATCACCGTAGCCAGTGAAGACGATCGAATCGCCCTTCATGCTAACTGTGAAGTCGCTGCTGCGGATCTTCTTTTCGCCGAGCTTCTTTTGGAAGGCGATAAAATCTAAAGTTCTCGCCTGGTCGCCGTCGATGATGCGGACACCGTAGACTTTAGCAGACGCCTTGTCGACGAAGAGATCAAGCGAGGAGATCGCCTTCAAGTCTAGACTCTTTGCCATCTCTTTTTTAGATATGGTATGGGTCCAGCGGAGCTGCTCCTTTTCGCTTTGAGCCATAGGAATCTCGACTCCTTTTGGAGCGTTGATATTCTTTCTATATAGAGCGGTGAAGTCTGCTGTTTTACCAGCGCAGTTTCTCGTCCAAGC
The DNA here is from genome assembly GCA_016185065.1 of Chlamydiales bacterium. NCBI lineage: Bacteria > Pseudomonadati > Chlamydiota > Chlamydiia > Chlamydiales > Chlamydiales bacterium. Next base: position 80,854 of record JACPOL010000008.1, read on the forward strand.
TGTTGCAAATGGAGCATCTTTATAAGTCATGATCACATGACGGGTGTTGTCGATTGCGCGATCTACCATGAGGTTTTGCAGAGTCGCGCCATAACCTTGATAGCCCACATCTTTAGCTTCAACGTGCCACTTTGCATAAGGAGATCTGCTCACGAGAAAATAGCCCATGGTGCGAGCTGCGACAGCCACCGCTTCCATCGTCTCTTCTTCCACCTCGTCGGAGAATTGAGTATTCAAAGTCGATTTGAGGTAGGTCTCCATGTCGGTCTCGTTGATAACAAGGAACTTTCCATTGACGTTATAGATCTCGATGCAGCCTCGGTATTGCGTGCCATTCAAGACGATTGTTGTTTCAATGTCTGAGGGAACAATGCGTATTTGAGAAGCGCCATTCATCGAGTGGCCCCACTTGAGACCTTTCGCATCATAGGTCACAAAATCTCGTTTAGGGTTAGATCCAGAAGAGACTCGGAATCCGCTCTTCGCATCGTAAACCATATAAGGCCCCTTTACTTCTAGAAGGGGGCTGTTCTCGCCCTTGTCGAGCAGAACTTTGATCGTAGTGGGTTTATCAAATTGCGAAGGGTCGGCTTCAAACCGCTCGTATTTCATGGTAGCTTCAAGCGAAAGACCGCTTAAGCAGAATGTCGTGGCAACTAGTAGTGATGAAACGATTTTCATGTTGTTTCTCCGTCGGAAATTTTCTGAGGGACTCTCCCTCGTAGATGTTGATAGGCGAGCGAAGTGGCTTCGCGTCCCCTGGGTGTACGTTTAATAAAACCTTGTAAAATCAAATAGGGCTCATAGACCTCTTCAAGAGTAGACTCCTCTTCGCCGACAGCGACAGAAAGAGTCTTTACTCCCACAGGCCCGCCCTCATAGTGGTCGATGATAACGCTCAAGATCTTCTTGTCCATCTCATCCAGACCCCTCTGATCGATCGCGAGCATCTCAAGGGCTTCGCATGCTGTATTACTATCGATGCTCTTTCGATTCTTCATCTGGGCGAAGTCTCTTACCCATCTCAGCAGATGGTTAACAATCCGAGGCGTTCCTCGAGCTCTGCGAGATATCTCAAGAGCTCCTTCGCCATCAATCTCAATGTTGAGGATCCGCGCTGTACGGATTACAATTTCTTTAAGGACCTGCGGTTCATAATAGTCGAGTCTGCATGTAAAAGCAAATCGGGATCGCATCGGAGAGCTTAAAAGTCCGCTGCGAGTCGTTGCCCCCACTAGACAAAAGCGGTTGAGCTTCACCTGGACGCTGCGTGAGCTGGGCCCGCTGTCGATGAGTATATCAAGGGCGAAGTCCTCCATTGCAGAGTAGAGATACTCTTCCACCTGTCTCGGCAGGCGGTGGATCTCGTCGATAAAGAAGATATCGCCATCTTTTAAATTGGTTAAGATGCCAGCCAGGTCGCCCGGTTTTTCGAGCATAGGACCTGAACTTACAACGAGGTCTGTTCCCATTGTTTTTGCAAGGATGTTGGCAAGCGTCGTCTTCCCAAGGCCTGGGGGGCCGTGGAAGAGGCAGTGGCCAAGGGACTCTTTCCTCAGCTTTGCGGCGCCAAGAAAAACCTCAAGCCGCTTCTGAAGCTGCTCCTGCCCGATGAAATCTCTCATCGACTGCGGACGAATCTGCAGTTCGAAGGTCTCATCTGGCTTAACCCAGCTAGACTGTATGGATGGATGGGACATCATAGCTCATTGAATAGACTACTCGAACAAAAAACTCTAGCAAGAAAACGACTTTGGACGCTATATCTAAACCGAAACAATTGGGGAAAAACAATGAGTTTACAATCAGATCGCTGGATTCGTCAGATGGCAAAGACCCACGGGATGATAGAGCCTTTTGTAGAGGGGCAGGTCCGCTTCCAAAGAGATGAGAAGGTCATCAGCTATGGACTTTCGAGCTATGGATATGACATGCGTGTCTCCAATGAGTTCAAGGTGTTTACCAACATGTCTAACGCCATTGTCGACCCCAAAAACTTCAATGAGAGCGCTTTTGTCCATCAAGAAGTGGACGTCTGCATTGTCCCTCCAAACTCATTTGCGCTCGCACGCAGCGTCGAGTATTTCCGGATCCCGCGCTCGGTTCTCACTCTCTGCATTGGAAAGTCGACCTATGCTCGTTGCGGTATTATCGTCAACGTGACCCCATTTGAGCCCGAGTGGGAGGGGTATGTTACCCTTGAAATTTCAAATACAACCCCACTTCCAGCTAAGATCTACGCCAATGAGGGAATCGCGCAGGTGCTCTTCTATCAAGCAGCTGAAGAGTGCGAGATCTCCTATGCCGATCGAAAAGGCAAATATATGGGCCAAGTAGGCATTACCTTACCGGTCGCATAATAAGAGAGTGTCTACAAAAAAACCATTCGGCCTGCCTTTGATGAGGATTTTCCTTTTAGCTCTAGAAATAAAATAGGGCTTTTCACACAATCAGGTTGTTAGTGCAATTAACCCCTCACGAGTTATGCAGACGGGCAGGTCTCTTAAGTGGCAGGAGTTTGAGGTTTTCAAACGGCCTCTATTTGCCCGCAACTGGTGGGTAATTGCGATCATCGGATTCTCCTATCTCCTCTATGCTCACGGAATACAGAAGAAGAAAGAGGCCCTTTTTCAGTTGGAAAAGCGTCTGCATACTCTTCAGCATGAGAGGGGAGTTGCCATTGAACTTCAAAATGAGCTAAAGCTTCAAGTCCAGAGCCAGAAAGATCCTGCATGGATCGAAATGACCCTCATGAAAGGGTTAGGACTTGTTCCAGATGGCCAGCGCAAAGTCTACTTTGAAAAGACTGAAAATAAGTGATTACTGCAAGCTTAGTTGCATTCTTAGTTCTCCTCCTCTTCCTTTCCGGCTACTTCTCCTCTTCTGAGACCGCGCTCTTCTCTCTTCCTTCCATGACAGTTAAAGCCTATCAGAGAGAGAGCGATCCTCGAAAGCGGCTGATCTATAACCTTCTGTCGCGCCCTCGAGATCTGCTCGTCACGATTCTGATGCTCAATATTCTGATGAATCTTCTAGTGCAGAACGTGGTTGCGACGATCTTTGGATCCTATTCCAATTGGATCTTGAATGTCGGACTCCCGCTGCTATTAACTCTCGTCTTTGGCGAGGCTATCCCTAAATCGATCGGACTCGCAAATAATGAGAAGATCGCATACACCGTCGCCCCCTCTCTCTCGAGAGCGCAGACGGTGATCAAACCTTTTGCCGGCGTCTTTATCAGCATTACGAGCGTCATCTCGCGCATCATGTTCTTCTTCCTCCGAAAGGAGGATGAGATTTCGATCGATGAGCTGCAACACGCTCTTAAAACATCGCGTGAATATGGCGTGTTGAACGAGGATGAAGCTGAACTCATCCGCGGCTACTTAAATCTGCAGGAGTCCTCGATCAAAGCGCTCATGCGCCCAAGAGAGGAGGTCCTCTTCTTTGACCTTGAAGAGCCCCTATCGAAGTTGATCCACCTTTTTGTCGACCAGGAGTGTTCACGAATTCCCATTTGCAGGGGAGGGCTCGATCAGATCGTCGGCGTCATGACAAGCCGCCTCTTCTTTCTCCATAGACCCTCTCTCAATCAGACCCTCGATCTTCTTCCCATCTTGATGAAGCCGATCTTTGTTCCAGAGACGATGCCCGCGCATGCTCTTCTTAGACAGATGTATGAGCAGGAGCTCTCTATTGCAACAGTGGTCGATGAGTATGGGTCGGTCTCCGGAATCATCGCTCTGGAAGACCTCGTCGAGGTGGTCGTCGGCGAGATCGTCGACCGCCGAGATGAGAAGAACCGCTACACGAAAGCCGGCGAAGAGGTGATTATCACGAGCGGAAAGCTCGAGTTAATCGAATTTGAAGAGATCTTTGGGGTCTCCCTCAAAAGCGAAAACAACATGGTGACGATAGGCGGCTGGCTCACAGAGCAGCTTGGAGATATCCCCAAGGCCGGAACCAAGTTTTTGACGAAGGAGTTTCTCTTCCACGTGCTGGCTGCAGACCCTCAACGGATACGCCGCGTGTATATCCGCCGTTTACATACAAAAAAGAAGCGCTCTTAAGATGGACTGGAAGTTCTACCTAATACTCCTGCTGGTCTGCCTGGTTGTCCAGGGCTTCTACTCTATGCTTGAGATGGCTTGCGTCTCATTCAATAAGGTTCGGCTTCAATACTACGTCAGTCAGGGTAATAGACGCGCAAAGTGGCTCACCTCGCTCCTTAAACGGCCGGCGATTCTCTTTGGCACGACGCTCATCGGCGTTAATCTTACACTTCAGCTCGGCTCTGAGTCTGCCCGCCGCCTCTACGAGAGCATCGGCATCAATCCCGACTTTGCCCCCATCTCTCAGTGGGTCCTCGTCCTTCTTTTTGCCGAGATTGCGCCCCTTTTTGCTGGAAGGCGTTATGCTGAGCATGTGGTCATGTTGGGGATTCCCTTCATCTACGCCTCTTCGATTCTCTTGCGGCCTGTCATCTGGGGCCTCGACCTTCTCTGCTCGCTGATCAACAGATTGGTTGGAAGCCCCAAGGACTCTGGCCTCTACCTAACCCGAGATGAGCTGCAGAAGATGCTTGAAGAGCAAGAGGTGAGGCCCTACAGAGCCGATCAGACCGAACTTAGCTCTGTCGCTGGGCGGATCTTCTCGTTAAAAACGAAGATTGCAAAAGAGATGATGAAGCCGCTGACTTCGGTGAATATGATCCCCTCGATCTGCACGATTGCGGAGATGCGCGCGCTCCTCTCTGCTCACTACTCTCCCTTTCTGCCCATTTTTCACAGAACGCCTCAGAATATCGTGGCGATCGCCTATCCTCGAGACCTACTGCGCTTCCCTGAAAATGCGCGCGTTAGAGAGCATGCGCGTCCTCCTTGGTTTATCACCGAGAACACCTCGATTCTTCAGCTACTGAAACAGTTCAGAAGAAACAATAAGAGCATCGCGATCGTCCTCAACCAGGCGGGGCTCGCTGTTGGTATCTTGACGCTCGATGAGATTCTAGATGAGATTTTTGGCCAGAGCGACAGCTGGCCTTCCATCAATGAGATGGCACCTCGCGCGCACCATGTGATGGTCGACCGCACCTTCCCGGGCGATATGACGATTAAGGAGTTTAATCAGCAGTTTAATGTCCACCTTCCAGATGAAGGGGTCGAGACCTTAGAGGAGCTCGTCACTAAGCACCTTGGCCACCCGCCAAGCAAGGGAGAGACCATCCGCATCGATCAGTTCGAACTCACCGTCGAAGAGGCCTCCCTCCTCGGCGCCAAGATGATCTCCATTCAAACCGTCTACTAAACTAGAAGTCCTTTTTCCTTCTTTGACCGAACGAAGAGAGGTCCCTGGAGTGCGTGCGCTTTGCGCCGCCCTGAATTTATTAAAATTTTGTTTGCAATTCTGCTCTGAAGGAAAGCAAGGCGGCGCAGAGCGCACGCACTCCAGGGATTTCGCTTCGCTCAATCAAAGAATAAGAGAAAGAGAGTTCTCTTTTCTGTTAAGCCTTGGAGTCGCCCTTTGATTCAGCTTTGGATTCGGCTTTGCTTTCTCCGGTGAGGCAGAGGCGCGCGTTAATCTCAGCAACGATGCCTGGGAGGTGGTTGTATCCGACAACTAATACCTCTACTTTTCCAGCAGAGAACGCTGGTGATGAATCGAAAAGGTTGTCGACAAACTGCTTGTTTCTCTTGTCGATTATGACCAATTTTCTAAGTAGCATGTGTTCTTCATTTTCAGGAGAAAATCCTTTTGGATCGAGAATTGTGCGAACTGCATTACCCTCTTTTTCTGTAAATTTTCCTGTGTGAATGCTTAGTGAAGTTATGAGTAGGCCTCGTAGAAGAAGAAGAAACTCTTCTGCGTCATAAAGTTTCATGAAATCGGATATTGAGTACCAAGAAACCTCATCGATCAGATACCCAAGAGCTGTTGCTATGCTTCTAAGTTCTGGTGAGCTTTCATTTTCAATGAATTTAAGGCGAGCTTCTGAAGTTAGCCGGCAAAATTCCTTATCTCCATTTGTGCTATCAAGCAACTCCTCCAGTAGATTTAGAGGCTGCTTTATGTTCAGGAATAATTCTTCATACCAGACAAGTACTCTAGAGAAAAACCAGTAAAAAGGATCTGCCAGACCAAAAATAAGTGCATCTGGGTTTAATTCAGAATTAATACGAAACTCTTTTTCTGAGTACCCGGAATGTTTTGTACCTTCAAGTCTTAATACGATTTTTTGCCCGTCTGCTAACTCTAAAAGATGCCAGAGCATCCTCTTTTCCCATGGTTGTCTGTGCTGCTCTCCGATCATGATCAGTTTGAAATCGCCTGCCTGATAGGCGTGGATATTATCGATATATTCTTGTGGGGAGTTAAACTCCTTAGCTGCCTTTAAGATATCAGAGAACTCGGGCCAGGTGCACTTCTCGACCCGTTTTAGTGGGATGCCTTTGCAGGTCACAAGTGCGCGAGCAGTGGGATTTCGACAAACAGGAGGGAGCTCGCCGTAGTAGGTCTTAAAGACACCATCTATTTTCTTTGCAACATCTGCCTGCTCAGCGTCAGTAAGACCAGTGCACGCCTCTTTCAATCGCTCGAGAAGAGGTTTAGGGAGGTAGTGCTCCTTTGGTGGCCAGATCTGGGTGCGGGCGCGCTCTTGAAACTCGAGAAACCAGTTGATGCGCTCTTGCGGCGTCTCGGCTGTCTCATTCCAATCTAGAGCGACTTTAACCAGCTCATCCCTTTTGTAAGTAGCCGCACTTCTCTGAGCAGTTGTAAGTTCTGTGCTTGTCATAATTACCCGCATTAAATAATTTAATGCTGAGCATTATATCATGATTTAGGTTAGTTCGTGAATTGTATTGTTTTCTTTTTTTTGGAGTGCGGCGACCTGGCGCCGCTTTTCTCGAGATCGACCCGGCGATCTCTTAACTGTTTAGTGCTAACTCTTTGAGTGTCAGTAGGATGTGAAGAATCTCTTCTCGGGTTGTGAAGCGGGAGAGGGAGAGGCGCAGGGAGGAGCCTGCGAGCTTTTTGGGGATGCCCATATTGAGAAGGACGCGGGAGGGCTCTAGGGCGCCTGAGGCGCAAGCAGAGCCATGGGAGACAGCGATGCCGGCCATATCTAGCTGCATGAGCAGCGTCTCGCCATCCAAGGCGGGAAGTGCGATATTGGAAGTGTTGGCAATTCTGGGTGAGCCCTCGCCATGGACTACTGCTCCTGGAAAGTCTGCTTTGAGGGAGGCCTCGAGAAGGTCTCTAAGCTCTTGCATTCTGAGCGTGGCGCTGGGGAGCTCCTCTGAGAGAATCTCAACAGCTTTTGCGAGCCCAACGATGCCTGGGAGGTTTTCGGTTCCAGCTCTCTTTGCATACTCTTGATCGCCGCCAGTTAGGAGGGGTTCTAACTTAAACGAGCTGTGAATCCAGGCGAAGCCGACGCCCTTGGGGCCATGAAATTTATGTCCGGAGAAGGCCATAGCGCTGACTCCATCGGGGATCTTGAATAGCTCCTTTCCAAGCAGTGCGACTCCATCAACAACGAAGGGTAGCCCGCGCCTCTTGGCGATCTGCGCGATCTCCTCGATAGGATTTTTCACACCAGTTTCGCTGTTAACTGCACCAAGCGCGATGAGTTTTGTACTCTCTTGGAGTGCGGCCTCTATCTGCTCCGGCGCGATGTACCCTTTTAGTCCAGCAGAGAGGTAGGTGACGCGGACTCCGTGGCTCTCGAGGAGCTTCACCGTATTGTAAATTGCGGAGTGCTCGATATCTGAAGTGATGAGATGTCCGTTATTCTTGCCAGAAAAAGCTCCGCGCAGGAGCATGTTGAGCGACTCGGTTCCACCAGATGTGAAGATGATATTCGAAGGGCGCGTCTCCAAAAAATTTGCAACTGTTGAGCGAGCTTTTGTTAAACGCTTGCGGGCTTCTTGTCCAAAGTGGTGTACAGATGAGGGGTTGGAAGGGGGTGTGGAGAGCTCCTCTTGCATTGCAGCAAGAACGCGCGCGTCCAGCGCCGTTGTCGCATTATTGTCGAGATAGGTCCTTTCGAGCTTCTTTTCCTTCATGATACACCTTCACCATCACTACTGTGATGTTGTCGCTTCCTCCCTTCTGCTTAGCGGCGGCAACAAGGCTATCAGAGGCCTCTTTTATTGTCTTGGCCTCTAGGAGAATAGATCTCATCTCTTCCAGAGAGAGCTCATCGGTTAACCCATCGGAACATAAAAAATAAATATCATCAGATTTAAGCGTGCTAATCTCGATATCTGGCTCGACGTTCGCATGCGTTCCCACTGCGCGTGTAATAATATTTTTAGGTGCATGTTTCGAAGGGGTCTTGCCTAGGTCGCCTTTGCGCAGAAGCTCCTGCTTAAGCGAGTGGTCGAGAGTGAGTTTTGTAAGCTCCTTTTTACGGAAGCGGTAGATGCGGCTATCGCCTATGTGAGCGTAGATGAGGCGCTCTCCGGTAATGAGTAGGCAGGCGAGTGTTGTTCCCATACCGGCATACTTCTCATTTTGAAGCGAGAGCTGGTAGACCTCTCGGTTGACTCTTAAAATAAGATCTCCAAGCTTCTCCGCCCACTCTTCGGAAGTTGGAGGCGATGTGAGGGCAGTCTCGTAGAAGTCTTCGATTCTGATGGATAGGCGCTGCACAGTCTCTTTTGATGCGACTTCACCCGCCTGGTGGCCGCCCATGCCATCGGCTAAAACAAAAAACTTGCAGTTAGGCACCCCTGCCCAGGAGTCCTCATTGTTGCTTCTCAGGCCGATATCCGATATGCCGTAGCTTTCCACGATGTAACTACTCACTTTGCCCAATTGAGGGGTCTTGCAGTTTTCCTAAAAAGAGAGGGAGCTTTGTCTTCAAATCCACCAGCAAGAAGAGGAAGGGCCTATCTGCCACAAATGCAACCGGTGGCTGTGAAGGAGGAGTTGCCGTTAAATTCATCGATGCGCTTGTTGCTGCAGCTGCAGTTACGCCCATCTCATCAAGAGCGAAGAAGCTCTCGTGGACAACCTTGCTAAGAAAGAGGTCGCGCATCCCATCGATTCCCGAGAAGTCGGCCGCATCGGTAAAAGCGTTCTGAATGCCAAGAGCTTTCAGCATGTTGTTCAAGTCGTATCTTCGGTCGAGCGTGAATTTTGGAAGCTTGATCTGAAGATTTTGAGGCTTCAAACCCTCAATCCATCCGCGCAGAGCGTCGCTTGTAAGATCCTGCTCGCAGTCGGATAGTGCGACTCCCTTTTTAGGAAGTAGGATCAGGCAGGCAGGAGCAGCTGCACCCTCTTTTTTTACGAAGGGGAGTGCAAGAAGCTGAAAGCTCTCATTTTCGAAGTAGGGGAGGGTGGAGTTCTGCTTCATCATCTTAGTTTTTACCGAAGAGCCTTCCGCAAGATAGAAGGAGCTATCTGCTGTATTTTTCGGATCGAAGGGCTTCTGCCAGTTGCCTTTGAAGTAGAGCGCATTAGTCAGAACAACTCTTGTAGAGCCGTCGATATCGCCCTCTTCTAGCAGCTTAGGGATCTCTCCATGCGTCTGATTAGATGTCCACTCGTTGATGATCGAGATCGCCTGTTCAGTTTGAGCGAAATCAAGGCTCTGAACCTTGGCTTGGAACCCATCTTCTATTGCGTGACGATAATCTGAGAGCACAAAACTATCGCGATCGAGCCAGAGGCCGTTTGCCATATCAAAGGTGTAAGAGCCGTCCCCACTACTTGCAAGAGAGCTGCTTAGCGCAAGAGCTGCCTTGGAGAGCTCTGGTCTTTTAAATGTAAGCTTAAGAGCCGTTTGCATCTCTGTAGCTGTCACATCGCGCGCGCCGATATAGACCATCGAAAGACAAGAGAAGATCGAATAGGGAGAGAAGATTATGTTAGTCGAAGCCGACTTATTCAGAGTCGAGTAGAGCGACAGACCGAAATCCGTGCAGTTTTTCGATAGCTTAATAGCGGTCTCATCATCTTTCTTACTAGCCGCCGCCAGCGGAACCGTAAAGGCGATAAAGCAGAAGAGAATACGGGATAGCAACATACAACCCCTCCGTAGAGTGTTTTCACAGATCTGTAACTGGCATGAGCAGAATGCGGATACTGCTCACCGTATTAAATGCCATATGTAAGCCGATAGGTGCAACAAGAGAACCCTGTCTCTCGTATAAAAATCCTAGGTAGCAAGAGAAGATAAATAGTGAGATCGCAAGCGAGATGTTGCCGAGACCTTGAGATCCAGAGAGGTGAAAGAGGGCGAAGCTGAAGGCCGTTAAGAGTATTGCCGCTTTTCGTCCCACGTGCTTGCGAAGGAAACTCTGTAGAAATCCTCTGAAGAGCCACTCCTCAATGATCGGCGCGATCACGATGACAGTTGCAAGAGCAATCAGCAGGAGAAGAGGGGAGCCGAGCGCCATTTTTAAGAAGCGGACGGCCACCTGCTCATAGCTCTCAACTCCGAAAAAGACATAGAGCAGAAGATCGCAGATCTGGCTGATCACGACCACTAAGGGAAACGCGATGAACCAGGTAGCGATTCCAAGAAAAAAATCTCTTACCAGTCTCTTCGGGTTAGACCCATCGCGTGTAATCCATACTCCTCGCATGCTCTTTTTTTCTTGAGTCATCGAAAAGAGAATGAGAAGAAGCAGAATAAGAGCAAGCGCCCCTAGCTGTATAAGCCCTGCGAAGATGAGGCTATAGGAGGACTCTCCCTCTAAGCGAAAGAGTAGTCTTCCCAGAAGGGGAGCGATAAAAAGAGCGGTGATCAGATAGATCGCAAACGCGATAATAACCTGCCTGCCCTTTACATCTGGCCCATTCTGCTCTTCGGGCAAGGAAAAAAAGCCTCTGGATTTCGCCACCCAGTGGGTGAAGAAGCCCAAGAGGCCAAAGAGAAGAATCAGGTGGATCTGTTCGAAAATCAGCTCTTTTGAGAGAGCTTCCATCTGCTACCTTCTTGCCGCTAGGAGGACGTAATCCTCAATGCGAGTAGAGAGCTCTTTAATTAGCTTCGCGTGAGCGACGCCAATCGGAGAGATGTGGAAGTTATCCTGTCCCCAAGCCACCTGCGCGATGTGCGCTCTGTTAAAGTGTTTAGGAAGGTGCTGATTGTCGTGGATGATCTCCTGGAGGACGATTCTAGGAGAGTCTGCTCTGAGGTCGACAATGCGGAGTTTCATGCTGATCTGGAGGTCGGCAGGGGAGGCTTCAGGAGCTGTCGACGAGGCTGCAACCTCTTCGTGCTTCAGGAGCTCCATAAATACCACGAACTGGTCTTCAGGGAATATGCGTTTCATCCAGGAGAGATCCGCCGAGAAGGGGTCTCTGCTTCCGATGAGCTTTTTGGTCGCAGCGCGCACCTTTTGAGAGCCGGTAACGTGGAGCTTCTCTTTCTGCCCCAGTTTACGAGAGAGAACCGTCGTTAGCTCGTCTGAGAGGTTCCAAGAGACGCCATTGTTCTCAGTGCGGTCGAAAACTGGCACGATTGAAACAGAGGGAGCCGCGTGCTGCATCTGAACCGCGCTCATGCGCTCATCAGAGGGCTGATCTTTTCCACAGCCCGCAGTAAGGGCTACAAGAGATAGGCAGGCTGCAAGTGCGCAGCGCTGAAAGGTTTTTCCGGAATTTGATAGGGCCATGGGCAAATCTCCAATTTATGGTAAATGCCCAGCATACCAAGAGCCTATTTTCTGTGAAACTCTTCCTATTTCTTTTTAAACTCGTCGAAGATCTTTTTTAATTCCGGATGCGCTCTATTATAGGGAGTTGCTGTATGTGAAAGAGGCGCCACTTTATGCGGATTCGCTCCATGGCCGAGTAGCTCTCTTAACACTTGAACGTAATACTCCCTGGTTGCCTGCGTGGTCCCATAGTAGGAGTGTAGAACCGTTGTAAAAAAGAGTGGCGAGCCGAAATCTGGATCCGCTTTGTATTTTAAAAGAATTTTAATGGCCTCTAATCGACTCTCTGAACCATTTTCTGAGTCCTTAACCGTTAGGGAGAGGATCGATTCATCTCTACCGACATGATAGAACGTGGAGCTCGCATTCATTCCATGTTTCAAGCAGAGCTCAAGTAGATCGTTGCGCTTCTGAGCGATTAAAAAGAGTGCAACAGGTTGGTTGTGGCCTGTCCATTTTTTGTATTCGGGGGTGAAGTAATCGATGTTGGTGTTCGCACCACCTTTGATCAAAACCTCAATGTTGTGAGCGGTAGGTTTTAAGCTTGGATGCGCCTGCTTGCTGAGCGCCAGCAACAGGGGTTGAGGGTGAAGCTTAGGTGAACCAGAGAGATTCGGATATTCGACAAGGCCGTTATTGTTAACGATTAGCTCCATCGCCTTCCAGTCGCACGCATCGATCGCGTTATAGATCGCAGGAACAAAGCGTCCCTTGTCATGATATTTTTCTAAAGCATCGATGAGCTCCTTATTACCTGTCTCTCTTGCTTTTTCCAGAAGCTGGGCGTCATTCAACTTTACTTGCATAGGTTTTGGCGCTGGAATTGAAAGGCACGCAGCCAGCTGGTTGCAGCGGACAAGAGCCATCAGAATGTGGCCTGTAGCTTCGATGTAGTTCTCTTTTCTAAGCTCGGCTTGAGCGTGATAGATTCCCACTAAAATTTGCATTGAAAGAGCGGCAATCGCCAGTTTTAAACCTCCATCAAGCATCAGAGCTAAATAGAGAGAGTTATTCAAGATTGTCAGGCAGCTCTCTGCTAGCTGCTCATATTGACCGTTTTGAGCGAATTCAATCACTCTGCAGATTTCGATTAGAAGATCGTGGCCCGTTGTAATCACCATGCCCATCGGGTGAGCAAAAATAGTCGCTGCCACAGCTGCAACTGAAACTATAGTCTGTACAACTGCTGGAGCGAGCTGGTTAAGATCATTTGTCTGATAGCTTTCGAGGAGTTGAGAAATAGAGCCAACTGTACGCATACCGCCCATCACAAGAGAGAGGGGCAGGCTAAGAGGTTTATATAGTGCAAGAAGGGGAAGTGAGGCGATTGCGGCGCGTGTGCTCTGGTCTATCCAAGTCTGTTCGATTCCTGTTGCCTGGGAGATCTTTCTAGATACATTAGGAAAGTTTTCTAAGTCATTACCGTACTGGCGATGGAAGATAGTTGGCAGAGAAGAGTTTAATGCATCTGTTATTGCTGACATAATTACACCTTTTTATTGTTTGTTTTCGAGTATTATATCATTAAATAAGCTTGAATGTAACTTGTATAATTAATTAAATTGTTATAATAAAATTTAGAGTTGTTGTTAAATAAAAAGGGCGCCAAATGGCGCCCTTTCAGTTTACGAGTAGAAGCTCAAAGCTTATCCATTATACCCGTTGAGTAGCTGGATAGCCGCTCGTTGAGTAGATGTAATTACCGATGGGCTTCTGAGATAATATGACGAAATCGTATAGAATTTTCGCGACTCTTCGTCATAGAAAAAACCTCTTGGATCCATTCCATATCTCAGGTTGAGAGCAAGAAGATCAAGACGGTTATTTCCGATTAAAAAGAGAGCAAAGGGCTGATTATGGCCTGTAAACTTTTTGTAGAGCCTAGAGCGATAGTCAAAATTGACATTTGCCCCGCCATTAATTAGAGCCTCAATATTATGCACTGTGGGTTGTCGAGGGTTGGTCAGATGCGCCTTGCTCATAGCCAACATGAGGATCGGAGGGTGGATCTTGTTCGAACCATAGAGGTTTGGATGTTCGACAAGGCCATTATTGTTAATAAGCAGCTCCATCGCCTTCCAGTCGCACGCGTCGATCGCATTATAGATCGCAGGTACAAAGCGGCCCTTGTTGTGATACTTTTCTAAAACCGCAACAAGCTCTCTGTCTTCTACTTTTTTTGCATGTTCCAGAAGCTGCGCGTCATTTAGCGGCTTTTGTGCTGGTTTGGCACAGCCGATATTATAGACCACAATGCATCCAGCTAGCTGATTGCAGCGTACGAGTGTCATCATGATGTGGGCTGTAGCTTCGATGTAGTTCCCTTTTTCGAGATCCGCATGAGAGTGGTAGATTCCAGTGAGCACCTGCATTGTGAGCGCAGCGATTGCAATCTCTAAACCCCCGCTCAGCATCATCGTTAGATAGAGGGAGTTGTTTGCGATGATTAGGAAGCTCTCTGTCATCTGTTCATACTGACCCTTCTCTGCAAGTTCGATGACTTTGCCGAGCTCAATCAGAAGATCCTGGCCTGTTGTAATCAACATACCCATCGGGCTTCCGAAGAGGGTTGCGGCAACAGCCGCTGTTGAGACCATCGTCTGTGCAAGAGCTGGAGCGAGCTTAGAAATATCGCCCTGCTGATAGCTTTCAAGAAGCTGAGAAGCCGAACCCACTGTACGCAGACCTCCGAAAACGAGAGAGACTGGTACGGCTAGAGGTTTATAGAGGGTTAGGAAGGGGAGGGCGGCGACTGCCACGCGCTTTCCCTGGTCGATCCAAGTCTGTTCAACTCCTGTCAGTTCGGATACCTCTCTAGAAGCGTCGGGGAGGTTTCTTACGTCGTTGCCAAACTCACGGTGAATGAAGTTCATATTTAAAGCGTCTGTCATAGTGTTCCTTTAATTAATTTTTTTAATTCTTTAAGTAGTGATGCTGATCTCGTCCCACGCGTCGACGAAGAGATTGTCATGAAGTTCATCGATGGTTGTGTCGATGCTCTTATTTAACTTGAGGATAGCTGTGCCGACGGTTGTATTAAGCTCACCGACTTTACGATCAAAATTTAACTTGTCATTGATCGATTCATTGATAGCTTTGAGGGAAGGGACGATCTCATCATATTCAACTTCACTCTCAGAGAAGTCGATAAATGCAGCGACAGAACATATAATAAAATTTTCAAATGAGAGGAGTGCTCCAAAGGCTCCATGGGCGATAGCGAGGGTGTTTAGCACCTCTACTTTAGAGAAGGTAAAGAGCACGGCAGTCAGAGTAAGCGTCATAAAGACGAGGCGTGCGACCCCTTCGATGAGGGAGAGCAGAGCCATTCCTACCAGAGGAAGCGCCGTTCCAAAGTAGTTCTCCGATCCGGGCTCTTCGCTCTCTTTGCAAGAGGGTAGTAGTTCAAATTTTGTTAGAGCGCTTGTAGCGCTAATGGTAATTAAGGTTGCTGCATCATCAGAAAAAGGTTTAATACCGTCCATAATTAACTCCGTTGTTAATGTTAATTTCCAACAATTATAATACTAATTAAAATTAACAACAATTATCATAATTAATTAAATTTACATCACAAATATTTTAATATTGTGATTGTAAAAATAATTTTAGAGGCTTTCTAGGATTAGGGAGGAGTTGGGAGGAAGGTCGTAGGTGTGTTTAAGGGGGGCGTGCATGCCTGGATTTTCGATGAAATCGTCTGGGGAGGGGGCAGAGGTGTCTACAACTCTGTACCACTTTTTGTGAGGTGGCGGCTGAGGCAGAGTGATATGTGCATGTTGGTAGTGTGCATTGAAGGCGATGTAGAGCTGGTCGTGAGGGCTTTTTAGAGTGTAAGCAACGAAGCGGGAGGAGGGGTCCCAGTTTGGCTTTGAAGGCTCATGCCCATGCCACTCGACCTCTTCTGTAGTGAGGAACTCCGTGCGGCGCAAAAGTGGGTGTCTAGTGCGGAAGTGGATGAGGAGCTTATAGAAGCGGAAGAAGGCGTTATGTTCTTTTATCTTGTCCCACAAGAACCAGTTGAGCTCATCGTCATGGCACCAGGTGTTGTTGTTTCCATGGCGCGTGTGTGCATACTCGTCTCCCATTAAGATCATAGGGGTTCCGAGTGAGATCATGAGTGCGACATGGAAGTTGCGCATCTGCCTTTCACGCAGAGCGATGATGCTATGATCGCTCGTCTCTCCCTCAGCTCCGCAGTTCCAGCTCTCGTTGTTATCCATTCCATCGCGGTTCTCCTCACCATTAGCTTCGTTATGCTTGGTGTTGTAGGAGACGAGATCTTTTAGGCTGAAGCCATCATGTGCTGTGACGAAATTGACGCTATGGTAGGGCGAGCGATCTCTTCCGTAGAGGTTCTGCGAACCGGAGAGGGCAGTTGCAAAGCCTCCCGCACACCCGTCGCTTCCCTTGATAAATCTGCGGACAATATCTCGAAAGACGCCATTCCATTCACCCCAGCGCCCTTCTCCGGGAAAAGAGCCTACTTGGTAGAGGCCAGCTGCATCCCACGCTTCGGCAATGAGTTTTGTTTTTGAAAGAATCGGATCTTTGTTGATCGCCTGAATAATAGGCGGGTTTTCAACCGGAGCGCCAGTCAGATCTCTTGTGAGGATAGAAGCGAGATCGAAGCGGAAGCCATCGACGTGCATCTCTTTTACCCAGTAGCGAAGAGAGTTTAGAACATGCTCGATGCAAGCAGGGTGGTTGCAGTTAAAAGTATTGCCGCAGCCCGTGAAATTCTGGTAGTGCCCCCCGGATATCATGTAGTAGTCGGGGTTGTCGACTCCTCTGAAGGAGAAGGTTGGTCCCTTCTCACTGCCTTCGGCTGTATGGTTATAGACCACGTCTAGAATCACCTCGATCTTATGCCTGTGCAGCTCACGGACCATCGTTTTGAACTCTGTAATTGCAGAGTGCCTCTCTCCCTTCGACGCAAAACGGTTCATGGGGGCAAAGAAATTTATTGTCGAGTAGCCCCAGTAGTTGAAGAGTCGTTTTTTGGTGAGTGGATCTATGTTCTGATTTTCGCACTCATTGAATTCGTGAATCGGAAGTAGCTCAACACAGTTGACCCCGAGCTCTTTTAAAAAAGGAATTTTTTCGATAAGCGCGAGGTAGCTTCCTCTGTGGTGAGTTTTACTGGAGGGGTGGTAGGTAAACCCACGCACATGCATCTCGTAGATGACAAGATCCTGAACTCGCAAGTTTGGATTTGGAACCCCTTCCCAATTAAAGTGGGAGTCTAAGACGAGTCTACTGCGGGGAGGCGGACTTCCTGCCGGAACACCCTCTCCCCAGACGTGAGAGGTTGTTAGCTCTAAAGAGCAGGGATCTGAAAGAATCAGGTCTTTATTAAATAAGAGACCTTTATCAGGCTCATTTGGTCCGTTAATACGGTAACCATAGTCAAAATCAGCAGGAGCTCCTTTAACTAAGATGTGCCACTTCTTATCGCTTTTGTGAGTTTTTGGATCTAATGTGATCTCTTTAAAAGGAGTTGTTTCGCCTGGTAGAAATAGACAGAGTGTCACTTCGGTTGCGTGTTCTGAGAAGAGGGCAAAATTAACGCCGCCGTTGAAGCGCGAAGCTCCAAGGGGGGCTGGCTCACCTTTTAGGATAGTAATTTTTACTTCTGTCATTTTTTTCTTTTTACAGTTTTCTTATTTTTGTTGCAGTTTTAAATGCTAAGCATGTAAAAATAGCGCTTGGTCCGGAGAGTGGCATCGAATTGAATCTATAGGTTCTGTAGCTTTTATTCGATTTCTCTCTCGTATTAAATTCTGGACAGAGATACATTGAGAAAAGATTTTTATTTAATTGAAAGGAGGACATATTCATGTCGCTGGAAAATGCCAAGGCAAACCTTAAGGAATTTGGCAAAGAACTCAACCTAGAAGGTTTAGCTTTTGACGAAAACCACACCTGTATTCTCGGCATCGATAATACCTTTTCACTTCACCTTACTTATGAGCCAAACTCAGATCGTCTCTATCTCTATTCGCCTATTCTTGATGGGCTTCCAAAAGATGATAAGATCCGTCTGAAGCTCTATGAGTCTCTCCTCGAAGGCTCGATGCTCGGTGGACAGATGGCTGGCGGCGGAATCGGCGTTGCAGTTCCTGAAGAACTAATCCTCATGCACTGCGTGCTTGAGATGGGAGTGGGCGCTGATCCTAACTCTCTCAGACGTTTTGCTCCTCTCTTTGTAGAAGCAGTTGAGAGATGGAGAAAGAAATCTAAAGATGTCATCGAAGGTCGTGAAGACAAAGATGACGACGACAAGAAGAAAAAATCTATTGTTCCACCGCCAAAACCTGGCGATCGTTTCATCAAGATCTAATCTTTTCCAAATCCCCTGCTCAATCAATCAGCAGGGGATTTTTCTATCCACACGCCCCGCGTAAAATCAGAGGGGAGTTTACACAGAGATCACAGAGACACAGAGAAAGAGGAGAAGATCATCTTTTCTGCTCTCCGCAGAAAAGATGGATGCTCTGCCGCTTCGCGGCAATTTTTCTCTTCCTTCTCTTTCTCTGTGATCTCTGTGTAAAATTCTTCTTTATTTGAGGTGTGAGAGGATCGCTGTGTGGGCGGATGCGCTCTCGGCTTCCTGAGCTTTTAGCTTCTCTTCAACCATTTTAACGCTTGCCATAACTGTTGAGTGGTCGCGCGAGAAGAGCTGGCCAATTTTTAGGTAGGGGAGCTTTAGCAGCGATCTGCAGAGATACATCGCCATCTGCCTTGGAAGTGCAGCTTCGCGGGCTTGCGACTTTCCAAGAAGGTCGTCTGTGCGCATTCCGTAGTGGTCGGCAGTGGACCGGACGATCTTTTCTGGGGTGACCTCTCTCTTTTTTTCTGCTTCGATTAGATCTTTTAAATAGTAGCGGGTCATCTCAAGATCGAGATCGCATTTTCCGCTTTTTTTCGTTTGCGTGCGCATCACGAGTGCATGAATAGACTGTTCAATAAATTTTGTCTGCCCATGGAAGGTGGTGTTGAGGAAGGAGATCGCCTCTGGAGAGAGAGAGAGGTCTAGCGCGTGCGTGCGTTTTGCTATCCACTCATCGACTTCAAGGGGAGTGAGCTTTTGCAAATGGAGGAGGATGCCCCACTCAAATCTGCTAACGAGTCTGGGTTCAATAGCATCGAGCTGATGAGGCAGCGTATTTGCACTGAGGATGAGCTGCTTGTTAGCTCCATAGAGTGTATTGAAGGTGTGGAAGAACTCCTCTTGAGTCGCGCTTCTGCGTGAAAAGACATCGACGTCGTCGACAATCAGCACATCTACATGCCGATAGGCCTTTCTAAACTCCTGCATCGCTCCGTTTCGGATTGCTGCGACGACATGCTCTGTGAAGGTCTCTGCGCGAATGTAGAAAACAGAGAGGCCCTGTTTGCGCAGCGCGTGAGCGCAGCCCATGAGCAGGTGAGTTTTCCCTGACCCGCTCTCGCCATAGATAAAAACGGGATTTAATCCTTCGGTTCCAACTTTCGGTGAGGTGGGCTTGCTTTCTGTGCGAGAGAAGCCGCTCATCTCGCTGATAAATTTAAAGGTGAGCTCGTTGGGGGGAGAGACAAGAAAATCATCAAGAGTGGCTGCGGGATCAAGGGTGTCTTCGCTGAGATCAAGAACGGGGCGAAAGGCTTTAGTTGGCTCTTTTTTTGGGAGAGCTTTGGCGTCTACCTCCGCCTCCGGAAGAGAGAGGTGGATCTTGATCTGTTTTCCGCTCTGATTTAGGAAGCTGCTCTTCACCTTTTTGCGAAGGTGCTCTTCAAACCAGGCGATTTGAAAGGAGTCTTCTGCTTTTAAGTAGAGGTTGCACGCGTCAAAGTTGACGACTTTTAAAGGCCTCAGCCAGCGAGCGATCGTCTCACGGCCGAGGGTCTCTTCTTGCTTGGTCAGAAACTCTTCCCATGCACGCATCTACTCTTCCTATTTCACCCTCTGAATGTGGGGATTGATCGGCTTGTTCTTCCTCGTAATCAGCCACTGCTGAAGGATGCCCAAGAGGATAGAGAAGAGCCAGTAGAGGTTTAGTCCTGAAGGGAAGTGGTAGAACATCACTGTAAAGACGATGACCATGATGTTGCCCATCATCTTCTGCTGCTTCTGCTGGTCTGTCAGCTGAGACTTATCTTTTGGAATTGGAGAGCTGATCTTCTGCTGCCAGTACATCACGCCGCCAATGAGGATGGGGAGGAGGTGAAGCTGAGTGCCGAAGAAGATGATCGGGTAGCTCCAAGTGAAGACGACATCAGGAGCAGTTAAGTTGTCGATCCAGTAGGGGATAAAACTTGCACCGCGCAGCTCGAAGGTCGACTTTAGAAGGTCGAACATACCGATCAAGAAGGGGAGCTGAATGAGAATCGGCAAGCATCCAGAGAAGGGATTAACTCCCTTCTGCTTGTAGAGAGCAACGATCTCGAGTTGAGCCCGTTTTGGATCTTTCTTGTGTTTTGCCTGAATGGCTGCAACTTCAGGAGCGATCTGCTGCATCTTGGATGTAGACTTAATCGACCAGCTGTTGAGGGGATAGAGCATTACTCTCAAAGCGATCGTCAGAAGAATAATCGAAACTCCCCATGAACGTGTGATCATGTGGAAGATATTCATCAAGAAGAAGAGAAACTTAGCAAATGGCTCTGAAATGAACGAGAACCAGCCGTGGAAGCTTTGAGAAGAGATGTAGTTAGGATTGTACCCCTTCTCAGGATCGGAGTAGGTAGCGTCTACTGTTTTCAGCACTTTGCTGGCAAAGGGGCCAGCGAAGATGCGAAACGACTGCTCGTTTGAAGTGTTGCGGAGGGGGAGGCTAATCTCGTAGCCCGGGTACTTATCCGCAGGATAGAGCTTATACTGCGCATCAATCACGGTGAGTCGTGTTGGATCGGACTCGCCAGGAACGCGGAAGACTGTGAAGCCGCTATCGATCTGTGTAAGCGGATCCATGATGATTCCTAGGAATCCGTTTGAGTTGCAGACCCAGTCTGGCTGAAAAGAGGTGACAGTTTCTGAATTCTTCGGTAGGTCGATCTGCTCTACGCTTGCTTTTCTGCTGCTTTGAGCGCGGTACTTAAGTACAGGAGTAGAGCTTCCTGAGATTAGCTCCACTTCAGGAACGCCTGAGGTGAGGTGAAGGTCTCTGACATCTCCATCAACTTTAATTGTAAGGTCGAAGCAGTAGGGAGCAGCTTTAGGGTCTGAAGGGAAGGAGAAGCGCTTGGTAATGCGTCCCTGACCGAGAGAGCCTTCGAATTCGATAAGGTCCTTCTCTAGGCGTTTTAACTTAAACTTAACCTCTTCGCGGCTAGGATCTGAAGAGACGACATTGCATCCATAATAGCCAGGAGGTGTGCGTGCTGAAACCTTGCCTCCTGCTCCTAGAATGCTGCGGCGTAGAAGGGGATAGTAGCCGCCTAGAGTGCGCTTCTGAACAAGAAGAGGAGCTCCTCCCTGAGGATTGGCTTGATAGTAGTTACTGTTTGGAAACCAGACGGTTTGGGGGTACTTCTCTTTAAGCACTCTGTCGAACTCGATCTCGCGAATCACGCTGTCAGGGTGGGACTCGCTCTTGAGAGGAAGGTTGATGGCAGACAGAGAGCCGCCGATATTCGAGAAGACCAGCTGCTGATAGGCGTTCTCTAGAACGTAGAACTCTTCCCCCGCATCATTCGCAGTAGGAGGAAGCTCGGTTTTAACGAGCTGCTTGGAGGGAGCGCCAGCACTCTTTTCTATTACCTGTTTTGGCGCTGTGGGCTGTTCGTTTGATGAGAACCAGAGGTTTACACCAAAAAGAGCTGCAACGAGTGCAAAGACGAAAATAAGAGAGCGTTTATCCATTGGCATGAGTCCTTAGTTAGAAGAGCCATCGTAGCATATCAAAGAATTAGGAAGAAAGCAGTGTCTACATGATTGTGCATTTTCCACCGGGCGCTTTACGAAAGGGGCGCGGATTTCCAGTAGATTGGATCGTAGTTAGTTTTGGAAGTGTTCGAAGCGCATCTGGGTAGTTTTCTAATTTGTTGTTTCGAAGGTCGATCTCTATTAGATTTTTCATTTTGCTAAGGCCAATATCAGAGATAGCAGAGATCTGGTTATTGCTGATATCAAGGCCCACAAGACTAGTTAACCCCCACAAGGCGTCGGGAAGTTCTGTTAATCTGTTTTTATGTAAAGAGAGATACCTTAATCCCGTAAAGTAGGCGAGTTCTCTAGCTGGTAACACGCGGAGATCTCTTTCTCCTAGGTTCAGCTCCGTTTTCTCTGCGAGCGTCTCTCTGTTCTTTTCCATCCATAAACGAATTCTTTCTGCTCCCTCCGCAATAGGTAAGCTCTCAATCTCCTTATCTGGAGACTCCTCTACAGCGTAGTAGATAGAGACGATAGCCACATCTTCAGCGTTATACGCGGCTATTTCTGATGTCGATGTCATATTCAAACAAAAATTTAACTGCGCGCTATCTTACGCCTAGTAATTTTTTGAGCGCAACTTAATTCAGCTCTCTTTTTTGGAGTGCGGCGACTCGGCGCCGCTTTTCTCGAGATCGACCTGGCGATCTCTCTTTTTTTAAGATGGAACAGGATCCAGCTTCGCTGGGACGATCGCCGCTACCTAGGTTAGGGCAAGGCAATCCTGCTTATCCTGTTTCTCCCTACGTAATCATACTTTGGAGAGGCGTTTTGCGAGTTCTACGAGGAGTTTGAAAGCTTTAGCATCAGAGTGTTTTACCTTCGAGCAGCAGTTGAATGCGTCGTGCAGCGCAGAGATTGGATTGCCATTTAAGAAGAGTGCGGTAAGAGTGCGTCTTGCAAGAAAAGGGGGGAGTGATGTGAATCTGTTGTTTCTTAAGTCTAGGCGCGTGATGAGGGTAAGGTGCTGTAGTGAGCTTGGGAATGTGCTGAGCTGATTGGAGCTGAGAATTAGTTCTTTGACTCCAGTCAGAAGCCCAAGTTCTACTGGAAGAACTTTCAGCTGTTTATTGGAGAGATCAAGCCTTTTGATCTTAGTAAGAGTGTGCGCATGCTCTTCCATCCACCTGCGTGCAAGTGCAGCTTTTTCAAGGCAGAGAGAACCTACAATGCCCTCTTCTATTCTAAAAGTCTTTGCGGCGGGAATTTGAGAAGCAATCTTTTTGAACATAAGAAGAAGCGCTCGGTCCGACTCCTCGAGAAGCGTTTGCATCATCGGAGCCTCGGCAATAGGAGCGAGAGCTAAAGGGGATCTTCCTTTTATATTTTGCTCGCATGTGAAACCAGAAAGTTCTGACGTAGATGCAAAGTCCATGACTCTGCTAAATACGCACTCCAGCTGCTGCTCATAAGGGAGCTGAGGCGAGGGGATGATCGTGAAGCGGAGCAGCGATGTAGTTGATTTCCAGGCCTCAACGACTAACTTGCATCCTGTGGTATCAAGTAGCGCCCGGTCGCCCGTATACACCATGACAAGCGTGAGAAGATCTTTTGGCCAGTTTGTTGATTTAAAGATATCAGAAAAGCAGGTCTCTTTCTCCGGCACAGATCGAAGGGCTACTTGTTGAGTCACATAAACCTCACTAATTTTTAGGCGCAGATCAATTTACATCCCTTAAGCTGTTTACTTATCTGGACGAGTCTGGCATCAGGGATGTTACTATTTCCTGAATAATTTAGACTTTTCAATCTTGAACACTTACTAAAGTCGGCTTCACCTGCCAGGTTGTTATGCGATAGGTTTAGCTCTTGTAAGGTTGGATGTTCACAGAGGGAGGGCGGTACAAAAGTGAGCTTAGACATCCTGAGTTCAAAGCTACGCAACTTGGGTAGCTCTCCAAAAAAATCTGGCAGCACGTGGATCGAAGTGACATAGATCTCCAGAGCTTCAAGATTTACTAGATTGCGTAGAGATTGAGGTAGATAGGAGAGCTCGGTTCCGCAAATTTCCAGATATCTCAAACCTGTAAGAAAGCCGATTTCAGGAGGAATGAGTGTAAAAAGCTTGAGTTCACGTCTATCATCCAGCTTTAGCTTTTCGACTCCCTTCAATAGCTCGACATTTTCAGACATCCACTTGCGGATGCGCGCTGCTTTTTCATTCCCTGGGAGATCGCGAAATCCCTCCTCTTGCAAGAGAAAATCTTTAGCTGGTTTAAGTTGCGATGCGATCTTTCCAAATAAAAAGAGAAGAGAGTTATCGAATCGCTCGAGTAGCTTTCTCTTTCTTGAAATCTCCACAATAAAGGAGACCTCTCCGATCGATCTTTCTGTTTGAAATCGTCGAAACACATAGTTCCGGATCGTGCTGTGACGCGTTAGATCATGAATGCTTGAGAAGATGCGAAATACCTGGGCCTGCTTTGAGAGCGTAACTGGGACGGTGAGTGTGAATTGGTGTAGTGATGGATCACCACGCCATTTTTGAAGAAAATAGTCTGTAACTCTTTCTGGGTTTCCCGCACTTGTGGGATCTTCCAAATGCTCTAGATCGAGATTGTCGTATCCGAAATACTCCCAAACAAGGCGTCTGACTCCAGGAGGTAAAAGAGCTTGTGCTTCACAAAAGACGACATTCGTAGTTTCGGGCTCAACGCGAATCTTCTTTTTTGCAGGCTGCCCTTGAAGCTCTCCATCTGCTTCCAAGCCTGCAATGGTTGCGGTGCGTTTGACGCCAGTTGGGGCTGCGAGTGCTGTCATGAGATTCCTCCCTTTAAGAGAGGCAGAATCATAGCATAGGCCGGACAAAAGTCTATTTTTTAAAAAATAGATTACGCTCTTTTCTCGAGTTCGGAGAGGAACTCAAGGAAGTCGGAAGTTCCGCGCAGCCCGTCTAGCCACTCGTCGCAGAGGATCTCCTCCAGTGGGGGGAGGGATTCAAACTCCTCCGCCTTCTGCAGGAAGCGCATCGCCTTCTCATACTGACCAAGCAGCGAGTAGAGGCAGCCGAGATGGTAGTAGGCCTGTAGATTGCCCAGTTTAGCGGACTGGGTGATCTTGAATTCGGCTTCACGGTAGAGCTGGTCGGCTTCGCTTGCATCTGAGGTGCGCTGAGCGCTGTTGATGAGAGTGAGTGCGAGGTCCAGGAGCGCCTGGTCGTTCTCAGCATCGTGTTTAATGGCGAGCCTAAAGTGGTGGATGCCGCGCTGGAACTGCTCGCTGTCTCCGCTAAGCTCACCGAGATGAGAGAAGCTGAGCCCCAAGCGGTGGTGGATGTTGGGGAAGTCTGGGTTGAGCATCAGTACATGCGAGAGGATCTCGATGGCGCGGGTGTAGAGCGTCTCCTCTTCGTTATGGTCGGCGAGCTGATCTAGCATGCACGCATACTGGAAGAGCCAGTCGGGATGCACGTAGAGTGCGTTCTTCTGCAGTCCGAGCGCATATTCAAACTGCTGAACAGACTGTTCGATCCAGTGGAGCTCGCCTGTGAGCTCGGATAGCTTCGCATATGCGGATGCGTAGTCGAAGATGTAGTATGTTGAGGGGCTTAAGTCGATCGCTTTCGAGTAGAAGCGGAGTGATTTTTCTATCGCCTCCAGATCTCCTTCAAGAGCCCCGACGCCCGAGTAGGATTTTGCGATCCCATGCCAGAGCATCGCACAGGAGCGGTTAATAGAAAGTCCCTCTTGGAACTTCTCAATTGCTTGGTAGAAGTAGTCGTAGTCGCCGAAGTAGTGACCTAAAGAGTTTAGGCAGACTCCTTGCGAATATAGAACTTGAGGATCATCTTTTGAGAGCTGAAAAGCTGTTTCTAACTTGTTCTGCGCCTCGTGAAGAAGTTCGAGCTGGTCGCATAGCATCCCCAGAAGAGCAAGCGCCTCTCCCCAGATCGCATAAGTGAGAGGGAGGTTGGGATTGCAGACGTGGGCTCTATGGCACTTTTCTATCGATGAGCGCAGATGTTTAATGTCCTGGTTGAGCTTTCCAGACTCTAGAAGGAAGCGCGCCCAGACAAGCCAGAGGTCGGTATCTTCGGGGCGTAGCTGTGCCGCCGATGAGAAGCACTCGTTCGCTTGGGTAAAGTGGTCCTCATCGTGAGTCTGGCTGTAGAGGTGC
This sequence comes from Chlamydiales bacterium, assembly GCA_016185065.1. Classification (NCBI taxonomy): domain Bacteria; kingdom Pseudomonadati; phylum Chlamydiota; class Chlamydiia; order Chlamydiales; species Chlamydiales bacterium. The sequence goes on from JACPOL010000008.1 coordinate 106,558, forward strand.
ATGAGCGCTTTTGCAAGGCTCGACCAGCCTTCAAAAGAGTCCATCGAAATAGAGATCGCTTGCTTAAAGCAGCTCATCGCCTTCACATGCAGACGCACATCGTTGATCTGCTTTGCCATGTTTAATGAGGCGTTGCCGTAGTCGATCCAGAATTCGGCAGGGAACTTCTCTTGCAAGGAGGAGGCCTTGTGAAAAGCATCGAGTGCAGAGTAGATATCGACAGCTTCTCCAGAGTGAGCTGCAACGCGCATGCGCGCTGCGCCGTAATCCCAATAGAGCTCTGCAAGGGAGTCGTATTTCTGGTCAGCAGCAACTTTTAATGCTGTGCGGTACCTAGCTTGCGCATCTTTAAAGTAGTGGAATTCGTTAAACGTCTTTCCTAAGAGAAATAGCGCATCTCCCCATGCGTGCCAGATCTCAGTTTGATTGGGAAGAAGCTTGGTAGCAGCTTTCAGTTTTTTGCACGCGAGAAGAAGCGTTTTTCCATGCCCCTCTTCACTTCCATACTCAAAAAAGGCGAGACCCTGCCTAAAGAGGTAGGCTCCATTTGTCGGATCGAGTTTTGTCACCTGTTCAAAGCAGGAAGATCCTTGAGCGAGCTCTCCTTTTAAGAGACACGCTTCACCTTCGAGCATAAGGCTATCTGCTTGCTGACAAAGTAGAGCGGAGGCGGGCTCCATCTCTTGGACATCAGGATTTAGATTTATCATTTTTTAGCCTTTGGACATTTGGAAACGTGCGGGGAAAACTCGGGATTATAGGAGAGGGGGTTTTTTTGGCCAACACTCCTGATGGGGTTCTCGCAGACTAAATAGTCTTTGCTATTTTTCCTTAATCTCTAATTTTTAATAGGTTGAGCTTAAATTTTTTCTTATATACATAACAAAAAATTTAATTAACTTGCCAAAAAAAATCTTGCGTGTGTGTAGAGTTTTGTATTAACTTGCTCCCCTAGATGTTTAATTACAAGACGCGGATACACCTTCGAGACACGGATGCCACGGGCGTTCTCTACTTTGCAGAGCAGTTTAGGCTCTGTTTAGAGGCCTTTGAGAACTATCTGGGGGAGTCGCAGCTGCCGCTGCAGAAGCTCATCGACGAGAGCGCTTTTCTTCTGCCCATTGTTCACGCAGAGAGCGACTACGCCCTACCGCTCTATGCTGGGGATGAGATCTCTATCGCGCTTTCGGTAGGCAAGATCGGTACCACTTCATTCACACTGCAATACAAACTTTTTAAACAGGGCAAAGAGGCGGGCCACGCCTCAATCGTCCATGTCACCGTCTCGCAGGAGACTCAAAAGCCAGTTCCCATCCCCGAAAAACTCTCCAAGCTCCTCTCCCACTTACAGAAATAATATATAACAGGATCCGCTTCGCTGGCAGGATCGGCGCTAACCGCGCCGGCAGGATGGAGAGAAAGAATTCTTTCTTTTTTCTTTCTTATCCTGACGCCCCCCCAGCTTTAGCTAGGAGGCGATCCTGCCAGCGAAGCGGATCCTGTTATTTTTTCTTTTGCTGCGCTTCCAATGCGGTGTTGATAGAACGCTACTTTCGGGAGCGCTTGATGCCGGGTTCGGAGGTGGCAGGAAAGGGGAAGATTCTTCGAGGGAGCATGTGTCTTGGGAGGAGTGTCTTTAGTTGAGCGAGGAGCGTCTCTTCCGAGAAGGGGAGCTCTGAGCTGATGAAGGCGTGAGCAACCTGGCCAAACTCCTCGTCTGGATGGGGAAGCACCAGGGCTTCCAGGATGCCTGGAAGAGAGAGAAGCACCGACTCTATCTCTTCGGGAAAGATATTCTCGCCGCCAGAGATAAAGAGAGAGTCTCTTCGCCCGAGAACCAGGAGACGTCCATCTTCGGTCACTGCTCCGCGATCTTTAGTGTGAAACCAGCCCTCTGCATCTAGGGGAAGGTTGAGGCCTTTCTCTCTGTCCCAGTAGCCTAAGAAAAGGGTTCTCCCTCTAACCAGAATCTCTCCCTCATCACTTAATTTAAGTTCTCGGTACGGAAGGAGTCTTCCAGCTGTGAGTCTGTTTCCTTCAACTTTTGGGGAGAGGTCGAGCGTCATGGCAGCGCACATCTCGGTCATCCCATACGAGCTGAAGATCTTATAGCCCTTGGAAATGGCCTCTTCAAATAGACGTGGACTTAGAGCGGCACCGCCAAGAAGAGCCCCTTTAAGGTGAGAGGGAGAAGATGGGAGATCCCTACAAAGTCTAAAGAGCTGTGTAGGCACGAGTGAAGCGAGTGTAGCCCGATGCGCTTCAAGGGATTTTGCAAGGGGAAGATTAGAGATGATCAGGGCAGCACCTTTGAGGAGGACCCTGAAGAGCAGAATAAGACCAGAGACGTGAAAGAGGGGGAGAGGAAGAAGCCATCGATCATCAGTTTCAAGAGGGAGCCTCATCGTAGACCCCTCTGCACTTGAGCGCAGATTTTCGAAAGAGAGGGCGACGATCTTTTCGGGGCCTGAGGAGCCGGATGTAGGCATAAGAACTGCGATGGATGGTTCGCTCTTTGTAGATGCGGCTCGTGTGCAGCTCATCTCTTCCAGGTCGATCACAAATTTGGGAGCAAATGCAGATAAGATCCTCTCTTTGCGCGGCTCGGGGAGTCGAGGATTAAATGGGCAAGCAACCGCATTTAATTTAAAGAGCGCTAGATAGAGAAGGATAATCTTCTGATTATTTGTGCAGGAAAAAGCGACGCGGTCACGCTCTTCAACTCCCCAGTTTTTAAGCTGTTTACAGAGAGTCTCTACCTGCACTGCGAGCTCGTGATAGCAAAGTGTAAACGCATCAGTAATAAGTGCAGGCGCGTTCGGATTAGCAGCAGATGAGATCGGAGAGGACATGGAGGCGTTCTTTGTTAAGAGTAGGGGGCTGGTTAAGAGTGAGAATGCCTGAAGAGATCCCTAGGGGTGCCACCAGAATATCCTCTTCTAAAAAGCTGTAGGTATCGAGCCCTAGAGGTTTGATAGGGAGATCTAATGCGTGAGCTAAGAGTGCAATCTGACTGATTCCAACGCCTGATTCAAAGGAGCTGCTAAAAATAAGATCCAGATTATGTCTCTTTGCTGCTTCTGCGAGTAGCTTACCCATCTTAAATCCTCCCTGGAGCGTTGGCTTAAAGATAAGGGCTTTCAGCTGAGGGATTTTTAGAAGATACTCAAGCGGAGCTTCTCGAAGAGATTCGTCCACGGCTAAAGGGAGAGGGAAGTGAAAGAGATCCTCGATACGAGAGCAGGGCTCTTCGATATAGTCAAAATCTTCGGGAGAAAATTCGGAGAAGAATTTTAGAGATTTATCCAGGGACCAGGCGCGATTTAAGTCGATGCGCAGAGAAAAGGTGTTTTTCAAAGTCCGTATGAGAGAGCTCGCCTCCTCTTCAGAGAGAGTGCTTAGTTTTAGTTTTACACTTGTTACGCCTTCTCGAGCGCATCTTTCTGCTTTATTCATGATCTGGCGAAAGCTGCCAACAAGAAGAGATGAAATAGGAAATTTAAGAGGTAGAGAGGGGCTTGGGAGCTTTGTGCTCTCGATTCCAAAGGCAACGGAGGGGAGAAGAGGTGTTTTGGCTGAAAGATTTATCAGCTGAGCATGCGCCTCTTCCAGAGTCTCCAGGCTCCAGCCAGGTAGTGGAGCCACCTCTCCAAAGCTTGTGCGTCCATCTTCAGTTGTGAGTTCTAGAATCAGCCCCTCGCGCCTGGGAAACCCTTTAACGGGTAGAGAGTAGGAGTAGAGTTTAAGCACTAAATGATCCACCCGATTGAGAAGAGGAGAGTGTAGAGGAGGAGTAATCCAGCTGTCTGCTTCAGAAGAGTATTAAACATCCCTGGACTATCATCCTTTAATAGCCTAGCTGCCATAAACATTGCGGGAAAGAAGATGAGCGATGCAAGTAGTGTAAACGGATGCTCCTGCCTCCAGATAAGAGGTGTTAAGATGGCAGAAAAGAGAGCTGCAAAATAGAGGAGTTTTCCAATCTCGGCACCTGCTCGCACACAGAGCGTTTTTTTGCCCGCTGCGCGATCTTCGTTTACATCGCGGAGATTGTTCACCATCAAGATCGCCCAAGCGAGCATGCCAGGTCCAATTCCAGCATAGAGCGCATCTAGTGAGAAGTGATGCGTCTGTAAAAGGTAAGTTCCCGAGGTTGCGATCGGACCGAAAAAGAGGAGAACGAAGATATCTCCGATGCCGAGGTAGGCGAGCGAGTAGCGGCCTCCGGTGTAGAGAAGTCCGAGCGCAATCGACACTGCAAGCAGTAGCGCAAAGAGAGCCCCTCCCTCCCAAATTAAAAAGAGACCTAGTAGAGCTGCTAGTGAAAAAACCAGAATGAACGCTCTTCTGATTTCCGAGGGAGAGACGAGCCCTGCTTGCGTGACGCGTACGGGCCCCTTTCTCTCAGAGGTGTCGGCTCCTTTTATAAAATCGAAGTAGTCGTTTGCAAGATTAGTTCCAATCTGGATTGCAACGGCTGTAAGCAGTGTGAAGAGAAGAGTCGAAAACTTAAATGGGGCCTCTTTTGCAGCAATGAGTGTGCCGATAAGAACTGGACTTATACTTGTAATGAGCGTTCTAGGCCTTGATGCCTGAATCCAAACTTCAACTTTTTGCATCACAATCCTTATGGCCGTTTCGGAAAGCGAGAGAAGTCGGGCGGGCGCTTCTCTAAAAATGCGCGGTGACCCTCTTTTGCCTCATCGCTCATATAGTAGAGGAGTGTGGCGTTGCCAGCTAGCTCTTGAAGCCCAGCTTGGCCGTCGCAGTCGGCATTAAGTGCGGATTTTAAACAGCGCAGAGAAAGTGGCGAGTGCATGAGCATCTCCTGACACCAGGCGACTGTTGTTGCCTCGAGCTCTTCATATGGGACGACACAGTTGATGAGCCCCATCTCTAATGCCTGCTGAGCTGTATACTGTCTGCAGAGAAACCAGATCTCCCTCGCCTTCTTCTGACCCACAATGCGCGCTAAGTAACTCGCTCCGTAGCCGCCATCAAAAGAGCCGACTTTCGGTCCCACCTGTCCGAAGATAGAGTGCTCTGCAGCAATTGTTAGATCGCATAGGACGTGCAGAACGTGTCCCCCGCCAATTGCATACCCAGCTACCATCGCAACAATCGGTTTTGGGCAGGTACGCATCTCTCTTTGAAAATCGAGGACATTGAGGCGCTCTGTGCCCTGCTCGTCAGCATAGCCAGCATCGCCTCGTATCTTCTGATCTCCACCTGCACAGAAGGCCTCGCGGCCTTCTCCCGTTAAGATGACAACTCCGATGCTACTATCGTTGCGCGCATCGCTTAGAGCTTGAGACATCTCTTTTACCGTGAGAGGGCGAAAAGCATTGCGGACGTGAGGTCGATTGATTGTGATCTTTGCGATTCCACCTTGGGCCGTCAAAAACTTCTCATATTTAATATCTTCAAAAGTTCCAGCACAGGTCCATGAGAGGTCGGGCGCTAGTGTCTCTATGTGCATGAGGGCTCCAAAGTTGTTGCAAATTTTCTAATAGCCTGCGCGCACGCTAGGGGGTCTTCAAGGTGCAGCGCATGCCCGCAGTTCGGGATCGTAACAAACCGATCGGCGGCGAGCAGTATAGTGTAAAGTTCTCTGTATTTCAAATCCTCTTCTCCGCAGATGAAAAAAGCCTCTCTTGGGATAGTTGAAGCAGGTTTTAAACGACTCTGGCTAAAAAGCCGCAGTGCAGCTGCAAGCGTACGCGGGTCCTGTTTTTTGCGGCGCTCGAGCATCTCTGTGAAGAGCTCTTTCTTCTTTTTTAGAGAAGAGAAGAGGGGCTGCTCATACCAGAGCTCCAAGAACTTCTCAAAAGGAGCTGTTTTTAACAGGCGCTCCCACTTCAGCTCTTCTGCTGCTTTTGCCGTGTTGCAACCAGCAATACCAGGATCTGCTGAGATTGCTATGACTTTGGGGAAGGTAAGGGGAAGCTGACGCATCGCAGAGAGAGCTAAGCGCCCTCCCATCGAATAGCCGATGAGTGTGCAGCTCTTGATTCCATGGAGAAGCACTCTTTTTTCCAGTGCAGATGAAAAGTCGCTTGAAAAAGAGGAGCCGTGTCCTGGTAGGTGAATGGCAAGGCAAAAAAAGTCGGATTCTAACTGCTCAATTACAGGATCCCAGTCTTGAGCGCTTCCTAAAAACCCGTGCAAAAAAACAAGAGGCGGATTTTCTATTGAACCGCAGATAGAAGAGAGGAGCATAAGTGTCTTGTGATCTCTTGGTGTAGAGAGTAATTTTCAGCTCGATCTGTGCACATCTCAATCAGGCACGACCCTTCTGTTTTTAATGCTTTTTCCAAATCTTCTGGTGCTTCCACTTTATAATAGGGGAGATCGAAGAGCTCAGCTGCTTTTTCAAAGGTGAGAGAGTGCTCTGCCGCGAAGAACTCCCCCATGAGATTCTCTTTCTGATTTTTTCTTCCTGTAACCGGCAGAAAGGAGAAGATCGCGCCCCCGCCGTTGTTGATCAACATGAGAGCCACAGGATATCGACTCTTTTTCACAAGAGCAAGCGAGTTTAAGTCGTGCAGGAAGGCGAGATCTCCAAGTAGAGCGAGGGTAGGCCGCTTGGCTCCCTGAGCAATTCCCACAGCCGTCGCGATGTTACCATCGATCCCTGAGAGCCCGCGATTTGCAAAGATAGGGCCTATTTTCTCTTGTGGAAAGAGGAAGAGATCTGCATCGCGCACAGGCATGCTATTAGAAATAAAAAGAGCCCAATCGGGTGATAGGTTGCCTGCGAGATAGTGAGCAAGGCCAGGCTCAGTTAGGCTGCTAAATTCGGAGAAGATCTTAGGTAGCTCTCCAGCGATGTGATGGGAGAGGGATTTTAAACTCTCGAGCCACTCGTTTTTATCTCTACTTGATTTTAGATGAGGAAGCAGAAGCTCAGAAAAACGTACTGGGTTTGAAAAGAGCCGGTGTGTGACCTGGTGTTTGGGATCGTGGCGAAATGGGTGATCTGCAACGTAAAAATAGTGTTTGGGCTTGCATGAGCCGATCCATTCAGCAAGGGTTTTGGAGACGGGCCTGCCTCCAAAGTGTAGAAGTGTATTCAGTTTAAGGTCGTTGCAAGTTTTGAGAGTAAGATCGTAGTAGCGGATGAAGTTATCGCTCTGTTTTTCCGACCTTAGACCTGAAAGGATATCTCCAAAGATCGGCCATCCTAGCTTCTCTGCCAGCTCATTTATTGAAGCGAGCTCTTCGTGCGAATTAAGTTCTCCACATAAGATAAGTCCGCGCTCTTCCACAGAGAGAAGCTCAGCCCACGATTTCAACGTCTTACTCGAGGGCACGGGTTCCACCTGTTCGTAGTGTGTAGAACTCATAAGAATTTTTTCGGGAGCTGCTTCTGCCGAGAGTGGTTCGCGGAACATACAGTTCAGGTGGACTGGCCCTTTTGGAGAGTTTAAACTGCGGAAGACGGCCTGCGCGACTGTCGTCCCCAGATAAGCATCTGTTATCTCGCTTGTGGGACAGGGGAGTTCTGCATACCAGCGCACGTAGCTTCCGAAGATTTTTACCTGATCGGCTACCTGGTTAGAACCATTGTCTCGGAGTTCGGGAGGTCTATCTGCAGTGAGAAGAATAAGAGGGATCTGCGCGTGAGACGCTTCCATTACAGCGGGGAGAAGATTTCCTACAGCAGTTCCCGAGGTGACAACAATTGCAGTCGGAGCACCAGAAGCTTTTGAGCATCCCAGTGCATGAAATCCTGTGCCTCGCTCGTCAAAGTGAACAGTTGCGCTAACTTCAGGGTGCTCAGCAATGGCAATAGCTAGAGGCGTTGAACGCGATCCTGGAGAGAGAGAGAAGTGCCGTACGCCTTGGCGCACCAGCTGATCTACGAGGAGCCTTGCCGCTCTTTCATTTAGTGTACCCGTCATCAGTGCTGCTCCACAATCTAGTAAAGGGTGCTATTTTCTGCTCAAGCTCTTGCCACTCATGATGAGGACAGGAACCATCCACAATACCCGTGCCAGCAAAAAGATGCAGCTGATTTTGTTTTACCAGCGCACTGCGAATGCCGACTGCAAACTCTGCACTATTAGTGCTTGCCCAACCGATAGGCCCCGCATACCAGCCTCTATCGAAATCTTCATGATAAGGCAGTAGCTTTAACGCTTCATCTCTAGGAGTGCCGCCCACAGCAGCAGTTGGGTGAAGCAGGCGGATGATCTCACTGTCGCCAACTTGGTTTAGCAGCGTTCCTGAAAATAGGGAGACGAGGTGCTGCACTGTCAAGCTCTTGTGCACTGAATTTCCCTTTTCAAACTCAAAGTTGGAGCAGAGAGGCCCAAGAGCAGAAAGAATACTCTCTTTTACTAGCATGAACTCTCTAGTCTCTTTTTCTGAAGCGAGAAGCTCTCTTTCTAGCTCTGTCTCCTCTTCTTCACTCTTTCCACGCCTGCGCGTTCCTGCAAGAGCGTGTGTGAAGATATTTCTGCCCTCTCTTCGATAGAGCTTTTCTGGAGAGGAGCCAATAAAAGCAGAAGATGAGTCTGGCTGGAATGCAAAAAGAGTTGTGCTAGGGGAGTTTTGTAGAGCCTTTAAAAGATCGAGAGCGCTTAACGGCTTCTCAAAAGTAAACGTGGATCTTCGAGCTGTAACTAGCTTGCTCAGCTCCTTGCTTTTAATCCTATCCAAGCACTTCTCGATGCCTTTTTCCCAGCAAGCAAATGGGGGCGTATCGCTTCTAGTAAGCGGAGTAGCCTGCGCGTGGGTATAAGGGTCTGCATCCTCTCTTTTTTTTATGAGAAGCAGCTTCGGTTCAAAGAAGAGCTGTCTTGGAAAACCCTTCCAAGTGCCATCCTCCTTCTCTTCAAGAGAGAAGGCTCTGCCTCCAAAGAGACGCATAGAAGGTGTTTCGGTATCAAGTGGGGGGAGGTGGTCGAAGGTTCTGAGAGCGCCTGCTGCTGCGATCTCCTCTTTTTCGCTTCTCCAGTAGAATTTTGGGTAGAGCGTCTGCTCATCTAACCAATCAAGTAGCTCACTCATCAGTTTTATTTATCAGCTTGGTAGATGGTAACCGCACCGAACGTTTGTGGGTGAGCGCGGACATTTTTAAATCCCGCCTCTCTTAGAATAGAACAGAAGCTCTCTCCACAAGGAAAGGCTTCAGCAGACTTATTTAGATAGACGTAGGCCGCTCTGTTTTTTGAGAGCCAGCCACCGATTTTTGGCAGCAGATGCCGGATATAAAAGAGGTGAGCGCTTCTGATCAGAGGGTTCTTGGGAAGTGAAGTTTCGAGAATAAGAAGGCGGCCGCCGCTTTTCAGGACGCGGCGAAACTCTTGAAGGCTCTTTGAAAGATCATCTACATTTCGAATGCCAAACGAGATGGTAAGACAGTCGAAGGTCGCTTCAGCAAAGGGTAGATCGCTTGCCGAGGCGTGGATCCACTGCACCCGATCTTTGTAGGGTTTCGTCTCGAGCTTGCTCGCAGCGTATTTTAACATCTCTTGAGCGAGGTCGATCCCAACCGCGGTAGCGATAGTAGAAGAGCTCTCCATCAGAGAGAAGAGCTGGTCTCCGGTGCCAGTTGCACAGTCGAGAAGAGAGAGCTTGTCCCCAGAGGGGAGGAGAGAGCTAAGCTCTCTTCTCCATCTTCGATCAATTCCTCCAGTCATGACACGATTTACCGTGTCATAAGTTGGAGAGATCGCATCGAACATCCTCCAGATCTCCCTCTTCTCCAAATGCTAGCCGCCTTTTCTCTTGCGCTCGTTTTCTGAGAGATAGCGTTTACGCAAGCGGATGAAGTGAGGTGTCACCTCAACGAGCTCATCATCTTGGATGAAGTCGATCGCTTGTTCGAGAGTAAAAGTGCGTGGAGGAACCAGGATGATGTTCTCATCGCTTCCTGAAGCGCGCACGTTCGTCAGCTGCTTGGCGCGTGTGACGTTGACCATAAGGTCGTTGTCTCGGTTATGTTCGCCCACAACCATGCCCTCGTAAACCTCTTCTCCAGGTCCAGTAAAGAGCGTTCCTCGCTCTTGCAGACCGAAGCAGGCGTAGCCAGTGACCTTGCCAAGACCAGAGGAGATCATTACCCCTCTCATCCTTCCAGGGATATTGCCTTTCCAAGGGATGTAGCTATCAAAGACAGAAGTTAGAATTCCCAGTCCGCGTGTGACAGTGAGGAACTCGTTTCGGTATCCCATCAGTCCGCGTGTAGGAATTGCGAACTCGAGGGTTGTAATACCCTGCTCGTTTGTCAGCAGCGAGCGGAGCTCTCCTTTGCGGCGCGACAGCTCTTCAATAACAGTACCTGAATACGCTTCAGGAACCTCGATGTGTGCAAGTTCGAGAGGCTCGTTGGTCTCTCCGTTGATCTCTTTCAAGATAACCTGAGGTTTTGAGATAACAAACTCATAGCTCTCTCTGCGCATCGCTTCAAGAAGAACAGCCAGGTGAAGTTCTCCTCGTCCGCAAACGCGAATCGAGTCGTCGCGTCCTGCGACCTCTTCAATCTTAAGAGAGATGTTTGCGCGTTTTTCAAAGTTTAGACGATCGCGGATCTTATTCATCGTGACGTGCTTACCATCTTTTCCGACGAATGGACCGTTGTTAACTGTGATCTCAATAGAGAGCGTAGGTTCAGTCATATTAATAGGAGGGAGCTGAACGACGTTCGAAGGGTGGCAGAGAGTATCGCCGATCTCCACATCGCCAACGCCAGCAATCCCGATGATATCGCCAACACCAGCCTCTTCCATCTCAACCTTCTTCAGGCCGAGATAACCGTCGATGCGCTGCACCTTGTAGGTGGCTGCATGACCGTTTTTATCGATTTTTACGATCTGATCTCCCTTCTTGATCTTTCCTTCGAGAATGCGTCCGCAGGCTTCACGACCGACGAAGTCGTCATAAGACATCGTTGTTGCTTGCATGAGGAAGGGGAGCTCCAAGCTTCCTGAAGGTCCAGGAATCTTGTTGATGATCAGTTCGAACAGAGGCCGCATATCGACTCTAGGATCCTTAAGATCCAGCACTGCAAAACCGGTAAGGCCTGAAGCGTAGATCACTGGAAAGTCCAACTGCTCATCGTTAGCGCCGAGCTCGACGAAGAGGTCGAACGTTAGGTTGAGTGCGCGATCTGGATCGGCGTGAGGGCGGTCGATCTTATTGAGTACAACAACAGGTTTGATGCCCATTTTAAGAGCTTGAGAGAGCACGTAGCGTGTTTGAGGCATCGGACCCTCTTGAGCGTCCACAAGAAGAAGCACTGAACTGACGAGGCCCAAGACGCGCTCTACTTCTCCAGAGAAGTCGGCGTGGCCAGGGGTGTCGATGATGTTAATTTTAAAGTCTTCGAAGTAGATGCTTGTATGTTTTGCAAAGATCGTGATGCCGCGCTCTTTTTCTTGGTCGTAGCTATCCATCGCTCTTTCAGGGACCTTTTCGTTAGAGCGGTAGATGTTCGACTGCTTGAGCAGCGCATCTAGTAGCGTGGTTTTGCCGTGGTCAATGTGGGCGATGATCGCGATATTGCGGATCTTATTAGGGGAGCGGATCTTATCGAGAATGGTAGGTATAGACATAATTTTGCTTGATTGTCCTTAAAAATGTAGAAATGGCTTCCCATACTGCTCTTTTTGCATATAAAAAACCAATTGAAAAAAACGGTTTTAGAATATAGAATGATTGCCCGTGAGGTCGCTATGCATACTACAGAGGATCAGATTAAGAGCTCCGACCTGTTAGATTCCAAAACAGGCCAGCTCGATGACATTCTTAGTGAGAAGCTCTCCGCCGCATTTCATAAACAGACCTCTATGGTTGTTCTGCACGATGTTGCGAAGATCGCCTCAGAACACTCTCCTATTGACCTCGCCTATGCTGCTCCTCGCCTTCCCTCCAGCGCCCGCCCCGTCCTTTATGAGAATCTAGCGGATTTAGAAGCCAAGATCGAGTTTATGGTCAACACCGACAGCTCTACAAGAGGCGCTGTCTTCCGCCACCTCACCGATTTAGAAGTTAAATCACTTATTGAAAAAATGCCTCCAGACGAGGCCGTAAAAGTTTTAGAAGATATTGTTGAGCGCAGATTCCGCCGCGTCGTCGATATGCTGGAAACGGACAAGGCTACACGTATTAAGGAGATTAAAAAACATCAGCGCAATACAGCTGGCCGCCTGATGACAAATGAATTTTTTGCTTTTCCGATGGAGATGACAACAGGGGAGGCGGCTGCTTTCATCCGCAACAATCCGGGAATCGACCTTACAAGAAAAGTTTTTGTCTTAGGAGCTGAAAAACAGCTTCAGGGTTATGTTCCAGCCCGCAACTTGATCGTTAATCCTCACCATCTTCCCCTAAAGCAGGTGATGCGCCCTATTCTCCACAAGGTCTCTCCAGAGACATCTCGCGAAGAGGTGGTAGATATTGTAGAGCGCTACAAGATTTCAGCTCTTCCCGTTGTAGACAGTCGGGATTTTCTGCTCGGAGTTGTGACTTATGAGAATGTTGTCGAAGCGATTGAAGATATTGCCGATGAGACGATCGCAAGCATGGCAGGTACTGCCGAGGATGTTAGTGAAAACGAACCTCTTATCAAGAGATTTTTTGCCCGCGCACCTTGGCTTGTTGTGACGCTGCTTGCTGGCCTTATTAATGTCGGAGTCATCTCCTCCTTCCAAGCTTATGAGGGAGGAGCTCTTACCTTCGTTCTCTTTTTTATTCCTCTAATCACGGGAATGTCTGGAAATATCGGAATTCAGAGCAGTACGGTCTTTGTCCGAAGCATGGCAATAGGCACGCTCTCGCCTGGTAATAGAGGTGAAGCGGTTGTAAAAGAAATTGTTTTAGGTCTGATTACCGGCTTCGTCTTCGGAGTCATCTGTGGATTCTTGGTCTATACTTTAGACTTCTTGGGAATGGGCCATCTGCCGCTCAGTCCCGCAATGGTCGGCTGCGTTGTTGCAATCGGCCTTTTTGGAGCCTGCGTCACAGGATCGCTGCTCGGAGCTCTCTCTCCGCTCTTTTTTGCCCGCATTGGAGTTGATCCCGCTCTAGCCTCTGGTCCGATCATCACCGCGTTCAACGACTTCCTCTCCATGACCACCTACTTCCTTATCGCCATCGGCCTCACCTCCCTTTTTCTCTAAATCTTAAAGAACTCCTTCCTAAAGAAAGGAGATTCTCTTCGGCTAAGGATAAAAGAGAATATGAATCCCGCCTAAACCGGCTCTAAAGAGCCGGATGCGGCGAGGGGCCGTTCAAACTGGTTGCATGAAAGTTTTCTTGAGCGATAAACTTCCTGTTTATGCCAACAGTTCGGATAATTGGTCCCTATCGCTTTTATTTTTACAGTCACGAACCTAATGAACCGCCCCATGTTCACGTGGATAGGGAAGGCTATTCTGCAAAGTTCTGGTTAGAAGAGATTTCATTGGCTAAAAATTTAGGATTCCGTCAAAAGGAGATCAAAATCTTGCAATTGTTAGTTAGTAAGCATCAAAAACAATTTTTGGATAAGTGGCATGACTACTTTTGCTCATAAAATTGATGAACGCGTAGAGGCTGTCTATTTCACTAGAGATTCACTAATCGTGGATCTCAGAGATGGACGCTCGATTTCTGTTCCGTTAAGGTGGTATCCAAAATTGCAGAAAGCAACCCCTCAAGCTAGGGCCTGTTGGGAAATATGCGGCGCCGGCTATGGAATTCACTGGCCCAAAATTGATGAGGATTTGAGCACTGAAGGGTTGTTGAGAGGTGCTCCAGCTCCGAAGTCAATTAAGGCAAAATCGATTAAAAAAAACATCAACCGTAGAAGCGTTCGTTCTCGCTCTAAACAGAAAACCTAGGAACCAATCCATCTCTTAGGTTCATATAGTGCTGAAATGGAGAATCAGGTATGATGGGCGATCGCCAAAGAGTTAAAGGATCGTATGTGAATGTCGGAACGAAGCCGACTGGTAAGAAGTTAAAAGATCTGCTCCCTGTCGTGCTACAGCAGATCAATAAGACCTACCAAGAGAGGCCCGATCTCATCCTAGCTCTCTGGCCAGAAATAATTGGTGAAAAGCTTGCGCACATGACGCAAGCGCTCTCGTTTCGAGAGGGGGTTTTGACCGTAAAAGTGAAAAATTCAGCTTTGTATAGTCTTCTTGTTCAACATGAGAAGGCGCGGCTGCTTAAGAAGTTGTGTGAAAGGTTTCCATCTTCAGGAATTCGAAATATTATCTTCCGCATTGGCTGAGATGCTGATGCTGGGCAAATGGTATAAGGTATGACGACGATGACAAAAGAAAGAGAGTATGATGCGAGTTCGATCACCGTTCTGGAAGGTCTCCAAGCGGTTCGAGAGCGCCCCGGGATGTACATTGGCGACACCAATATTAGTGGACTGCTCCAGCTAGTCTATGAGGTTGTAGACAATAGTATAGATGAGGCCCTGGCTGGCTTTTGTAATGAGATTACCGTTACTCTACACAAAGACAACTCTGTTACGGTTGAAGATAATGGCCGTGGTATTCCCGTTGGAAGACACGAGAAGGAGTCTCAAAAACAGGGGAGAGATGTCTCCGCTCTTGAAGTGGTTGTTACAATCTTGCACGCTGGTGGAAAGTTTGATAAGGGGACATATAAGGTCTCTGGCGGACTCCACGGCGTCGGAGTCTCATGCGTAAACGCCCTCTCTAAAAAGTTTCACGTTGAGGTCTGCCAGAATGGCACTGCCTATGAGATGGACTTCTCAAGAGGCAAACCTCTGCATGCTCTGAAAGTTATGGGGCCTTCTGACAAACATGGCACGAAGGTGACCTTCCTTCCCGATGACACGATCTTTACCGTTGCAGTTTACGACTATGACATCTTGCTTAAACGCCTCCGTGAACTCGCATTCTTGAACCGTGGAATCAAGATCAACTTCCGCGACGAGCGCGACAGCGAACACCCAGATGTGACCTTCTCGTACGAAGGGGGAATCGTCTCTTTCGTATCTTATCTCAATGAGAACAAGATCCCTCTCTTTCCAAAGCCGATCTATATTCACGGCGTGAAAGAGATGAGCGACGGCCCGATCGACTTTGAAGTGGCGATGCAGTGGAACGACACCTACACCGAGGCTCTCTACTCCTACGTCAACAACATCTCAACGCGTCAGGGCGGATCCCACGTCACAGGCTTCTCTACAGCCTTAACACGCGTGCTCAATAACTATATCAAATCCCACTCGCTTCTCAAGACCGATAAGATCTCGATCTCAGGCGATGATATGCGCGAGGGGATGACAGCTGTTATCTCTGTAAAAGTTCCTAATCCTCAGTTTGAAGGGCAGACGAAACAGAGACTGGGAAATAGCGATGTCGCATCAGTTGCTCAGCAGATTGTGGGCGAAGAGCTCACAACCTTCTTAGACGAGAACCCTGCAATTGCGCGGATGATTGGAGAGAAGGCGATCATTGCAGCACAGGCTCGCGAAGCAGCGCGTAAAGCGCGCGAACTCACTCTGCGCAAAACGGCGCTCGACTCTGCACGCCTACCCGGAAAGCTCACAGACTGCCAAGAGAAAGACCCTGCGCTCTGCGAGATCTATATCGTTGAGGGAGACTCTGCGGGTGGATCTGCCAAATCGGGACGCGACAGAAGATTCCAGGCGATTCTGCCTATTCGCGGTAAGATCTTAAACGTTGAGAAGGCTCGCCTAGAAAAGATTCTTCAGAATAGCGAAGTTGGAGCGATGATCGCGGCGTTCGGCTGCGGGATTGGCGCCGACAACTTCAACCTAGAGAAGCTCCGCTACCATAAGATCATCATCATGACGGATGCTGACGTGGACGGATCGCACATCCGTACACTTCTTCTCACATTCTTCTACAGACATATGCTGCCTCTTGTGGAGAACAACTTTATCTACATTGCGCGTCCTCCTCTCTATCGCGTTACAAGAAAGAAGGTTAGCCGCTACATCCACAGCGAAAAAGAGATGGACGAGTACCTGCTTAAGCTGGGCATCTCCGACATCCAGATCCGCCTAGCCGGCCATAACGACCAGATTACGCAAGAACAGCTTGAAGAGATGCTTAATCTCTCGCGCGAAGTTGAGATCTTCATCGGTTCAATTGAGAGAAAGGGGATTCCTTTCAGAGAGTTCCTGCAGAGCAAGGATGAAGGCGGTAAGCTGCCCCAGTTCCAAGTTAAGCTCGGCGACATCCCTCAATACGTCTACTCTGAAGAGGAGTTCGTAGAGATCAAGAAGCGCGATGAGGAGCTCCAGAGGGAGCAGCATGCGCGTACTCTCGCTTCGATCCCCGAAGAGGAGCACACTGAAGAGACGCGTCTCTTTAAACTCAAAGGTCTCCACTGCGTCGAGCTCTATGATCCTGCTGTTCTAACTGATCTGAAAGATAGACTAGCAACCTATGGTTTTGCTCTTGATGACTATCTCCTTGCTGATGGCAAGCTCTTCGACGTCATTGACGATGCTGGCAAAGAGACACCGGTCCACACCTTGAAAGAGGGGATGGATCTGCTAAGAGTCAACGGCAGAAAAGGGATAGAGATTCAGCGCTACAAGGGTCTTGGAGAGATGAACGCAGATCAGCTTTGGGAGACAACTATGGATCCTACCAAACGAACACTGCTCCGCGTGACTCTCCCCGATGCGATTGCTGCCGATCATATGTTTACGATGCTCATGGGTGAAGATGTGCCTCCACGTAGGGCCTTCATCGAGCATCATGCACTTTCTGTGAAGAATCTGGATATTTAAGGTAAAAATATGACCTATACCAAAGACGAGATTATTCTTCCGCGTAACGTTGAAGAAGAGGTCAAAGAGAGCTATTTGCGCTATTCGATGTCCGTGATCATCTCACGGGCTCTTCCCGATGTGCGCGACGGCTTGAAACCCTCTCAGCGCCGCATTCTTTATGCGATGCGCATGTTGAACCTATCACCTGGCGGCAAGCACCGTAAGTGCGCCAAGATTTCGGGAGATACCTCTGGAGACTACCACCCGCACGGTGAGACGGTCATCTACCCGACGCTCGTGCGTATGGCTCAGCCATGGTCGATGCGCTACATGCTGGTCGATGGCCAGGGAAACTTCGGTTCCATCGATGGCGACCCTCCAGCTGCGATGCGTTACACAGAAGCGCGCCTAACGCACGCTTCAGTAGCGCTCATGGAAGATCTGGAAAAGGACACTGTCGATCTCGTTCCGAACTACGATGAGACGAAGACAGAGCCTACCGTTTTTCCTTCAAAATTTCCTAACCTCCTCGCAAACGGCTCATCCGGTATTGCGGTTGGTATGGCGACAAACATCGCCCCTCACAACTTGGGAGAGCTAGTCACTGCAACGATGCTGCTGATCGATAATCCTATGGCGGGCATCGACGAGATTCTGCAAGTGATGCCTGGTCCCGATTTTCCTACAGGTGGAATCATCTGTGGAACAAGGGGAGTGCGCGAGGCGTATCACACAGGACGAGGCAAGCTTCTCCTGCGCGGCGTGATCCGCGTTGAGGAGATGGAAGGAGATAGAGAGAGACTCGTCGTCGATGAGATCCCCTACAACGTCACAAAGGCCGACCTAATCCAGAAGATTGCGATGCTCGTCAATGAGAAGACGATGCCGGGAATTTCCGATATCCGCGACGAGTCTGATAAAGACGGGATGCGTATTGTTCTCGAACTGAAACGCGGAGAGATACCAGACGTAACGATCAACCAGCTCTACAAGTACACAGATCTTCAGGTTACCTTCGGATGCAACATGCTAGCCCTCGATAAAGGGCTTCCACGCATCATGAACGTGAAGCAGATGATCGCGGCGTGGATTGAGCACCGCATCGAAGTCATTAGAAGACGCACACGCTTTGAGCTTGCAAAAGCAGAAGCGCGCGCCCATGTACTTGAAGGCTACCTGAAAGCGCTAGACCATCTCGATGCAGTTGTCCGTCTCATTCGCGCGGCAGACAATCGCGATGGCGCTAAGAACGAGCTGATGGTGCAGTATGGCCTCTCTGAACGCCAAGCCAATGCTGTACTCGATCTACGACTCTACCAGCTCACTGGCATGGAGAAGGAGAAGATCGAGAACGAGTACAAAGATCTTCTCGCTAAGATCGCCCACTTTAGAGCGGTACTTGCTAATGAAGCTTTAGTGCGCGGCATTATTAAAGAAGAGCTTCTCGAAGTGAAGAAGCATCACACTTCTGACAGAAGAACAAAACTGATTGCAGCAGAAGGCGAATTTAACATCGAGGATCTGATCCCCGATGAGCCTGTCATCATTACCATCTCTGAAGATGACTACATCAAACGTATGCCTGTCGACACCTTCCGCGAGCAGCGCCGTGGTGGACAGGGAGTTATCGGTCTCGAGATGAAGAAGGAGGCCGACACCTTAAAAGATATCTATGCTGCTACCACACACGACTACCTGATGATCTTTACAAGCTTCGGCAGATGCTACTGGCTTAAAGTCTGGCAGATTCCAGAAGCGGGAAGACGCTCAAAGGGCAAGCCGCTAATCAATCTACTTGAAGATATTCAGCCTTCAGAGAAGATCGCAGCTGTCTTGCGTGTGAAGAGCTTTGAAGAGCCAGGATCTATTCTACTCGCGACAAAACGCGGTGTTGTGAAAAAGACCGAGCTCTCAGCATTTAGCTCTCCAAGACGCAAAGGCGTCTATGCAATTAACATCGATGAGGGTGATGAGGTGATCGCGGCACGTCTTACAAAAGAGGGCCAGCAGATCATGCTCTTTACCAAGAACGCGATGGCAGTGCGCTTCGATCAGAGCACAGTGCGCCCTGTGGGAAGAGTGGCGCGCGGCGTGAAAGGGGCAACTCTTCGCGACGAGAAAGACGCTGTCGTCTCTTGCGAAGTAGTAAATGGCAACGAATCGATCTTAGTCGTCTGCGCTAACGGTTATGGCAAGCGCTCCAAAGTGGAAGACTTCCGCCAGACAAACCGCGGAGGTGTCGGTGTACGCTCTATCATCATCAGCGAGCGCAATGGCGAAGTGATCGCAGCGGTCTCTGTTGAAGATAAAGATAGCGTCGTGATGATGTCCAACGCTGGCCAGACGCTTAGAATCTCTATGAATGATGTGCGCGTCATGGGCCGTTCGACACAGGGAGTTAGACTCGTCTCTCTCCCAGAGAAGGATGTGCTAGTGGCTGTTCAACGACTTGAGGGAATCGAACCAGAAAAAGTATAGGGAAGCGCATGAGTGGGCTGTTAATCACCTTTGAGGGTGGCGAGGGAGCGGGTAAGTCCACTCTCATCGAGCGGCTTTTTGATGCGCTCAATGCCAAGAATCTTCCCGTTGTCAAGACGCGTGCTCCGGGAGGGACCCGGCTGGGGGAGGTGATTCGAAACCTCCTCTTAAATAAAGAAGAGGCGCCTCTCTGTTCACACTCTGAGCTCCTTCTCTTTCTAGCCGATAGAGCCCAACACGTAGAAGAGATCATCGCCCCAGCGCTAAAAAAGAGGCAGATCGTCCTCTGCGACCGCTTCAACGACTCGACGGTGGCTTATCAAGGCGCTGCGCGAGGTTTAGGTGAAGAGGATGTGAGAAAGCTCTGCTCCTTCGCCTGCCAAGGCGTTGAGCCCAATCTTACCTTCTATCTCGACCTCGACCCAGCAGTAGGTCTTAAGCGGGTAAAGCAGACGAGAGAGGGAAGAGATAAGATCGAAGCTGAAAAGATCCTCTTTCATCAGAAGATTAGGCACGCATTTCATAGAATTGCAGAGAAAGAGCTCTCTCGTTTTCATATTTTAGACGCCTCACGCTCTTCCGATGAGGTTTTTAAGCAAGCGATGGAGCGAATTGATGCCCTTCTCCTCTCAACACCTCGGTAATCACCCCACAAAGGCGCTGCTTTCTAGGCTTATTGAGCAGAATAAGCTGCCGCACACCCTGCTCTTTTCCGGTATGAAAGGAGTTGGTAAAGCTCTCTGTGCAAGAGAGGTTGCGCTTCAGCTTCTAAAAACCAGCAAAACTCATCCCCCAGATCTCCACATCTTCGCCCCAACAGGCAAGAGCGCGCTCCACACGATGGAGACGATACAGCAGATGATCGATGAGAGCGCTCTAGCCCCTTTTGAAGCGCCTGTAAAGGTCTTCATTCTGGACGATGCTGAAAGAATGCTTCCCGCCTCCTCGAATGCGCTTTTAAAGACTCTTGAAGAGCCTCCAGCAAACACCTACTTCATTCTCATCACCAGTGAGCCAGAGCAGATGCTTCCCACCCTTCTCTCTCGCTGCGCAAAGATCTCCTTTTTTGCCGTGCCAGATTCCGAGATTGAAGCGCTCGTTCGTTCAAAATGTAGCGCAGAAGAAGCTCCCAAGGTGGCGCTTCTCGCTCAGGGCTCTCCTGCTAAGGCGTGCGCGCTTATAGAGAGGGGAGAGAGCAAGATCTCTGGGCTCATCGAAGAGCTCTTTGCAAATGGAGATCAGTCTGCCATCAAGGATTTAGAAGGGCTTGTTGAACATGAGGAGGGAGGGGCTCTTTTAGAGGAGATCGCCCTCTTTTTCAGAGAGCAGGAGAGAGTGAATTCAGCAAAGGCTGGATCGCTTGAAAAGCTCCTGCCTCTTCTCGAAGAGTCCAAGATGGCGCTCGAGCGCCACATCAAGCTCTCTGCCATCCTCCAGTTCCTCTCCCTCAAGATGTCCTAATCAAGAAGATCTCTCCTCTTTTTTGGAGTGCGGCGACCCGGCGCCGCTTTTCTTAACATCGACTCGACGATGTTTCTTTTAAGAGATATCGCCAGGTCGATATCGAGAAAAGCGGCGCCAGGTCGCCGCACTCCAAAAAAGATAACTAGGCGTGTTTTTTCTCTTCTTTTGCTTCGGGGGCTGCGGGCCTTTTCGCAGGGGCGCTCGAGAGGGAGGTGAGGTAACCCATGCGTTCTAGAACCCAGGCAACACCTTTATAGCTAAGTCTCACTCCACCATCCGGATTTGGTTCATAGATATAATAGGGAGAGTTTGCATCAAGAATATAATAGGGAGAGTCTGCATCTAGAAGAGGGTCTGAGGCTTCTGGATCATTCTCGAATAGCTTCTCAAGAAATTTATTAATAACAGCCGGTTTCATGGTGTCGGTAATACCTTTAAAATTACTGAGAATTCGCGCCGGAGTGAAGCCCCTGTTCAGGGTGTAACGGAAGTTAACGGCAGTAAGAAAGATGCTAGTAATTCTCTCATAAGGGTCATCTAGCTCTGTTCTTGTAGCATCCAAACCCCAATTTCCAACGACTTTTAAGGCGTGGTTCAATACATGATACTGTCCCATATCATAAGTGGAGAGGACAAGCGCACGTTTGAACGCTTTTGTAACTGAAAGGAAAGTCTCTTTTAGATCTTTTTTAACTCTAGTAACCGCATCATACTTATCTGAAACGGCATCATTTTTTAAAGGATTGCATCTATCGCTCTGACCCGCCTCAACAAGCGAGCTAAAGTCTTTGTCTCCCGTCTCTCTCATAGCATGTACGATATTGAGGGCCTTCTTATAAACATAATCTCCATCTCCAACAGTTTTATTGAATGCAGTCAAACGTCTCTCATCCTCACGGGTTAATTTTCGAATTGCCTTGCGTTCAAGAAGCGCGTCCCGTTGAGGTCTGTCGTGGTCCGCTTGTGATTTTATTCTATTGATATAGTTCACAAGAGATGTAAGAAGTGTGTGGTCAGCATTAAATTTTTCAAGTTTTTTCGCGTACCCCTCAGCTTCAGGATCTGTAGGCCGATCGAACTCAATGTGCAGAGTGAGCAGGTCATTTGGGGTAATGCCCTCTGGTAGTGCCGAGATTTCTATCACAGTATTGGGGGCAATATCATTGAGTTGTGCTCGGTTGAGGGTGTAGTCTCGAGCGGCTTCGATGGCGCCAATGGGGACGTTGTTGTAGGAGGGGTTGCAGCAGAGGAGCCAGAGGATGTTATCGATGAGGAGGTAGATCGTATCCCAGGCGGTGTCCCAAACGATATCAATACATAAAAAAGAGAGACTGAAGAGGAGGGCAATAGCTTCCAGAGGAAGAAAGATAAGCTTGTCGCAACAAGTGTCGATTATCTGGTCGCAATCCATCTCAGCGCCTTGAGCCGCAGGATCGGTGGGATAGAGGTAGTCTGTTACAACCTTGGAAGCAACCTCGATCTCCTCCGCAATCGCGTAGACTCCGCAGCTAAGTGCAAATAGGGGGTTTCTCTCGCCAATTGTTAAACTCATTATTGCCTCTTTCTTTCTGCTGGTTGCGGTGCAGGTAGTTTAGGAGCAGCCTTACGTTCATCTCTTCCAGCTCCTGGAGCATCTGTTATGTTGTATAAAGTTTTGAAGTCTTTGAGAGCGATGTTTGATTCCCTTAATGCGGTTTGCAGGCCTTCCACTGTTCTCTCAAGAGCTTCAATGCGATCGATTCCTGTCGCAGGATTTCTCTCGTGTCGTTCATAGTTTGTGACTGCAAGAGAGAGAAGCGGAGAGTTTGCAGCATAGCGGTCAAAGTTGGCTCTATTTCCACCAATGAGATAGTCAACAACAAAGTTGATGCGCAGGCGTTGTGCTGCTAGTAGCGCATTCTTCTGATCGAGCGAATACTCAGGAGTGGTATCTCTAGTCTGTTCTGCAGCGTACTCAATAATAAGAGTTTGAAAGACGGTGCAGATCTTGGCGATCTTGTAGTCGAATAGGGAGTCGAGGATCCACTGGATGAATCGATCGACGAGCCCTGTTGGGCGATAGAGGGTGCCATCACCTGTAATGTAGAGGTTTGGCTCAACAGCTTGAAGAGGAGGATTCAAATTTTGTCTTGAAGTATCTAAATTTCGCGCTGTAATAGAAAGAGTAGACATAGTTATTCCTTAATATTTGTTTGCATTAATTTTAAGGATTTTTAGGATAAAATAGAAATAGAAAAATTATTTCTAACAGTTCTATTTTTAAGAGCGCAGCTTGCCGGCCCAACCTAGCTTGGTGCGGAGGGTGGAGAAGTAGTCTCTGCGTAGCAGATTGACAAGTTTAAAGTTTTTTTTGGTGCGTGAGATGCGGAAGACCTCGCCTGTTTGCAGGATCTGGGGAGTCAAGCCATCAGCGCGTATCTCCAGAGGCTCATAGTCACTTAAATATTGAATTTGAATCTCATTATGAGAGGTAAGCACGATGGGACGGTTGGAGATGGTGTGAGGGCTGATAGGGGTGATTACGAGCGCCTCAAGCGTGGGGCTGATGATCGGCCCTCCTGCTGCTAGCGAGTAGGCGGTGGATCCACTGGGGGTGGCGATGATGATTCCATCGGCGACAAAGGTGTTCAGATAGAGCCCATCAACGTGGATAGCAATCTCGACAAGGCTCGGGTTTCTTGCGCGGTGGACAACGATGTCGTTAACGGCTGTGCAGCGCTCTCCGTGCAGGCTCTCTCCTTGGATCATGACGCGCTCTTCGATGGTATAGGCGCCATTCATAAGATCTTGCAGGCTTGGATAGATATCATCGATGGGTACGTCGGCTAAAAAGCCTAGATGGCCGAGGTTGATACCGAGGATAGCGGCATCGAGATGCGCATACTTGTGGATGAGTTTAAGAATAGTTCCATCGCCGCCCATCGAGATGAGAAATTTGATCTCCTTCTCACTCACACTGCTAATCGGTTTTGCACCGATGTGGGCTGCCTCTTCATCTTCTGCAACAACAGTGGCTCCAATGCTTGTCAAAAATTCGCAGATGCCAATCGCGAGATTTTTGGACTGCTTCTTATGTTCATTGGGAAAGAGGGCGATGATCATGATCTAAAAGCTGGGGTTAAAGAGTGTGTAGAAAAGTTGAACTCTTGCAGGATTTTAGAGCTGATCGCTTCTGGGTTGAGCCCAATCTCATTGAGTATCTCTGCATGAGTTCCCTGTTCTAAGAAGGTGTCGGGGATGCCGAAGTTAAGAACCTGGTGGCCAGTGAAGCCGCTGCGAACGAGGAAGGAGTTAAAGATCATTCCAAGGCCGCCGTTAAGAGAGTGCTCTTCAATGGTAACGACGTAGCGGTGGTTGAGAAGAATGCTGCAGAAGAGGTCGCTATCTAGAGGCTTAACAAAGACGGGGTCGACAACAGTTGCATCGACGCCTGCAATTTTTAGTAGCTCTTTCACCTGCAGGGCCATCTGGCACATGTGTCCGAGCGCGACGATTAAGAGCTCTCTACCTCGAGAGAGAACCTCAGCAGTTCCAAGCTCTCTTCTCTCCAGAGGAGCGTCAACTTCCTCAGTGGATAAGTTGGGATAACGAATAGCTGTCGGCCGATTCCAGTTAAAGGCACTCTCCATCAGCTCCTTTAAAAGCTGACCATTTCTAGGCTGACAGATCACCATATTTGGCATCGCATTCAAGAAGGAGATGTCGTAGATGCCATGATGAGTGGTTCCATCAGCGGGAGAGATGCCTCCTCGGTCGAGCGCGAAGAGAACGGGGAGCTCTTGTAAGCAGACGTCCTGAAAGAGGTTGTCGAGCGCTCTCTGCAAGAAGGTGGCGTAGATGCAGGCGACCACCTTCATCTTCTTGCCATAGGCGATGCCCCCGCAGAAGGTGACGGCGTGGCCCTCTGCGATCCCCACGTCTAAGCAGCGGTCGGGAAACTGGGTCATGAACTCGTCGAGACAGGAGCCTGCCGGCATTGCTGGTGTGATGGTCACAAGGCTAGGATCGTTCTCTGCCATCTTCAGAATCTGGCGTCCAAAAATTTGCGGAAAGGTCTGTTTTGAGGAGGTCGAAGGGTGGAACTTACCGGTCGACTTGTCGAAGGGGCGGCATCCGTGATAGGTGATCGGATTGATCGAGGCGCTATCCATCCCTTTGCCTTTCACAGTGTGCACATGGAGGAGGATGGGCTTTGTCTGGTTTTTTAACTCTTTTAACGTGGCGATGAGCTGCTCGATATCGTGTCCATCTACAGGGCCGGAATAGGAGAGTCCAAACTGGTTGAAGAAGGAGGGGGACTCTGCATCTGAAAGAATGCTTGTGATGGCACCGACATTATTCGAGATCGCCATGTTGTTATCGTTTAAAATAACGATGAAGCGGCTGAGATCTTTGGGGATGTTGTTAAGCGCCTCAAGTGTGAGACCGCAGGTTAAGCTCGCATCTCCGAGAATGGGCAGGATGTGTTCGCGCCGTTTGGTGAGGTCGCGGTTTTTTGCAACGCCGAGCGCAAGCGAAAGAGCGGTTCCCGCATGGCCTGCAAAGAAGTGGTCGTGAGCTGACTCTTTTGGATTGCAGAAGCCTGAAAGTCCTTTGAACTGGCGGATCTTTGAAAATTTCTCCTGACGGCCAGTTAGAAGTTTGTGAGGGTAGGACTGGTGGCTGACATCGAAGATGAACTTATCTTCAGGCGAGTGGAAGACGTAGTGAAGAGCGATTGAGAGCTCGACCATGCCGAGATTTGAAGCGAGGTGCCCTCCATTGATGGAGAGGACGTCGATGATCTTCTGGCGGATCTCTCCTGCGAGCTGATTCAGCTTTTGCAAAGAGAGGCTTTGCAGATCCTGCGGCTGCTTAATCTCTGAGAGAAGCGGCGTTTGCATTTACCCTCGTAAAGGTCTCTCGCACTGGTTCGTTTTTCTCGTTTGCTTGAAGTGTCCCGTCGCGATTTTTAATTAACACTTCGATTTTCTGTTCGGCTTCAGAGAGTCTGCTCTGGCATTGAACAATTAGTCTGTCCGCCTCTTCGTAGAGTTTGATCGACTCATCTAGAGAGACGGCGTTCGAATTCATCTTCTCGAGGATCTGCTCAAGCCTTGCGTAGGCTGCTTCGAAGGTTGCTGTCTGTTGCTCGCTCATTATTCTACCTTAGCTTTGATGGTGCCATCCTGAAGAAGGATGCGCAGCGTCTCATCTTGTTTGACCTGCTTTGCCGAGAGGATAATTGAATCCTCTTTTTCCTGAAAGACAATGGCATACCCTTTCGTTAAAAGGTTTTTTGGATTGATCGCTTTCAGATGCGCGGCCGTGAATGAGAGCTTCTGTTTTAAAGAGGAGAGCTGTGCCATCGGGCTCTGCACTCTTGCTTGTCTCTGAAGCGCGCTAAGCTTCAGCCGTTTTTCATACACAGTGCGTTTAAGCGCAAGCTCGATACTCTCTTTCGTCTCATCGACCATTTGAGCGTATTTGCCCAGGAGAAAATAGGGTTGAGAGATCGCAGGCTGACGGCTTATCGATGCGAGCCGCTGCTTATGGCTTCTCAAAAGAAGAGTTGTCGTTTCGCGCACCCTTCTCTGCATCTGGCCCAGAAACTGGAGCTCTTTGCTCTTCTCTGCGATCGCGATCTCAGCAGCGGCAGATGGAGTCGGCGCACGGATGTCGGCAACAAAGTCTGCGATGCAGAAGTCTGTCTCATGGCCCACTGCGGAGATAACGGGAATTGAAGAGTTGAAAATAGCCTGGGCTACGATCTCCTCGTTAAAGGCCCACAGATCTTCCAGAGAGCCCCCTCCGCGGCCCACGATAAGAACGTCGGCGAGCTTGTGCTGGTTGAACTGTTCAATCGCTCTTGCGATCTCCTGGGCTGCTCCCTCGCCTTGAACTTTGACCGGGTTGAGCAGGAGCTGGAATCCCGAATATCTGCGGCCTAGCACATGCAAAATATCTTGAATAACAGAACCTGTAGGGCTCGTGACTACGCCGATTGTTTTAGGGAACTTGGGCAGAGCCTTTTTTCTCTTTGCATCGAACCAGCCCTTGCTCTGCAGCTTCGCTTTTAACTCGTGTAGTTTGAGGAGAAGCTCTCCGACGCCGAGATACTTGAGCTCTCGGGCGATGATCTGGTAGTTTCCTCGGGGAGCATAAACAGAGAGCTCTCCCTTCAGAACGACCTGATCTCCCGCTTTTGGCGTGCGAGTGAGCGTCTGGGCCGTACCTCTAAAGAGGACTGCTGAGATCTGGGCTTCCGCATCTTTTAAGGTGAAGTAGAGGTGGCCTGAGGATTGTTCTTTGAAGTTGCTGATCTCGCCTTGAACAGTCACATATAAAAAACGACCTTCTAAATGTTTTTTTATAGCGCTTGTTAGCTGGGTAACTGTAAGAATTTCTTCCATAGCGTGGCTTGCCTCTTGCAACTGATCTGTCAGCTTGGTTATCATATGGCCTTCCTGTCAAGGTTTTTATGGGAAAAAAAAGTAGGTTAATTATCGTGGGGAACTGGAAGATGTACAAGACGGCCAGAGAGGCCGAAGTGTACGTAGCTGCCCTCATCCCTCAAATTTCCTCCTCTGCGCGCGTTCTTTTAGCTGTTCCCTTCACAGCTCTGCATGCCGCATCAGCTGCGAGCAGAAAGAGCTCCATCCAGGTCGGAGCTCAGAATATGCATGACGCTCCTGAAGGCGCCTTCACAGGAGAGATCTCTGCTGGAATGCTCAAGGAGGCGGGCGCTCAGTTTGTGCTTCTCGGCCACTCCGAACGACGCAGCTACTTTCAAGAGACAAGCGCTTTCATCAACCGAAAGGTCAAGCGAGCTTTAGCCGAGGGGCTAACCCCGATCGTCTGCGTGGGAGAGAGTGAGAAGGAGCGAGAGGCGGGAAAAACAGAAGAGATCCTACTCTCTCAGCTCTCCGAGTCGCTTACAGGCCTCACAGTTCAAGAGCTTGAAAAAATTCATATCGCCTACGAGCCTGTCTGGGCAATCGGCACAGGAAAAACTGCAACTCCTGAGATTGCCGATGCGGCACATCTGATCTGCAGAAATTTTTTAAAAGAGAAGTGCGGCGCGCTCGTAGCCGAAAAGATCGCAATTCTCTACGGAGGCTCTGTTAAGCCTGAGAGCGCAAATGCTCTGCTTAGCATGCCCAATATAGACGGAGCACTTGTCGGCGGCGCAGCCCTCGACCCCTCCGTTTTTGCACAAATTATTAACTCGGGACAAACTGTATGACATTTATCTACTACACCGCTCTTTTTCTATTCGTTGCGCTCTCTGCGCTGCTCTGCCTTGTAATTCTTGTGCAGGAGAGCAAGAGCTTAGGTCTTGGCGCTTCTTTTGGCGGAGATCCTGGAGACTCTCTCTTCGGAACATCAACCGCAGCTGTGCTCAAGAAGTTTACCGCTTATCTCGCTTGTATCTTCGTGATAGGTTGCATCACTCTCTCTCTTTGGACATCTGCTCTCGGTAGAAGCAGCGTGCAGGCAGCTCCTGCTACGATTGAAGAGGTTCAAGAGTAGTAGCCATGCGTCTCCCTCTTATCTACTACGGCAATCCACTTCTACGCGTTCGCTCCGAGCCTATCGAGGAGATCACTCCTGAGATTCGCCAGCTTGCAATGGATATGATTGAAACAGCCGATCTATCGCACGGCATCGGACTTTCTGCAGTGCAGATCGGACGCCCAATACGGCTGTTTGTCTGCAGAAGCTACATCGTGACTCCAGAAGGCCAGTGGAACATGACTGCTCCGCAGGTCTACATCAATCCAAAGCTCTCAAAGCATAGCGAAGAGCAGGTTGAAGATGATGAGGGGTGCCTCTCCATTCCCAAACTCCGCGGCAAGGTGTTTCGCCCCGAGAGGTTAACGATCGAAGCGCTCGATATCAACGGGCAGACCTTCGTCGAAGAGCTCGAAGGGTATAACGCGCGCATCCGCATGCATGAGAACGACCACCTCAATGGCGTTCTCTACATCGACCGCATGGAGCCAGCCTCCCGCAAGAAACTCGAGCCTCTCCTCCGCGAAATCAAAAAGAAATACAACTAGGCCTTCGGCCTAGCGCCCGCCGAAAAAATGGACGTTAATGGACAGGGAACGGACAGAAATGGACGGGAAATGGACAGGCGGGCAAGAAAGAGGGAGAGAACTTCTTTCTTGGGCGCGTGTCCATTTCCTGTCCATTCCCTGTCCATTAACGTCCATTTCTTCTCCGAGCGCCCTTTCTTTTTCCTCTGCGGGCCAAGCCGAAGGCTTCTTCTGTACGCTACTTGATGAGTTGGATGCCGGCGGTGACTTGGAAGGGGTCGTTGATGGTGTATTGGTAGCCGAACTTGGCTTGCCAGTGGGAGAGTAGAGTTTTAAAGATTTCGATCTTTGCTTCGCTATAGTTTGGCTCTGAGCGTCGCGCCCAGCCATGGTGCGATTGAATCATGCAGGAGAGCCC
Source organism: Chlamydiales bacterium (assembly GCA_016185065.1). NCBI lineage: Bacteria > Pseudomonadati > Chlamydiota > Chlamydiia > Chlamydiales > Chlamydiales bacterium. The sequence goes on from JACPOL010000008.1 coordinate 135,659, forward strand.
TGGCATGATCCGTCCATACAGACGAAGAATCATCGTATTTCTCTGATCTGAAAGAGGGGACTTTAGAAGTTCGGAAATAGGTCTTGCCACATCCAGAATAAAGTTCTCATGATCGGTCTTTCTCCAGTCGAAGCGGCTGCGGTGGCGGAACTCGGCTCCAAAGGCGAGGTTTTCGCTAATGGTGATGCCTGCGCGCAGATTGGTGTAATCCCAAACCTTCTCCTCCTGGTTCCATGCAACTCCGCCGATCACAGCATAACTTGGTCGATTCCACCCGATACTAAAATAGGCCTTAGGAAAGGTGCGCTTATAGGTGTTATCTCCAAAGTAGGCGTACGTGTAGAGGTCAGCGACGAGCGGAGGAAGAAAAGGAGAGGCGCTTTTTGAGAAGAAGCTGTTTTTGATGCCGACTTTCAGAAGATTGAGTTTGTTATACCCGTCGTTAATGTTGAAGACGAAGTGGTCATTTAAGCCCGATGTCGGCTTTGTGATTCCTTGGTAGGTGAGATAGGGCTCTACCATGTGCTGCACCTTGCCAAAAGTGCGGAAGAGGTGAGTGGAGGCGGTTCCTCCATAGGTAAAGAGTGCTTGTCCAGTCGAGTCGTGCTGTTGATTATTCGTGTAGAAGATGCCCGTGAATCCCGCAGCGGGAGTGATTGTTAAATGAGAGAGTCTAAAAGGACGGTATACCTGATTTCTCGTTTCAAACCTGCCTGCTCTCAAGGAGGGAAGAAATCTCTGCAAGTTGCTTGCATAGATGTAGTTTAGATAGCCGGCGTTGAAAAAGTTGTCGAAGATGAGCCCAGTGCGTCCCAGAGTAAATGGCCGAATGTTGCTGGTGACGTAGGGAAGCTCTTGGTTAATACTCTGGAAGTTGTTGATGCGCGGCTGGAAGCTGAGAGATGTGAGAAACTGCTTCTCGTGGTGGGAAGCGAGCAGGCGCGTGCGCTTCTGCGTGTTTACTTCAAAATCACTGCTCTTAAAATCGCCCGGCATTTTTATATCGCTAAGCTTATCGTACGTCATGTGGACGAAGGTCTTCTCGTTCTGCGTCTTCGTCGTGTAGAGGCCTTGGAAGCGGTAGCGCTTGTTCGTCGTCTCGTCGGGCCAGCTCTTATCGTATGCGCCATAGCTTCGCGTGCGGAAAATCGTGTTTCTATCGTGCGAGTGGTAGTCGGTTTCAATCGCAGTGCCAGGACCCTTTGTGAAGCGGTAGTCGAGGCGCCAGTAGGCGTTAAAGTGCTCCCAAGAGAAGACGCGGTAGCGCATTGTCACACGAGGCCCCAGGCTCTTATCCCACTTCACCTTATATCGAACTGAAGAGTCGTTTTTGAATCTCAGGTTGCTCTTGAAGTTGGGAATCCAGAAGACCGGAATCTTTCCAAAGCGGAAGCGGATGTTTTTTGCAGAGAGCAGGTGCTCTTTTGTAATCTTGACGGCTCTTGCGTGGATGTCCCAGGTGTTATCCTGCGTTTCGCACGTTGTGACATAGGCGTCATAGATCGTGTAGCTTCCATCCTCGGTTAAGTTGATGCGCGCGCCGCCGAGAAACCAGATGTCGACGTAGGTCTTTCCATCCCAGAGTGTTCCCGTTTTAGTGATGAAGTCATACTCGAGCTTGCTTCCGACGAAGGCGCGCTCTCCATACTCCATCAGCAGATCGCCCTCTGCTTCTACTTTCTGGACTGCAACGCCATTTTCGATGCGATTGGTATAGCTGATCTTCTGCGCTTGGATGCGTATTCCTGGAGCGGTGACAATGCCCCCCTCATCCGTTGTGATTACACCCTGGCTGAAAACGGGATTCTTCAGGTTCACTTCAAACTGCTGCGCAGGCGCAGGAGGATTCTCCTCAGCGCTGAGAGATGACAATAGAAAAAGCGATGCGAGCAAGAATTTTTTATGCATTTAAGGTACGAAGTATACTTATGGGAGGTATTTTTTCACTGCATCATTTGCAGGAGGAGGCCGGCTAGGATGGGTCGATTTTTGGGATTTCCCTCTTGGAGGAGGGTAAGGAGGAGGTCGAGCCCCTTCTCTTCATAGCGCCGGACAAGCGCCTCGAGGGATTCGATGAGGAGTTTAGAGTGCTCTTCGGGGGTCAGCTCAAAGCTGCAGTCGGCAAGGCGCAGGGATGAGCGCATGGTCATCGGTCTAAAGCGGAAGAGCTCGCTCTCTTTTTTTGCGCCCAGCCACTCCATCAGCTGTTTCTCGTAGTTGCCATCTAGCCTAAGCCGAAAGAGAGCTAAATTGCAGTAGGCGCGAATCAGTGGAGCTCCAGCTGTCTGGCTCTTCTCTTTTAGTAGAGTGATCGACTCCTCTGTGTGGAGGTTTTCCAGCAGGTGAACGAGCAGGGGAACCAGATCGCTCTGCCGGCTGTCAAAGATCGATCTAGCAATTCTTAGAAAGGCCGTTTCGGGAAGCTCAAGAGAGAGGCGCAGGAGATGCTCTCTCACGCTTAAAGAGATGGCAGAGAGGTCGAACTGCTCGCTGCTCTTATGGCTTGCAGAGGTAACCACCTTCCATGCCATGTTCGCGCGTCCAAGCGAAAACTGGGGTTGAAAGCCGAGATCTCTGCCATCTCTGAGCAGGAATTCGATTAGAGGACGGGCAGCTCGCTCATCTCGCGTCATCAGGAGCGAGACCGTCGCATTAAAGCGCACCTGCAAGTTGGAGTCTTGAGACAGGGCAAAGAGGAGCTCCTTCACATGAGCTGTATCTCCGGGCTGCAGCTCTCCCAAACTCGCAATTGCAAATAGGTCTTTCCCCTTTGCGAGATCTACTAGCTCTTCTTTAACCTCAGTATTACCAAGAAGATAGAGCGACTTGAGCGCGGAGAGGCGGACGTTAGCGGAAGGGGAGGCTGAGAGTTTTTTTAGCTGAGGCAGCGACTTTGAATCTTTCAAAATTCCCAGAGCGTAGGCGCACGCCTCCTGCTCTGCGATGTTGAGGTGCGTCGCTTGCGCGCGTATTTGAGGGAGAAGATCATCTCTTTCATACCTTCCCGCATTTAAGATCGCTTCAGTTCTTACAACCGGGCTTCTCTCATCCATCATGTGGCGTAAAACGGAGATCGCATCTGTCGTGCCAATCAGCGCAAAGAACTCCGGGAAGAAGAAGCGCATCTCCTCTGGAACACGGTGCATCAGCGCTTCAAGCTGTCCCGTCACCATGCGATGCTTGCGCATCGAGAGGAAGTAGGCGGCTTCGAGCCTAGAGAAGAAGAACTCAGAGCCCATCGCTTTAACTAGGAGCTCGTCGCTGTGGTCGTCTTGGAGACGCCCCAGCAGCTGGATCGTCGCCATCTGCGTTTGAGGGTGTGGGCTTCTAATCCCACTCTCTAAAATCTCCCACGAGGAGGAGGTTCCGGCAAGGCCCGCTCCGAAGATGCTTACCAGCTGCCTCTCAGGATCTGAGCTTCTCGCCCCCTCTTCCAGCAGAATCTGTCCAAACTGGTGGAGCACCTCAAAATCATGCCTTCCTAGTTTGGTCTTCCACTTTCTGTATAAAGCAAAACTTTTACTGTACTCCCCAGACTGAAGCAGATAGGTGATCTGCCGCTTATCCACGCTGCTCTCTTCAGAAATCGGCTCAGCAGCCGGCTGAACCTCAGCAGTTAAGAGCAGAGGGGAGAAGAGCGTCGAAAGAAGTAGAAAAAATTTGATTCTATTCACAATCGCAGCATATACTTTTCGTCGATTTTGTGACGAGTAAACTGACTGAAAAATAAAATTATAATTGCTTGTTTCCCTCGTTTAATTACTGGTTTGAGAGAGCTGTTTATATAATTTTAATGATCAAAAGTGTATCATATTTGTAATGCATTTAACATTTTAAGGTATAGCCATGAGTTTCGACTCTAAAGGTACTTTTGGAGGTACATCTGGGCTTGGTCTTCCTGGAAGAAGTCCACGTTGGGATGATGAGGTCTACGATCTCTCATTCGATACCAAGGGCGCGCCCCCGAGACCCTATAACGCCGCATCTGAAAGCAAAGGTGATGGTAAATATTCTGCAGGTGCCAGCTCGCTTGCTTCTGTAGCTGTAGGCGGGCAAGGACAGCCCCCACTTCAACCGCTTATGCCGCGCAGGCCTGCTCCCTCATGCATAGGGTGTCTAAGCGCCTGCTTCTCTTGCGGCTTAAGCTGTCTTGTGGCCCTGCTTAGATTTATCTTCTGCTGCGGAGCCAGAGCTCCAACCACCCCACCAGAGAGAGTTCTAACCCCGCTTGAAGCAGTAAGGAAATTTCACACTGATTGGAGTGCGCAGTCACTTTCGCTTGAGGCAGGCAAAGGAGCTTATGATTGGAGGAGTGAGATTATAAAGCTTCCTCATGCAGCTATCTCTTTCGGTATACACCATGCGATGGAAGTGGGGAAAAAATATGCGAACCTCGCACAAATGACTCCGCAAGAACTTTTTGATGTGGTTCGAGATAACTATGGCGAGGAGAAGTTTCTAGCTGGCCTTTTAGCGTGGGCCGACTTGCAAGATGCCAAAAAAAGAGAAGGTAGCAACGTTGCAACAGGAAGCTCTGCCGCAGCCTTTCGCCTGGAGACTGCCGCCCTTGCAAAGTTCAAAGACCTTAGCATTAATAATTAGGAGAAAATATGTCAGCTAGAGAAGTTCGAGGGCCTGCAGCTACACCACCGGCATCTGTCTCTCAGGCAGGAGCGGCGCGACCAGCTGAGTACAAAGCTCCGATCCATCCCGATGCGCTCAGCAGTGCGGGCAGAGGTGAGCTGCCTGGACCTCAAGGCGGCATTTGGGAGTGCATAACCAGCCTCTTCCTCTCTTGTTACGAGTGCATTGCGGCACTTCTTAGCTCCTTCATGCCAGCTCCGCAAGCTGAGCCACAGCCTCGCAGAGAAGAGCCAGCTGCCGCTGCACCAGCTGCTCCAGCCGTCCCTGCAGACGCAGTCGCTACTCCTGCTCAGAGAGCAGATAAGTTTGCATGGTTAAAGAGCGTGGGTACGTTTGGACATAGTCGGGTCTACGCAGAAAAGAGACAGTGGGCAAAAGAGGTGCAAGAGCGCCTTTCTGCTGAAGCGTGGGAAGGTGGCGGGAGAGCGTATGTTGAAGCGCAGATGCAAGAGTGCGATCCTTATCAGATACCAGAACTGACTTCTACTGACGTCGCATTTGCATCTAGATTTGTCGGTTTAAAAGGACATGCTTATTTGGACGGTAGGCCCGCCTATACAGAAAAAGGCGAGTGGAAGAGGGAGCTGCAAAAGCTTCTGCATCCTCAAGCATGGGCAGCAGGCGCAAGAGCGTTTGTTGAGAAGTCTCCGCGCCTAACACATCGTGAAGGAGTTACAAATCAGCAGATTTTTGATGCGCTTGAGATGTTTGATGAGCATTTTGTCGAGGGTGTACGGGCATGGGCTAACAACGTTCAAGTTCTCGTAGGATACCCCGCACAGTATGCACAGTTTAACAGGAACCATGGTGAGTGGATTAAAAGCGGTAGTGCTGACGATCGGATCGTGCAGGAGTTTAATCGGGTAAAAGGCAATGCAGAGGCTCTTAATCGGATACTGGAACAAGCGCAGAAGTATGAGTGCGATCCTAAGGCGCTCGTGATTCGCGATGTTAAGCCTTCAGCTGGTGCAGCAGCAGCTCCCGACGCTCCTCTGGAAAAAAAAGAGAAGATTTTTCGCCAAGTAACTCTTAGCGATTACCCGCAGGTTCGGGCTTTTTGCGATCTACCTGCAGATTTAAAAATTGACGAGTGGAAGAGAGAGGCGATGAAACTCCATCCCGAAGTGTGGGCAGTTGGAGCGATGGCCTGCTATGGTCATTTGACAGATCAAGGTAAAATAGGTATCAAGACCAGTCAGGATCTGTTCGATTCAATAAGTGTCATAGACATCCACTTTTTTACTGCCGGAGTGAAAGCCTGGTGTGAGGTGTGGCTGAACCAAGATAGATATGTGAAGTCTAAAGAGATGTTCGCTGATCGGATAGCTGCACTTCCACCCGAGGATGCCGCTGATAGGAAGGGCGAGCCTCTTTCTTTCCCTGATTCGCCTGAGGCCTTTAATGATATGGCTGCTAGAGGTGCTAGAAACTTAATTCGCAGCCATGAGAAGAATTTAGCCGAGAACAAGGCAGCTGTTCAGAGATTTGGATGCGATCCAAAGACCCTTGTCGTAAAAGCGCCTGTGTAATCTAATTAACACTCTTTTTATTAGATTTCACAGGATTGGAAGGTATGAGTGCAGCTGCGCCGATAGGTGGTGGTCCACGTCTAGAACGTAAACAGGGAGTTCAGGAACCTGCCGCGCAAGGAAGCAGGCCAGGTCAAACGCACATCTCGACACTTAAACCGCATGAGAAGGCTCCAGCGCCAGCTGATGAGGGCGACTGCTTAAGCTCTCTTTTAAGTCTTCTTTCATCCTCTTGGACATGCATCGAAGATCTTTTCGAATGGATTCTCTCCCTTTTTTCTCAGGCTGAAAAGCCCATGCCTCCGCCGCAACTGGAGCTCTCTCCTCTTCTAGCTTCAGCTGAAAACCTTTATCGAGGCTGGCTCAGTGCAAAAAACCTCCCGCAAGGAAGCTTATCAACATTAGTGACAGAGTGGCAAGTTGCTTTAAAAAACCTTCCAGCGGTTGTTTTGAAAGCTGGGGTAGCCCAATTTTATGCAGAGTCTGGCAAGATCCGCGAAGACAAAAAATTAACCGAAGATCAGCTCTTAGAGAAGATAAAAGGTGATTTTAGTAATCGAGAGTTTTTAAAAGGGGTTGGGCGCTGGATCGATATTCAGAAGGCAGAGGCCGCTAAAGCTACAATTGACGCCTTCTTTGAGCGCTGGTTTTCTAATCCACAAACAACGGGCACAAAAGATGAGTGGGCAAGAGATCTAGACGCTCTAGTCGCGCTCAAGATTAAAAAGCTCTCTTCTCTTCTTAAAGATTCTTGCAGAACACTTGTTGAACGTCGGACTCGAATCAAGGGGAGTCTAGAGGAGGCGTACGGCAGACTCAAGGAGGCTCCAGCCGATCCTCGCGCCAGGGCAGCTATACAGCAGTGGAGAGCACACCACCTGTGCGAACTTCACTGGCATGCGACTGTCCAATCTGAAAAATCAGTTGAACAGCAGGTGTTTGAGCGCTGGAATGGTAAAACTTTAACAAAGAGCGATGATGAGAAAGCTCTCTGGAAGAGGGAGTATGAGATGCTCCCATCTCCTGCGCGCCAGCAGGGCTTTGCCGCTTTTTGCAGCTCTTTAGATGGGGCTTGGTCAGCGCTCAGCTCTGAGCAAATTTTTCTGTTCATCAGAGATAGAGCTAAGGAGCTCTTCAAGCCGCTGGTATTACACATTAATTGCCTGACCATGACCTCACTGAACGTAAGCATGAAGGATGATGAGACGATTTTACAATCGATTAGGGAGCGCCCGCAGGATTTTCATGCGCAGTTACTTAAGTGGATAGATTCGCAACTGCGTACAGGAAAACTAAAAGAGTTTGGGAACTACTTTTCGATGGAGCAGACTGGAGAACTTATCCAAAACAGCCCCGGCAATCCCGCCTTTCTAAGAGGGATAGCCGGCATCGCTCAACCCGCCCCCACTTTAGCTAGCATCACAGACGACGCTGCTGGCTGGGACAATGATTAAAAAAAAAGCCCGTGTTCTTGTGTGGAGTGCGGCGACCCGGCGCCGCTTTTCTCGAGATCGACCTGTCGATCTCTCCGTGAAGAAAGATTGCCGAGGCGGTGCTCAAGAAAAACGGTGACGAGTCACCGCACTACAAAAAAAGAGTTAGCGCTTCTTGGGCTTCTTAGCCGGAGGAGTGACGACCATATCTGGGTAGTCGATCCAGATGGGTGAACTCCAAGCGATATGACCATCTTCTTGCACGACGCGGACGTAGTAGTAGGCAAATGGAGGTCTCTCATCTGCAGATGGGAGAACGACATTTCCTAGCGGCTCCATGTCATCATGCGCGAAGTCAAGGGTACTTTCTTTGGGGTGGAAGGTGTGCATCACTTCGCCGTTGCGGATGATGGAGACCTCTTTAAGAGGAGCCGTTCCTGCGATGTATCCTGTGAGGTGACGGTTAAAGGCGAGGCCAGGTTTTGCTTTTGTTGAGAGCTCTGTTCCCATTCCGGAACCTGCAATGAAGAAGCCAACGACGATTCTCTCTCCTGTAGTGGCGTAGCAGTTGCGGTTCTGGAGGGCATGAAAGAGCGCCTCACGCGTCTGCTCCACAGCGTAGATGGCTGTAAGCCCTGGGCTATACTGCACCTGGTCGCTTTCAAAGAAGTCGCTGTAGATGCCGCGATCATCGAGGCCACCGGCAACGAAGCCGAAGCGGATGTTGCGAGAGAGGGCTTTGCGAATCGAACCCTTTTCAGACTCTACGACGCCTTTTTTGCCTTGGCAGATGATGGGGCGTAGGTTTCCCTCTTTTGCAAGACACTCGGAAGATCCCCAAGCGTTGTAGATCTCAACAACGCGTTCAAATTCAAGTGTAAAGTCGTCAAAAGTGGTTTCAAACCCCTTGCCCATTGTGAAGCTTGGAATAGAGATCATCTCTTTGGGATGGTGTCCCTTGTAGATTTTTTTTAGGGTGTTCGACTTCGCCTCTTTCTTGCGTTGCAGCGGGCGGCTGTCTTTGGAGTAGACGATGTTTCTAAGTCCCTCTTCAGGTGCGTTGTTAAACCACTGAAAACCGAGGAAGGTGACAAAGCGCATCTCCTCGTTAAATTCTGCAATTTGTAGGGAGATCGACTTCCATAGCTCATTCGATGTCTCTTCAGTGCTTTCGAAGGGGGAAGAGCCAAAAAATTGAAGCGCGTGCTCGTCTCGGAAGTGGCGCAAGCAGGCTTCGATATTTTCTGTGGAATCAATGCGTTCAGACTCTCCATGGAGAAGTCCCCAGTAGAGATTGCGGTCGCTCTCGGGAAAGCACTTAATGGGCGCCGAGTAGAACTTCTCTTTTGTGGCAGTATTCAGGAGTTGGATTTTGTAGACGCCAGCCTCATTGAAATAGAGGTTAGGTAGGTTGAGGAAGCCTGTCTCAGGAACAAAGAGCTTCCAAGTGAGGTTTTCTCTGAGCTGCTCATAGGAGAGCTCGATGAGTGTGCCTTCTGGTGCATTATTCGTGAGGTTTCCAAAGCTATCTTCAAAGCGGACGATCACATCAAATCTGCGATTTTTGGAGACGACAGAAGGAGCGATGATTCTGATGTTACTTAACTTGTTGCCTCGGACATCAAGGCCGAACACTTCGGGCTCGCGGAAGTCGCCTTTTCCTTTCGGATCGATGAAGAGGTGGAAGGGGCGGCGTCTCTGCAGATGGTTCTGCGCGCGGTTGCCTTTATCTTGTTTTAGTTTATCTGGTGTTCCTAAAAAGATAGATAGCGTGTCTCCAGCTTTTACTTCAGAAGGTAGGGTGAACTCAAAAACGGGTGCAAAAGCATTTGCAAGTTCAACTTGTTTTGCAGGAAGCGCTTTGCCATCTGGCAGCTCTGCCCAGATGAGGTTCTTCTTGTCTTTTGCGTTTACTTGAGGGATCTCCCAGTCGATCGGCCTTCCTTTGCTGAGTAGGTCGAATCGCAGTCTTGTGCCTTTAGGCAGAGCTGCAGCTGTTGTGTAAGAGAACTTCCAAGTTCCAACGGCGCCTGCTAGGGCAGCATTTGGTTCGCATAAACAAATAGAGCGTCTCATGAATTATTTACCTGTAAACAGAATAGTGCCAAATTTTGCCTTAAGAAGCGTTTCTTTAGCAAGGAATCAGTTTTCTTTTGGGGTGAGTGAGGTGATCCGGATTTTGTCCACTGAGCGCTCATCTGAGGAGAGGACCTCTAAATCGAACTCATCATGGTGGATTTTCCAGCCTTTGGAGGGGATCGTTCCTGCGCGGTGAACGATATAGCCGCCAAGGGTGTCATATTCGGGGTTCTGAGGGATCTTGATGCCTAGCTCTCCTTCGATGTCTAGGATGCTCATTTTACCATCTACGATCCAGCCTCCGCCGGGAAGTACAGAGAACATGATCTCTTCGTCGATGTCATACTCGTCGGCGATCTCGCCTACAAGCTCTTCGAGGATATCTTCAATCGTGATGATTCCCTCGGTGCCGCCCCACTCATCTACAACGATGGCGAGGTGGATCTGCTTGCTGCGAAATTCTTGAAAGAGCTGGGAGATTTTTTTTGTCTCTGGTGTGTAGAGAACGGGCTTTAAAAAATCTTCTATTGAGTTTTTAAGTTTCTTATCTTTCTCTTTATCGGTCGAGGCTTGAAAGTAGTGTTTCAGAATGTCTTTAAAAAGAAGGACTCCCACGATGTTATCGACGCTCTCACGGTAGATGGGAATACGGCTATAGCCCTGCAGGAGGAAGCTCTCGGTCGCCTCTTGTAAAGAGGTGTCGATTGGAAGGCTAAAGATATCGATTCTAGGAACCATCACTTCGCGCGCGATTCTCTCTTTAAAGGAGACTACAGACGAGAGTAGTTTCTGATCGCTCTGGTCGAAGTAAGGGGCGAGGTCTGAATCTTGCAGTACCTCTAGAAACTTGTTTCTCATGTCGACATCAGGCTCGAGCTTTCGCAAAGTGGGCGCCTTTGGCAGGAAGAGCCCTAATATCTTAAAAAGTGGTGCGTTGATTAATGAGAAGATGAGGAGGAGGGCGGCCGAGAAGGGGGTGGCAAAGCCTAGATATTTTTTTGGGCTTGCTAAGCTGATGAGGTTGATGATGAAGTTAGTCGCAAGAGAGACTCCGATGATTATGCCTGCAATGAGCAGAAGCCAGATGATGTCCCAAGCTTTTTCCGCAGAGTGGAGAGCTTGGCTAAAGGGTTCTATGCTGACCAGAAAGAGGAAGAAGAAGAGAGCGTAGCAGAGTTGCATCAGCTGTTTGGTTAAGCTAAGCGAAAAGAAGAGGCCTTCCCAGATGCGCTCTCCAAAGAAGAATTCAAGGTAGGCACGTATGGCTTTTAGAGATGAGCGCTCCTTTAGCAATTTTTCAACGTAGCTTCTTCCTAAACGATTGAGTGCCGTGCTCGTGCCGTTGAGGAGGCTCGTTCCAAACAAAAAAAGCAGAAAGAAGGCGGGGTTATCCATAATCGGTAATTATATATTTTTTTTATTCAGGTTTCAACAGAGCGTTTTTTTGCTGAAGAGATTTCATGCAGCGGCGCTCCTGAGCGCGCATCTCCTTCTTCTCCTCAGGAGTAAGATCGTCGAAACCTATTAAATGCAATATTCCGTGGACGAGATAGAGAGTTGTCTCTTGGTAGGGATCCAACCCATTTTTTTTAGCGTATTTAATTGCAACAGCGGGGCAGATGAAGACCTCGCCGAGGTGGCAGGTGGAGATTGTCCGTTCTCCTGGGGCGTCGATAGGAAAGGAGATTGTGTCGGTTGGGGTTGGGTCGTCGAAGTAGTGAAGGTGTAGCGCTGAGATCTCTTTTTCGCTGACGAAGTGCACAGAGATCTCATCACAAGAAAGGCCAAGGAAATCTAGCGTAGCTAGAACAGATGCCTTGGCCGATGTCTTAGAAATGCGAAGAGAGCGCTGCTTGTTGTATATAGTGCAGTCGATCAAGGGAGAATAGGGGTCTTTGGAAGCCCTGTTACTCTTGTGTTTGCTCCCTCTTTCCACTTGCCGAGCTTTTTCAGAACGTCGACGCGCTCAAAGCGCTTGAGAACGTTGCGTTTTTTAGTGCCGGTATTGGATTTTCCATAACTGCGGTGTCTAGACATAAACTTCCCTAAATTAAAAAATTAGTTAAAGAGTTCCCTATTTTATTTTAGGGATGAAGAGCCTTTTTGCCATGGCGCCATCTGCTGCATTCACATGTGGCTTATAACCAACGGGCAGATTGTCTTTTAAAGGGCCAGTCTTCTTGGCTGGTGCCTTGCGGCGGCGTGGGGACATATTGCGAATTTTCGCCTGTCTGCTAATGCGTACCATGAAGTTTCTCCTATGCAGGTTTGAGGAATCATTATAGATCTAGCGATCTAAAACGATCAAGGTTTTTTGGAGGGGTCGCTGGTTTGGCTGATATTTTCTCCAGGATGAACAGCACCGCACGAGAGGAGAAATTTGAATGCGTCCTCGACGCTGACATCGACTTCCATCACATTTTTTTTTGGAGAGAGGAGCATATACCCCGATAATGGGTGGGGTGATGTGGGAACAAAAATAGACTGGTCAACGTCAAAAACAGCCTTTTTGCACACTGCGGGGGCATCGCCAGTGATAAAACCTAGAGTATGTGCTTCGAGATGAGGAAAGGGGATTAGGACTGTTTTTTTGAAGGTCTTTGTGCTCTGAGAGAAGATCGCGCCTGTTACCTCTTTAGAGATGCGGTAGACGGCCTTTACAAAAGGTAGTTTAAGAAAAAGATAGTGTGTGGAGCTGATGAATGTCTTAAAAAAAATCTTTCTTCCCAAAAAGCCTAGTATCATGGTGAGTGCAAAAAGTAGGATCAGGGCCATCACCCGGCTGATAAAGATTACGAGGGTCTCATGGCTCTCAAGGTTTAAGCCAGTCTTATGCTGGTAGGCTAGAAGCAGATTTTCAGTGATTCCGAGTAGGGGTGTGGTAAAAAAATTAAAGAGCCAGGAGACGATCATCAGTGTGAGCGCAATCGGAAGGAGCGTGATGAAACCTGTCGCTAGATATTTTTTTATCACGTTCTAGAGGAAGTTGGAGGAAAGTTTGACTTTAGAGAAGGATCTAGCTCGGCAGGAATAATAACTCCACAAGAGACGATAAATTTAATCGCGTCTTCGGGTTTCATGTCGACATAGATAAGGTCTTCCTTAGGGAACATGAGCAGAAAGCCGGTGGTAGGGTTTGGCGTAGTAGGAACTAGAACAGAGATTAGATCTCTACCAACTTTCTCGGAGCAAGTTGCAGGGGCATCTCTTGCGATCAAGCCCAGCACATAGACCCCAGGATGTGGGAAGGGAACCATGACCACCTGTTTAAAACTCTTCTTATCGGAAACAAAGAGCGTTTTAATGATGTCTTGGGTCGTTTTGTAGACCGTATTCACAATAGGGATACGGTGTAGCACCTTGTCGCTGAGCCGGAGCAAGCTTGTGATGAAGAACCAGCGGGTGACCATTCCAAGAAAAACGGTGAGGAAGAAGAGGAGAACTAAGATCAGAAGTTGGCTGCCGTATCGGATCACTTCATCGGGTGTAAAAAAGAGGAAGTTGTTTTGAACGACCTGATGGTAAGAGAAGAAGCTGGAGACGAGCTCCACAAAAGGTTTTGTCAGGAAGTTAATTAAAAAGCCGATGATAGCAATTGTAACTGCTAGTGGAAGGAGGATGACGAGCCCGGTAATAAAGTATTTTTTTAGCATATCCTGACTCTAACGTTTTTTATCTTCTCTTTCAAGAGGGGGGCTTCTTTTTTTGCGTCTCGCTCTAGAAGAGACCAGCTCCCATGTCGTTTCCAGTGTAATCAAATTAATAGATGTGGCGCGCACTTGTATAGACTCGCCTGAGAAGTGGCGCTTGCCGCTCGTCTTTCCGATGAGGAGATTTTTTTTGGGGTCAAATTGGAAGAAGTCATCCTCAAGATCCGAGATGTGAAGAAATCCCTCAAGCATAAGATCGGCCATTTCAAAAAAGAAGCCGAAGGGTTTAAGCCTGGTGATCTGTGCAGTATAGATTCGCTCGGGGTCTGCCTTCATATACTTGTCGAGCAGGCGTAGTTTTTTCAGCAATTTTACAGAGGATTCTGCGCGGAAGGAGACGCGCTCCTGATCTGAACATTTCAGAGCGATTTTCTGCATGTCGATGTCCGGGCTCTCTTCACCGAAGAGAACTCGCTGAGTGACGAGATCCGTATACCGACGGATCGGACTTGTGAAGTGGCAGTAGTACTCGAGAGCAAGGCCGAAATGGCCAATGTTTTCCGGCGAGTAGTAGGCGAGCTTCATGCTGCGGATAAAAGCTACAGAAAGCTGCTGGGAAAAAGAGGTCTGTTTAGCCTCTTCAAAAAGCTTCTGAACGTCTTTTGTTTCAGGTTTTGGAGGCAGAGTGAATCCAAGAGATCGAGCAAGAGCATAGAAGTCCTGGATGTTCTCCTCGGATGGATCTTCGTGAATGCGATAGAGAACCGGTTTGCCGTGCTTGGAAAGGTGAGTTGCAACAACCTCGTTTGCTTTCAGCATGAACTCTTCGACGAGCTGGTGGGTGATGTCATATTCCACTCTCTTAATTCCAAAAGGCTCTCCTTTCTTATCGATCTCGATGACGAAATCGGGAAGAGAGAAGTCGATGCTTCCGCGTTCATAACGCTTCTTTTTTAAGAGCTGGCAGAGCTCAACCATGAGCTCTAAGCTCTTTTTATGTTTGCTCTCTAGCTTCCCATCGAGGACCTCTTTGGCCTCTTCATAGGTGAACCTCTTTTCGCTCTTGATGATGGCGCGCACAATCTTATAATTCTGAAGGGTTCCTTCACGGTCAAAATCCATCAGAACTGAGACTGTTAATCGTTCGACATCGGCGCGCAGACTACAGAGCTGATTCGAGAGCTCTTCAGGGAGCATTGGCAGGCAGAAGCCGGGAAAGTAGGTGGAGTTACAACGTATCTTCGCCTCGATATCAAGAGCCGACATGTTGGGAACATAGTGGGCGACGTCCGCGATATGCACCCCGAGATGGTAGATTCCCTTGCTGTCTAATGTAAGGGAGAGGGCGTCGTCATAATCTTTTGCAGTTTCAGGATCTATCGTGAAGCAGGTGGTTCCAGTAAGGTCTGTTCGGCTTTTATGATCTTTAGGGGTGACCTCGACTCCGAAGCTCTTCGCCTCTTGAATAGCTGCATCTGAAAAGCTGCTGCTGAGATCGAACTCTTCAATAGCTGCTGCATTGTCGCACGAGGGGTCTGAGATGTGTCCGATCAGATGCGACATCTCACATAGAGTAGGTTTGTTTTCATCACCCCACTCATCTACTTTCATGATGATGCGGTCGCCAACTTTTAATGAGCTCTCTTTACCTGCGCGGACGATTACCTCTTTTGCGGTTCCCAAGAGAGGAGCGTGAACAGAGATCTCTCCTTTAGAAGAGATGGAACGGATCGTTCCACCAAGGTGCGTGCGGCCTCTTCTTAAGACGGCTACAACGCGGCCTTCAGGGCCCTTTTCGGACTGAGAATTCGGGTTGATCTCAACTTCGACGTGGTCTCCATCGACCGCATTATCGACGAGATGCTTTGGAATAAAAACATCGTGAGGACACTCGGCGGGATGATCTGGAATAACGAAGCCGAATCCTCGGGGGTGGACTTTGATGAGGCCTGTGATGACATCAGCTCGAGGTTTTTTAAGGGAGAGCTTCTTCTCGCGAATTTCAATGAGTCCCTCTTCGGAGAGCTTCTGTATGATCTCATTGCATAAAGCGTGAAGCGTAGGAGGAAGAGAGAGGCGTTCAAAAAGCTCTTGTGGCTCGAGAGGGGAGTAGCGCCTGCCCTCCATGAACTGGAGAAGCGTCTTTGTCAGATTTTGCGAGAGCTTGTCTTCTTTTTTAACTGGTTTCTTTGAGCTTGATCTTCTTTTTGCCATAAGTTTGGTATAATACTTTAAATCCGACTTAGAGAGAATCTCTCTTTTTCCCTTTCTATCACCTCTTTGCCGTATTTGGCAGTGAGTTCGGGAGTTTCTGTATAAATATTCTTTAAAAGTTCCCAAGTTGGGTCTATATGCCACGCCTCTTCGCCGTCAGAAGAGAGGTAGAGGTTCCAGGCGTGGTGGCCGGTGCGCTGGCCAACGGTGACCTCATCTCTTACAATGTAGGTCTCTCCAGGAGGAATAAGAGCTTTTAACTCCTCATCGGCTTGGAGTTTGTCTATGAAATAGGCGAGAAGTGGAGCCAGATGTCTGCAGACCCCTCTTTTCATTTTTACGAAATCTTCCAGAGGAATTACAGCAAAAAGAAAGCCGTCCCAGGTGAGGGTAAAATCTGCGCGCTGGCGCTCACTATGGAAGATCCACTCCTGGAGGAAGAGATCGACCTCTTGCTCAGACTTTTTTGGATTATGTGAGAAGACCTCATGCTTCACAAAACTACAGGCGAGCCACAAGAGCTCTTCAAGGCATGTGGCATTTTCAATCACGATCTTGCGAAGTTCGAGATACTTCTCTTCAAGCAGGGGGGCATTGTAAGGGTCCCAGGAGATAATCTCTCTGCAGAAAGGATCACCCCCAATAGACGCATAGGGCTGCTTTGAGAGGTGCCCGCTCTCTTCTGATACAACTCGAAATAGTTTTCCCTGGTGCAAAAGGGTCTTCTCTCTCGTGTTGTAGTGCACAAATACTCCGTCTTCAAGCGAGCGCTTATCTGACGCTTCCATCTCTCCAAATGCGAGGATCAGAATGGGAAGAAGAGCTCTTCGCATTTTTACCGCTGGTAACTTAAAAGGGTGTTCGCAAGGAGCATAGCAATTGTCATCGGGCCAACTCCCCCAGGAACAGGGGTGATCTGCGAGCAGAGAGGGGCTACCTCATCGAATGCGACATCTCCGACAATGCGAAACTTGCCATCTGCACTTTGAATGCGGTTTATCCCCACATCAATGACAACGGCCCCCTTTTTTACCATCTCTTTTCTAACGAATTGAGGGCTGCCGATAGCTGCAACGAGAATGTCTGCAGAGCGGCATAGGGCTGGTAGATTTTCCGTAAAGCTATTGGCCACAGTCACGGTTGCATTGCAATCTCTGTTTTTTTGCATCAGAATCGCCGCTAGTGGCTTTCCAACAATATTGCTGCGTCCCAAGATAACGACGTGTTTGCCTTGAAGTGGCACTTCTGCGTGCTTCAGTAGGATATGGATTCCATGTGGAGTGCAGGGAAGAAACCCGTCTAGCTCTCCCAAAAACATCTTGCCTATATTCAGGGGATGGAATCCATCCACATCTTTAAAAGGGGTGATGCGCTCCATTACTCTAGTTGTAGAGATATGAGCCGGAAGAGGGAGTTGAACAAGAATACCATCTACTTCTGGATTCGCATTTAAAAGATCGATCTCATTCAAGAGGGCTTCTTCGCTTAGGCTCTCTTTAAATTCGCGATCGATCGAAAGAATTCCGACCTCCTCGCACTTCTTCTGCTTCATTCTAATATAGGTCTTTGAAGCCGGATTTTCTCCTACAAGAACAAAAGCAAGACCTGGGCGTCTGCGCGTATGGCGGAGCGCCTCTGTAATGCGCATCTCGATTCCTTTAGCGATCTTTGTTCCATCAATTATCATGAAAGCAGCGAGACCATCTTTTCGTGGATAAGGCTATTAGTTGCAAGAACAGTTCCCGAAGTAAAAATCGGATGCTTTTTTCCGTCGTAGTGAGTCAGTTTGCCTCCTGCCTCTTCTAATATTAGCTTTGCAGCAGCAAGATCCCACGGATGAAGGACCACCTCCCAGAAGCCGTCAAAGCGTCCTGCAGCAACATAGGAGATATCAAGAGCTGCCGAGCCGAGCCGTCTGATTGGCATCCCTATTAGCGCTACACTAGAAAAGACATCGATACATTTCAAGGGGTTCTCTTGAAGATTGTAGGGAAAGCCTGTTGCAAGAATAGATTTTTCAATTTCGCGAGTTTCGGAGACTTGAAGCCTTGCGCCGTTCAGATAGGAGCCTCTTCCTTTTTCTGCAATAAAGAGCTCCTGAGTCATCGGTTGATAGACTACTCCGCACAGCGTCTCATCTTTTGTACATGCTGCGATACTAACCGAAAAGAAGGGGATGTTGTGGGCGAAGTTCACTGTGCCATCGAGGGGGTCGATAACCCATGTAATTGACGAACTCGTGCTGTTACTATCGCCACTCTCTTCTGCCAGAAAGCTGTGATCGGGGAACTGCTCGCGGATCATCGAGATGATGCACTCTTCCGCTTTGAGGTCATACTCTGTAACTAGGTTGTGGATTCCAGGTTTTGAGTGAATCGCATATTTCGAGTTGAATCCGGTTTTTAAAAGTTCACCAGCTTTTAGCGCTGCCTGGATGGCTGTAAAGCAGAGATGTGAGGTGTCAGCAGAGTGTTTTTTATTCATCTTTTTTAAACAGTAGATGGCGGAGTCCGCCAATGCGTTTTAAATACTCGTTTACTTTCATCGGGCAAGTAAAACATAGGAATGCATATAGCGCATCTAAAACAGACATTCCCACAAGATCGGTTATTAACAAGCGCCAGTTAATCGGAAGGCGAGAGTCGAGAGCGTGTAAAAAGACCAGTTCAAGAGATCCTGCAACAAGGGAGATTATCAGCGTAAATAGAGTGAGAGCAAGAGGCTTATCCGCGAAGAAGTGGCGCCTCTGGTGGTAGATCAAAAGGGCAGTTAGGCAGTAGATCACGCTATATGCGCCGAAACGCATCTGCGAGCTTAAAAGATCTACCAGTAGACCAGTTCCCGCAGCGATCCAGAGAGAGGTTAAAAAGGATGAGCGCATCAGAACGATGGCAAGGAAAGGTGCAAAAGCGAAGAGGCGTATTGAGGGAAAGAAAGCGGTGCCGAAGATGGCCACCATGAGAGCCAAAATAAAGGGGAGGTAGATCTGCTTGAGCATTACGCTAAGTTAATCTCTTTAGAATTTAAATGCAAAACAGCTATTATGCCTGTCAATATGTGTAAACGTCTGTTTGATATTGTCTTTAGTGCATCGGTTCTCCTGCTTGGATCGCCGATTTATCTGATGATTGCGCTCGCTGTTAGGATCACATCTTCTGGGTCGATATTTTATGCATCAAGCCGTGTCGGTTTGGGCGGCAAGCCATTTCCTTGCTGGAAGTTCCGCACCATGTTTAAAGATGCTGATTGTAGGCTCAAAGAGCTGCTGGATGGCTGCCCTGATTTAAAAAAAGAGTGGGAGACCTTCTGGAAACTACAGAATGATCCGCGCGTCACTCCTGTCGGAAGGTTTCTTCGAAAAACTTCGCTAGACGAGCTGCCGCAATTTTGGAATGTTTTGAAGGGAGATCTCAGCGTCGTTGGACCAAGACCAGTTACCGCTGATGAGATCGAAAGATACTATGGAGACAAGGCGGAAAAGATTCTCTCTTTAAGACCAGGAATTACTGGGCTCTGGCAGACTTCGGGAAGAAGCTTGATCACATTTGAAGAGCGGGTAAATCTCGAAGAGAGTTACGTGGAACACTCCTCATTTTTTTACGACATAAAACTTATCTTAAAAACGATTCCCTACCTCTTTTTTTCTAGAGGCGCTTTCTGATGAGATCTGTGATTGTTACAGGCGGAGCAGGCTATATTGGCAGCCACGTATGTAAGACATTAAAATCGGCAGGAATCACCCCCATCACATTAGACAACCTTAGCCAAGGGCATAGAAGAGCCGTAAAGTGGGGCCCGCTGGTCGAGGCGGATATCTCTGATAGGGCTGCTCTCTTAAAACTTGTTCAGGAGTACACTCCATTTGCAGCTATTCATCTCGCTTCGAGCATCAATGTAAGAGACTCTTTAAAAAACCCTTTTTTTTATTATCAGAACAATGTTGTTGCCTCTCTGAGACTGCTCGAGAATCTGTGCGAGGCCGGGGTCAAAAATTTTGTCTTTTCTAGCAGCGCTGCAGTCTACGGGCAGCCTCAAACTTATCCGATTTCTGAAGAGCATCCAAAACTTCCGACCCATCCCTATGGAAAATCAAAGCTAATGGTTGAAGAGATCCTGCAAGATCTCCATTCTGCTTACGGGCTTACCTTTGCAGCTCTGAGGTATTTTAATGCGTCAGGTGCTGATCCAGAGGGAGAGGTAGGCGAAAGCCATAACCCCGAAACTCACCTCATCCCCTTAGTACTAGCCTCAGCGATGGGCAGAGGCCCTACTCTAAGAATAAATGGAGAGGACTTCTCAACG
The DNA here is from genome assembly GCA_016185065.1 of Chlamydiales bacterium. Taxonomy (NCBI): domain Bacteria; kingdom Pseudomonadati; phylum Chlamydiota; class Chlamydiia; order Chlamydiales; species Chlamydiales bacterium. The sequence goes on from JACPOL010000008.1 coordinate 155,510, forward strand.
CCTGATGGAACTGCAATTAGAGATTACATCCACGTCACAGATCTTGCTGAGGCGCACTTAAAAGCCCTTCTATGGATATGTGAAAATAAGAAGTGCCTGACTATTAATCTTGGGAAAGGCCAGGGGTATTCCGTGCGCGAGATCATTAGCGCGGTAGAACGCGTGACAGGTCGCACTGTTTCCGTTGAAGTCGGCCCACGCTTCATTGAAGATCCCACTGCGCTTGTGGCAGATCCGAAAAAAGCTCAAACGCTCCTTAACTGGATGCCTCAGCTCTCTTCGCTAGAGACCATCATCTCCACCGCCCACCGCTGGCATCTGCAACTGCCCGCCAGGGAAATGGACGTTAATGGACGTTAATCGACGAGGAACGGACAGGAAATGGACAGGCGGGCAAGAGAGGGGGAAAGAACTCTTTCTCTATTAAGCGCGCGTCCGTTCTGGTCCTTTTCCTGTCCATTTTCGTCCGTTTATGTCCATTTTTTTTCTGCGCGCTTTTTCCAAGTCTCCTCTGAGTGAGATTTTTAAGGGTTAGTGTACTTTTGGAGAGAGGGAGTCGAGGAGGGAGGAGAGAGGGAGGGATGGGACGGAGAGGGAGCTCAGGAGAGACGAGACGAGGGTGAGCTTTTCTTGGGCTAGCGCTTGGGCTTGTGAGGGTGTGAGAATCTGCAGGCAGGAGGTGTTATCTTCACCCGCATCTTCTAGGTCATCAAAGATCTGATAGGCGATGCCAAACTCTTCACCGATCTGTTTAAGGAGAGCGAGATCTCTTGCAGGAGCTCTTCCGATAATTCCACCAAATTCGAGAGCACAAGCAAAGAGCGCGCCGGTTTTTTTTCTATGCATGAGTTCAATTGTTTCAAGATCGAAATCGAGCTCTTCGATGGAGAGATCGATCACCTGCCCCCCAAGCATTCCGTTAGCCCCTGCTCTTTCAGCAAGAGTGCGAGTGAGGGCTAACCTCGTTTCAGCATTCAGGCCAGGGGCAGTAGCCAAGAGTTCAAAGGCGTAGGTCAAAAGGAAGTCGCCAGTAAGAACGGCATGTCCCTCATCGTAAACTTTATGCAGGGTAGGAGCGCCCCTTCGCATGTCATCATCATCCATACAAGGAAGGTCGTCATGAATGAGCGAATAGGCGTGAATCATCTCGAGCGCACAAGCAGGTGTTAGTGCAACATCTTCTGCGACGTGGTAGATTTCAGCTGTTTTTATTGTGAGAAGGGGCCGCAGCCTTTTTCCGGACGATAAGCTGTATAAGGCGGCTTCAAAAAGTGGTAAAATCAGGGGGTGGTGAGCTTCTGAACAGAACTCTTTTAATTTCTCTATGATAGAGCTTCTCAGTGAGTCAAAGCCAGAGAGCATGCTTCCTGCGTGGTTGGTTGTGGAATGCCGATTCCAAAATAGTCGAATCCTCTTTCGAGCATCTCCTGAGACTTGTACTGATTTCTTCCATCGAAAAAGCCTTTTCCGCGCATCTTCGTTAAAAGCTGTTCAAAGTTAACAACGCGAAACTGCTTCCATTCCGTTAGAAGGGCGATCGCATCGGCACCTTCAGCTGCTTGATACTCATCGCTGCACCAGGTGATATTGCTCTGATCTTTCACCGCTTTTTTCATTGCACTCATTGCAATCGGATCATAGAGCCTTAGCTTAGCTCCAGCCTCGCTGAGCTGCTGAATGAGTACAAGTGAGGGTGCTTCTCTGATATCATCTGTATCAGGTTTAAATGAGAGTCCCCAGAGCGCAATCGTCTTGTTTTTGACGCCGCCTTGAGTAGCAAAGTAGGAGAGGATCTTGCTTCCAAGCAGCATCTTCTGCCTCTCATTGATCTCTTCGACGGCTTGGACTAGCGACATCTCGCACCCCGCCTTTTGACCAGATGCAATCAGGGCACGTAAATCCTTTGGGAAGCAGGAGCCTCCATAACCGATTCCCGCATAGAGAAACTGGTAGCCGATCCGCACGTCAGAACCGATTCCCACACGGACAGAGTGGATGTTAGCCCCGATGCTCTCGCAGAGGCGAGATAGCTCATTCATGAAAGAGATTCGCGTTGCGAGCATCGCATTGGCTGCATACTTAGTCATCTCTGCGGAGAGAAGATCCATCGAGATAAAGCGGTCGTGATTCCAGGTGAAAGAGGAGTAGATCTCGCGCATCACCTTTTCGGCATGTGAGTTTTCAACTCCGAGGATGATCCTGTCGGGCTTCATGCAGTCGGAGACTGCGCAACCCTCTTTTAAAAATTCCGGATTTGAGACGAGATCAAAATTGAGGTCTACGCCTCTTTTATCCAGTATCTCGCGTATGCATCTTTTTACTGCATGAGCAGTTCCAGGAGGCGCGGTCGATTTTGTTACAATGACCTTATCTTCTTGCATCTGACGCGCCACCTCAGAGGCAGCTTGCAGTATGTAGCTGATTTCGCAAGAGCCATCAGCAGCAGATGGTGTGGGAACGGCAATGAAGCAGACTGAGCTTGAGTTGACGGCTTCAGCGTAGTCGGTGGTAAAGATGAGGCGGCCAGCCGCCTGGTTGCGCAGAACGAGCTCTGTTAGGCCTGGTTCAAAAATGGGAACATTGCCGTTTTTTAGCTGATCTATCTTCTCTTGGTCGATATCAAGGCAGGTGACATGGTGTCCCATTTCGGCAAAACAGGCACCCGTAACTAGGCCAACATATCCAGTGCCGATAATGAGAAGCTGCATCTACAGATCCTAGTGTGGTTTGTTTATTAATACCGAACTCGGCCTTAAACTTAGAATTTGACTTCGTCGACATCCCAGATTTTAAACCCGCCTGCATCGCTCAACTTATTCAAGTTGAGCTGCTTCGGCGCCGCTTTGCTGATTCAAACTCCGGGCGCCGACTTTGTCACATTCCAAGTTTAAGACCGAGTTCGGTATGAACGATATTCTAGGAGGAGGGACGGATAAAACGCCATCTTTTAGGATGAGGGTTCTGTCGCAGAGGGCAGCGAGGGCAGAGTCGTGTGTAACAACGATTAGCGCCTTACCCTTTTTTTGAGTGCAAGTGAGCAGAAGGTCGTAGATCGTTTTTGAAGTCGACGAGTCGAGGTTTCCAGAGGGCTCGTCAGCAAGGAGCAGGGCAGGGTCGTTTATCAAGGCTCTTGCAATTGCTGCGCGCTGCTTTTCTCCCCCAGAGAGGAGCTTAGCTGGGAAGTCTGCTCGATCAGAGAGTCCTACCCAATCGAGAAGTGAGAGGGCGGAGCGGTAGGCCTCACTCTCTTTGGAAACAGCTCTGCGCGCGATTTTAGCGGGCATGAGGACATTCTCTAGAGTTGTGTACTCTTCAAGAAGATTAAAGGATTGAAATATGAAGCCGATCTTGTTGCAGCGGAGGCTCGCAAGATCTTCTGAATTATAATCTTTTTCGCAGAGCTGGATGCGTCCGCTCGTGGCGCTTTCGAGGCTTCCCAAAATATGTAGGAGGGTGCTCTTGCCTTCCCCCGACTTTCCCATGATCGCCACGCGCTCTCCCTCTCGGACTTCAAGCGACAAGTTGCGAAGCACCTGGAGAGGCGTTGGAGTGTTAAAAGTTTTAGAGAGAGCTTCAGCCTTAAGGATGATCTGAGCAGTCATTCGGACCTCAAGATCTCAGAGGGTTTAAGTCTGCTCGCCTTTACCGCAGGAACGAGACCTGCCAAAAGTGAGATAAGCGGGGTTGCGATGAGAACAAAGAGAAGCGCATCCTGGCTTGGGGTGTGAGGAAGAGTCTTCCCATAAAAAATCGAATTGAGCGCTTCATGGCCTTGTATAAAGCTCAGAAGCTTGACGAGGCTGTCGATGTGTTGAAGAGTGAATACAGCAGCGAGTGTGCCTATTAAGCAGCTAAGCACTCCCATAGCAGCTCCACAGAGAGCAAAGATCCCAGCAATGCTGCGGCCGCTTGCTCCCATAGCTTGCAAAATTCCTATTTCGCGTCGCTTATCGTTAACAAGCAGCACAAGGAGGGAGATAATGTTGCAGCAGGCAACCATCAGGATGATGCTGCCGATTAAAGTAAAAAGATACTTATCGCTCTGAAACTGCATCAGAAGATCTTTTGCGAAATCATAATCGCGAAAAGAGGAGATCTTCCAGTAGCGGCTGATGCCAAGTCTATCGAATTCTGCTTGCAGCTCCGCTTTAACGCTCTCAGCAGCTGTGCACTCCTTTATCCAGACCTGAATCCCGTTAGATTGCGCTCTATCGAGAGTATAGGCTCCTTGAGAGGAGTGGATAGCTCGCACAACAGCAGAGGGGGCTAGGACGCATCGATTGCCCACAGCCATAATGCCTGGATCGTAGAAGCCTGCGACGTAAACGGAGAGGCGCTGCTCTTGAACTGAACTTGTCGTAGTGGCGGCGTAGGAGATATAACCGCGATCTCCAATCAAGACACCACCATCTTGGAAGCTTTTAGGAAGCAGAACTCCAGAGCCGAAGCGGTGGTGAGTAGGAAGGGTTGAGTCTTTTAGTTGGAAGTATTCGAGAGATGGCTCTCTCAAAAATTTCACATGGCTTAGATCTTTTTCTGATGGCGAGATGAGAAGGTCGCCTAAAAACGGGTTTTTTTGTGGGAATGACGCGAGGTAGGAGACTTGTGTGAGGTAACTATGCGTTCTCTCTCCGCTGCGGATCTCATCTGGGCGGATCAGCTCCAATCGAAGAAGTCCGCCGCTCATCTCATAGTCTTGAAAAGTCAGATCCTTTCGCGTCTTTTTAAGATTTTCAAGGGCAGAAAAAGCAAGTTTAACTGGGTCTTTTAAGCTTCCATCTCTTAGCTGTTCAGGAGAGGGAATGTTTTTTGGCAGTTCGCGGTCTTCTTCCGGAGAGTAGGGGTCGGAGAGGGAAGCTCGCGCCTTCTCTCCAATCGTCTTCGAAGAGAATCCAGAAGCTGCGCTCATTGCGTCGATCTGGTAGTAGTAGGAGGCGTAATATGCGGGAGTGGGATTGATTCTAAGCGGTGCATGCAGAGAGGTCATCTTCTCCATCCATCTGCGCTCGATGCCGTCCATTACAGAAAGAAATACAAGAAGTAGCCAGACAACGAGCGAGATGACAAAGACAGAAAGAACCGCTATCAGCGAGGCTGAAAGCTGCTTTTTTCTTGGGATTAGATACTTGCGAGCGATCGAAAATTCAAACAAGGCGCTCTATCTACTTCGCTTCTTTGAAGATGACATGGCGCTTAAGCTTCTTGTCATATTTTTTGCGTTCGATGCGCTCTGTGGTGTTGCGCTTGTTTTTAGTTGTCCAGTAGACTTCTGTACTTTCAGTGCTTTTTAGCTTAATCGATTCACGGGCTGTTTTTGCCATATCTCACCTCAAATTTTTAAACAGAAATTCTATGTTTCTAAAACAAAAAGAACAAGTGGAAAAGAAGACCCCTCTGTATCTAAAAAATTGAATTGCATGTTAGGATGCTACTCATGTTCTCAAATTTTAGATTGATCGACCTTACTCACACCCTCGATGGCTCTATACCCACATGGAATGGGAGCTGCGGCTTTCATCATGAGGTGAAGATGGATTATGACCAGGGAGTGCGCGTTCTGAGCTATAAGATGCACGCTGGGGTAGGGACCCACATGGATGCCCCCTCTCATTTCTATTGTGATGGAAAGCATATTGCAGACCTTCCGCTAGAGCAGCTGATCACCCCTCTCTACATGATCGATGTTGCAAACAGGTCCCATCCAGATTTTTTATTGAGCCGGGCCGATATACTCGCCTTTGAAAAGAAGCATGGAGAGATCTCCAAGGGAAGCGCGCTTCTTCTCAATACGGGCTGGTCGAGCCGCTGGGGAGATGTTGAAGCCTTTCGAAATCCCGATAGCTCCGGGAAGATGCACTTTCCCGGATTTTCAACTGAGGCGGCACTTCTTCTATTGGAAAGAGGGGTTGTTGGGATTGGAATCGACACCCTCTCTCCAGATGGAGTTAATCCAAACGGAGATTTTCCCGTGCACCAGCACATCCTGGGCGCTGGAAAATATATTTTAGAGAATTTAACCAACTTAGAAAAAGTACCAGCAACAGGTGCGCTTCTGGTCGCCCTCCCATTAAAAATACGCGAGGGAACCGAATCTGCGGTGCGAGCCGTAGCCGTAATTTAAGAAAAAGGAGTTTATATGAAACAAATTCGATCCTCGCTACTTCTACTTCTCATGCCTATCTGTTTAAGTGCTGAGAACTCGAAGGATGATTTTGATCTCGATGCGATCCCCTATTTTCAAGAGAAGAAGGCAGAACCTGCAGCTGTAGCCCCCGCGCAGAAGACTCCCGCTGCAACCTCTCCTGACAAGAAGAAGGTGGCCGCTGCCAAGTCCGCATCAGCAGGCACCAAACCGACCGAGCAGAAGCCGGTCCTCAAGCAGTCGACACCAGCGCAACCAGCAAAAGAAGCTCCCAAAAAAGAAGAAAAGGCAAAGAGCAGCGGCGGCGGCTCTAAATTCAGCAAAAAATACGAACTAGAAGATTAGTTCAGAGGGATGCGGGGTTGGGCTTCTAAGTCGAGGGCATCGCCGCATCCCTTCTTTTGAAGTGTGTGAAAGCCGAGACCAGCGATCATCGCGGCATTGTCTAGACTGAGACCTGGGGCAGGCCAGAACAGGGGGATGCCCGAGCTTCTCTCTGTGAACATCTCTCTAAGTCTCTTGTTATTGCTTACGCCTCCACCCACGTAGATTGCTCTGCAGTCAAACTGACGAGCTGCAGCGAGCGCCTTTTGAACAATATCTCCAAGAGCTGCCTCTTGAAATGAGGCGGCAATATGCGGCTTCTCCTCCTCGGATATACAAATTGGAGAGTCTTTATTCGAGTTGGCGCCCTTAACAGCATAGAGGACCGAGGTCTTTAGTCCACTAAATGAGAAGTCCAACGGGCCTTCTTTCACCTTGCCAGGTTTGAATGGGTAGCGGTGGGGATCGCCGCTCCGCGCTAGAGCTTCAATTACAGGGCCGCCTGGATAGGGGAGGCCGATGAGTGTTGCTACCTTGTCAAACGCCTCACCGATGGCGTCATCCTGAGTTGTACCGATCAGCTGGTAGCTACCCACTCCATCGATCTTTACCAAGAAGGTGTGCCCGCCAGAGATGACAACTCCAAGAGCAGGAAAGAGCCTTTCGGCGCCTCCCATCATCGAAGCATAGAGGTGTGCTTCTACGTGGTTCACTCCGATAAAAGGGATCTCCCAAGCAAGAGAGAGGGTCTTAGCAGCGTTTAACCCAACGAGAAGTGCCCCAATTAGCCCAGGGCCTTTTGCCACGGCGATGAGGTCGATCTCTTTAGGGGAGAGTTTAGCCTCTTCCATCGTTTCTCGAAGTACTGGGATCAAGACATCGAGGTGGCGCCTAGAGGCGAGTTCTGGAAAGACTCCGTTAAACTGGCAGTGTAGGTCGAATTGAGAGTAGATTTTATGCGCAAGGATCCTCTGCCCATCTTCTACAATGGCGCAAGAGGTCTCATCACAGGTTGTTTCAATTCCAAGTACTTTCATGATCTGAAAATATACCACTTCTTTAGATTAAATTAATAATAAATATTATTTAACTTCTGGCTTTTGTGTTGTTGAATGAATGTTAAAAAACTCACTGGAAATGAAGAATAACGGAAAGGCGCAGAGTCGCGAAGACGCAAAGATTTTTCTGAAAATTTTCTTTGCGGCTCTGCGTCTTTGCGCTAGTTTTTGAGGCGTGACGATCTGGTATTGTGCAAAAATCGTGGCAACTTGAGTATGTAGAATATGGAAAAATTGATGCCTTGGGTTGTTTTTCATCTGGTTCTTCTTGGTCTGCTTGCTTTAGATCTGGGGATTTGGAGGAAGCGAGCTGGTGAGATAAAGCTGAAAGTAGCTCTTTTGTGGAGCGGGTTCTGGATCGCTCTTTCTCTGCTATTTAATCTCTATATCTATTTCAGTCGTGGTGAAGAAGCAGCCCTTCAGTTTTTTGCAGGTTATCTGATCGAGAAATCGCTCAGCGTGGATAACCTCTTCGTCTTCATCGTGATCTTCTCCTTTTTTAAGATTCCAAAAAAATATCAGCATAAGGTCCTTTTTTATGGGATCTTAGGTGCGCTTGTATCGCGTATCTGTTTTATCTTGGGAGGAGTAGCTCTACTAGAGCATTTTGAGTGGATGATCTATCTGCTGGGAGCATTTTTATGCGCCACTGCAGTGCGTTTCTTTGTTCAGAAAGAGGAGGAGATTCAGCCTAAAAACAGCTTTCTTGTTAAAGGGCTGAAAAAAATTTTTCCTGTGACGCCAGAGCTTCATGGACAGAACTTTTTTGTGCGTCAGAAGAGTAAACTATATATGACGCCTCTTTTTCTAGCTCTTCTCGTTGTAGAGTCGACAGATATTATCTTTGCTATCGATTCAATTCCTGCGGTATTTGCCGTCACAAGAGATCCATTTATTGTCTACACATCGAACATCTGCGCAATTTTGGGATTGCGTTCGATCCATTTTGTGCTTGAATCGTTCATGGATCGCTTTCACTATCTTAAGATCGGACTATCAGCGGTTCTACTATTTGTGGGAGCGAAGATGCTTCTGAGCTACTATGTTCGAATCCCGATCTGGGTTACGTTGACGACCATCGCACTCATCTTGAGTATCTCTGTTCTCTTTTCATTAATGAGAGGAGCGAGAAAGAAATAAGGCCGCTGCAGCACTATCTGCGATCCAGATGGCGGGATGCTCTTTAGTGCCTACTCCTTGAGAAGGGAGTCGCTCAACGTCCTTATTTGAAGATAGAACTTCTGCGAGCATCTCTTTTTTTGAAGAGCCTAGGACGTAGATGGCGTTATGTAGAGCTTGATTGATGCAGGCGAATGTCATCGTCATTCTCCAGCACTGTTTCTGAGGAATTTCATTTGCAATTACTAGCCGATCTCTGACTTGCAGGCCTGCCGTGTGGGGAAATAGAGAGGCGGTGTGTCCATCATCGCCCATGCCAAGCATGATTAGATCAAAAGGTCTATCTTGAAGCTGGTCTCCAATTATCTTCTCATAACGCTCAGCCTCCATTTCAAGGCTCTTTTCAGCCTGCATGCGAAAGATCTGATCTTGAGGAATGGGAAGTTTTGCGAAGCCGGCTTGCATTGCCATGTGGTAGTTACTCTCAGGATGGTCGGGTCCAACTGTGCGCTCATCACTCCAGAAGAGGTAGACTTTAGACCAGTCGATTTTTTTTGCATTCTCAGGAAGAGCTAAGCTCTCGTAGATCGCCTTTGGGGTTGACCCTCCAGAAAGTGCAACAGCAAAACTGCCGCGCTCTTCAATTGAAGTTTGGGCAACTTTAATCCAGTGCTGCACACAAAATTGTAGAGTTTCGGCGTAGTTTCCTGGTACGACGAGCTCTCGCTTTTCTCCAATTTTTACTCTCTTTAGCACAAGAGCCTCACATCGATCTTGCAGATCTGCTCGAGCACTTTTAGGTAGTGCGAGCTCATGCCGCGATGACAGATCTCTTTAACAAGAGATTGTCCTTTCTCTCCCTTCTGGAAGAGGAATTCGGAGGGCATTTCGCATAGTTCATGGGTAGAGAAATTCAGGACGATCTTGTGCGGCTGATCGGGATGGCAGGCGTAATTATAGTGAAATTGATCGTTAGTACTCAAATCGAAGGAAGAGACCATGCCAGGTGCTAGATTAGCGCACTGTGCAGGTGAGAGAAGAACTGTGACGGGTCCGCTAGCCTTGTTATAAGTGAACTTGAGCGTCTCTTTCTGCTTCTCTGTTTTTGTAAGACTCCAGTTTAATTGGCCTGCAATCCAAGCTTGCAAGTAGAGGGCTTGGATATTGGTGTGGCAGAAGAAAGTCGAGGATGCTGCGTTAAATGAGATGCTAATCTCGCTAGCATTTTCTAGATGGGCTAGCTTGTTAGGTGTACAGAATGTGGTCGAAAGGACGTCGCGCCAATTCTCTATTCTCGCCCAATTCAAATCGGCAACATCGTTGTGCAGGACGGTGTATTGATGTAGAAGCGATTTCGCAAATGGGGGTAGTGCCTCTGAAGCTTCAGAATCAAAGATAATGCGTGTCGAAAATTTACTTATTTCCTTGAAAATCGGATCGTCGATTTTAGGGTCCTCTCCCCAGAGGAAGTAGACTGGTAGATCGGGTAGAATATGAGGGAGGATAACAAAGGGCACTCGTGAATGTTCCGATTTTGCTACATCGATCTCGATCAGATCGCAAGCAACATCCGACTCGCCAGTTGTTGCTGTAATCACCGAAACCTTAGCGGAAAGAGACCCAACTGGGGCATTTTTGTCAGATGAGATGAAGATGATTCGAGAGGGGAACTTCTCTACGACTTTGTGTGCAATTTCGCGAATGTAATCAGCGCGCTGGCCAGACTCGGTGTAGAAAATAAGATTGAAGAGGCACGCTCTCATCTTGTTCGTTCCATCAAGATCATTCCAGATTCGAGTGAGGGTCGACTGGATTTCAGAGGTTTTAACGGGAGTTTCTCCAGGCATTAGATGAGTCTCCATTTCCGATTGTCGCGTGCAAGCAGCTCGTCCGCTTCTGCAGGGCCCCAGCTCCCCGATTTGTAATTAGGAAACTCTTTAGGAGTCTCTTTTGCCCACTTTTCTAGTACAGGAGTCAAAAGCTTCCAAGAATTTAAAACTTCATCTTCTCTGGCAAAAAGAGTGCGGTCTCCAAAGATGCAGTCGCAGATCAGCCTTTCATAGGCTTCAGGAGGTGCCATGCCGAAATAAGCGCCGTAGCGAAAATCCATTTTTACAGGCTGAATTGGACCCTTCGTGCCAGGTACTTTACAGTTTATTTTAAGAGAAGAGCCCTCGTCCGGTTGGATGCGGATGGCTAGTACATTGGATTCGTTCTGCTTCCCGTTCTGTTGAAAGAGGACTCCAGGAGGATCTTTGAATGTGATGGCAATCTCTGTTCCTCTCTTGGGCAGTCTTTTACCAGCGCGAACGTAGAAGGGGACTCCCGACCAGCGCCAGTTATCTATGTCTAGCCTCAGAGCTGCATAGGTCTCGACGTTAGACTGCGGATTCACATTCTTCTCTTCTCGGTATCCAATGACAGGATCCCCAGAGATAAAGCCCGGAGCATACTGCCCTCTAACAACGGCGTCTTTGCCAACTGTGCGTATGGCTTCAAGTACTTTTACCTTCTCGTTGTGGATCGCATCTGCCGACAGGTTAACTGGAGGCTCCATCGCGACAAGACAGAGAAGCTGCATCACGTGGTTCTGGATAATGTCTCGCAGAAGACCCGCCTCTTCCCAGAAGGCTCCGCGTGTGCCGATGCCGATATCTTCTGCTACGGTGATCTGCACGTGGTCGATGTGGCGATTATTCCAGAGAGATTCGAAGATCGAGTTAGCAAAGCGGAAGATCATGATGTTTTGAACTGTCTCTTTGCCCAGGTAGTGGTCGATGCGGAAGATCTGCTCTTCGTCTAAAAACTGGGTTAACTCTTTTTGTAGAGCGATAGCCGAGTTTAGATCGTGCCCAAACGGTTTTTCGATGATCACGCGCGACCACTTGTCTGTCACTGTTTTCGCATCGTAGATCAGACCAGACTTGTGAAGCTTCTCGCAGATCAGTGTAAAAAAGCTGGGTTGAGTCGATAGGTAGAAGACTCGATTAGCTCTTGTTCCCAAGCGCGTATCGAGTTCATCGAGAAACTTTTTAAGGCGCTCGTAGCCCTCGTCTAAATGAAACTCGGAGACGTGGTAGAAGATCTGCTCCTTGAAAGTGGCCCAGATCGATTCGTCGATAGGCTTTACGCGCGAGTAGCTGCCAATTGCTTTATGCATCTCTTCGCGGAACTGCTCGTGAGTCTTCTCTCTACGCGCAAAACCGACGCACGCAAACTGGGGAGGTAGCTCGCCAGCTCTTGTGAGATTATAGAGTGCAGGCATGAGTTTGCGAGCAGTGAGATCTCCTGTTGCCCCGAAGATAACGACAATACAAGGATCGATAAAGCGATTTGATACCCCAGGTTCTTCCAGAGGATGTGAAGAGGCTTGTGTCATACCCACCTTACAGAGAAACTTTTCGAATTATTAACCAGAGCCGTACATAGGTGACAAATAGCTTACTGCGGCTTTGCCAAATCGATCTTTAAACCGCAGGCCGTAGTGCAGGAATACTGTCCTGCGGTTTAAAGATCGATTTTGCTTTGCCTCGTTAGCGCTCTTTGCCACCTATTTACGGCTCTGGTTAATAATGTTTGGAATCGAGAAAATTTTGAAGAAGAATCGTTGCCGAGATCCCATCAATTACGCCTTTGCGTTTTTTATGTCCGACGTCTGCCTCTTTCAGCATGCGCTCGCCCATTGCGGTTGTCAATCTCTCATCGCGTAGAACGACTGGGAGGTTGGACTCCTTTTCTAAAAGTGCGGCGAAACTCCGCACCTCAGTGGACATTGGGCTCTCTTTTCCATTTAAAAAGAGAGGCAGGCCGATGATGATAGTTTGGAGTGGCCCAAGAAGAAGGAGCTCTCTCCAGACGTGAGCAGCTGTCTCTTCCAAGGTTTTTTTTGTAAGAATTGCAGCGCGAGGAAGCGCGATCATCTGGCGCTCATCCGAGAGGGCAAGACCGATGCGCGCCTTTCCAAAATCTAGAGCTGCTACTCGTGCCACCTTACTACTCTCCGCGTGCTGCGCGCTGCTGAACAAGCGCTTTTACAAAGTCGCGGAAGAGGGGGTGTGGATCTGTAGGCTTCGATTTAAATTCTGGATGAAACTGCACGCCAACCATCCAGGGGTGGTCTTGTACTTCTGCAATCTCGCAAAGCTTGCTGTTTTCAAGAACGCCAGTGAGTAGAAGACCCTGTTTTTCACACGCATCTTTAAATGCGTTGTTGAACTCCCATCTATGTCTATGGCGCTCAGAGATCAGTGTTGTTCCGTAAGCCTTTTCAGCTTTAGAGCCCTTCTTAATTTGGCAGTTGTAAGCTCCAAGGCGCATCGTGCCGCCGAGGTTTTCCACATCTTTCTGTTCGCTTAGTAGCGAGATCACTGGGTGAGGAGTGTTGGGGTCTACTTCGGTTGAGTTAGCATCTTTGTAGCCGAGCACGTGTCTTGCAAATTCTACGCACATGATCTGCATTCCGAGGCATAAACCAAAGAAAGGAATCTTCTTTTCACGGCAGTGTTTTGCAGTGAGGATCTTTCCAATCCAGCCGCGTTCGCCAAATCCGCCTGGAACCAGATAGCCATCGCATCCAGTGAGAATCTTTTCAACGTCTTCAGCGCTTTGAATTTTATCCGATTCGAACCTGCGGATTTCAATCTCAACCTGGCTCGCAATTGCTCCGTGGTGGAGGGCTTCAAAGACAGATTTGTAGGCGTCCTGGTGTTGAAGATATTTTCCCACGATTCCGACTACGACTTTGCCTTTCGGATGGCGCATCTTGTGAAGCATTGTCTCCCACTTCGAGAGATCAGCACGAGACTCCGGCAGGCCTAGCATTTTGCAGATCTTATCATCCAATCCCTGCTTGTTCAGGCTGATCGGCACCTCATAGATGCTAAACTCGACATCTACCTCATCCATCACAGCGTCGCGTGGAACGCTGCAGAATAGGCTGATCTTGTCCTTGTTCTCTTCGCTTAGGCTCTCTTCGCAACGGCAGAGAATAACATCGGGGATAATTCCAATGCCGCGCAGAATCTGAACGGAGTGTTGAGTCGGCTTCGTCTTGACTTCGCCTGCAGCTTTGAGATAGGGGATGTAGGTTAGGTGAATGTTTAAACAGTCTCTTGGCCGTTCGTAACGAAACTGGCGTATCGCTTCAAAAAAGGGTAGAGACTCGATATCTCCCACGGTGCCGCCAATTTCAACAATCACGACATCTGTTAAAAGCTGATGGGTGGAGGCGTTCTGGATGCGCTGTTTAATCTCATCGGTCACGTGAGGGATCACCTGTACAGTTTTTCCCAAATAGTCTCCGCGGCGCTCGCGCTTAATTACAGCTTCGTAGATCTGGCCAGAAGTTGCATTTGAAGAGCGGCTGATCGGTGCGTTTGTGTAGCGGTAGTAGTGACCGAGATCGAGATCTGTCTCAGCTCCATCGTCCGTTACGTAGACCTCGCCGTGCTGGAAGGGGTTCATCGTTCCTGGATCGACGTTTAGATAAGGATCGAGCTTAAGCATGCTGACTTTAAGGCCTCGGCTCTCTAAGAGCATGGCGATAGAAGCAGAGGTTAATCCTTTACCTAGAGAGGAGACCACTCCTCCACTCATAAAAATATATTTCGTATGCATAGAATGTCTGGGTTGAAAAACTGAATATTAATCGTCTAAAACTTAAAACTCAATCCGCTTCTGGATTTCGTCAGTGATCTTTGCTGTGATCAGAGAAAATTCTGTCAGCTGTTCTCTGTTAAAGGTGTCTTGATGAGTATTTAAAAATTGAAATTCGGTATCCAGATGCGACATGACGTCGGGGGCGATAGATGGTGGAACTATTTTCTTTAAAACCTCAATATCTTTTCCAAGCGCTTCAAAAGCTACTGCCATCTCTTTCTGCCCGCGCTCCCCAGAGTAGTACTTAATGATCTGCTCAATTTTATGCGTATGAGCCTCTATCTCTTTCGCCTTTTCTAAGGCTTCTTTTGGGAGACGAATGGGCCTCTCTCCTTCAGGTGGAGGTAGGTTCCGAGGTGATATGCCAGATATGTTCATGGTACTTGCATATAACACTTTTTTGAATTGAATCCACTTTTTCTTGTTATCAAAGAAAAAAACAGCTAAAAGAATATGCCTCTGCCTGTTATGTAATAATTTAAAAGGGGGAATGCCATGGCAATCAGCGTTTCAACTCCAGTTAGTCTCTTTCAACTTTTCTCAATAGGAATCGGTCCTTCTAGCTCACATACCGTAGGCCCCATGCGTGCGGCCAGACTCTTTGTTTCCCAACTTTCAGACTTAGAAGAGGTTGGTTCTATTACTGTGGAGCTTTTCGGTTCACTCGCAATGACTGGTACGGGTCATGCAACAGATATCGCCGTTGTTCTCGGCCTTGAAGGAAATCTGCCCGAGGCGATAGACCCCAACCAGATACCCGCAATTTTAGATAGAATTGAGAAGAGCGGTTTTTTAAGAGTTCTCGGCAAGGCCCGCATCCCTTTTAAGATGAGTCAACACCTCATCTTCCATAAAGGAAAGAGCTTGCCCTTCCATCCGAATGCGATGCGCATCACAGCTAAAGACATCTCAGGCAGCGAGCTGCTATCGACTATCTACTACTCTACAGGCGGCGGTTTTGTCATCACACACGAACAGGCTTTTGGGCAGGAGATGGCAGTGCCTCAAGATGAGGTCTCTCTACCTTACCCTTTTAGAACGGCTCAAGAGCTATTAGACCTCTGCTCGCAAAACGAGATGATGATCTACGATCTAATGATAGAGAATGAGAAGGTCTGGCGCACAGAAGAGGAGATCGGAGAGGGGATATTAAAGATCTGGAAGGTGATGCAGGATTGCGTTAAACGAGGCTGCATGCAAGAGGGAGTTCTGCCCGGCGGCTTAGAGGTGAAACGCCGCGCTTCACAGCTCTATCAAAAGCTCTCTCAAAATGGCGCAGATCTAATCAATGACCCGTCCGAAATTTTTGACTGGGTAAGCCTCTATGCCCTCGCCGTTAATGAAGAGAATGCAGCGGGCGGTAAAGTCGTCACTGCGCCCACAAATGGCGCTTCCGGAATCGTTCCTGCAGTTCTTCACTACTACCAGAATTTTACTCCTTCGCCTTCCGAAGAAGGGATTAAACGCTTCTTTCTCACAGCAGCAGCAGTCGGCATTCTCTACAAAGAGGGGGCATCGCTTTCAGGTGCGGAGATGGGCTGTCAGGGAGAAGTGGGAGTTGCATGCTCAATGGCAGCAGCCGGACTTACCGCAGCTCTTGGCGGCACAAACGCCCAGATCGAAAACGCCGCTGAAATTGGCATGGAGCACAACCTCGGTCTGACCTGCGACCCTGTTGCAGGACTCGTGCAGGTTCCTTGCATCGAAAGAAATACGATGGGCTCAATCAAAGCAATCAACGCCTCGCGCCTTGCAATGCACGGAGATGGAACGCACCGCGTCTCTCTGGACGAGGTAATTGCCGCCATGAAGCAGACAGGAAACGACATGAAGAGCATCTACAAAGAGACCTCGGAAGGTGGACTTGCCGTCGCCGTCTCAGTAAACCTTCCCGCATGTTAACGCCACTTGAGAGAGCAAGACAAGCTTGGAAGCCTCAGCTGCCTTCTCTTTTGCAAGAGATCTCGTCTGTTGTTTTTAAATCTGAGGGGCCCTCTGCCCCATCTAAAGATGCAGCTCAGTTGAAAGCACTCTTTCCGCATACGTTTGGACAGCCAGTTTTGATAGGGGAGAAGGGGAAGGGGAGCGCAAAGCGCCCTCTTAAAGTTGGCGTCGTGCTCTCGGGCGGGCAAGCTGCCGGCGGCCACAATGTTATTGCAGGACTTTTCGACGCTCTAAAATCTCTTCACTCTAGCAGCACACTACTCGGATTTCTGAATGGCCCAAACGGCATCATCGAGGGCAAATATAAAGAGCTCACACAGGAGCTGATTGCACCCTATCGCAATCAGGGCGGCTTTGACATCATCGGTTCGGGGAGAACCAAGATTGAGAGCGAAGAGCAGCTCTCGGCAGCTCTCTCCAACATGCAAAAGCTTAAGCTCGATGCGCTTGTTATTATCGGCGGCGACGACTCCAATACTAATGCGGCGCTTCTTGCAGAGTACTTCCTAAAGCACGAGTGTCAAACTCGAGTGGTCGGAGTTCCAAAAACGATCGATGGCGACTTAAAGAACGCCTATGTTGAGATCCCCTTTGGCTTTGATACCGCCTGCAAAACGTACGCTGAGTTAATTGGCAATATTGCAAGAGACGCCCTCTCTGCAAAAAAGTATACCCACTTTATCAAACTGATGGGCAGATCCGCTTCCCACATCACCCTTGAATGTGCACTTGCTACGCAGCCCAATTTTGCAATCATCGGTGAAGAGTGTGCTGAAAAAAGGACCACTCTGAAGCAGCTCGTCTCCGAAATCTGTGCAGTGATCTGCAAGCGCGCAGAGCAAGGAAAGAATTATGGAGTCATTCTTATCCCTGAAGGACTCGTTGAATTTCTTCCTGAGATGAAGCTTCTTATCTCTGAATTAAGCGGTTTCTCTTCTCAAACACCTGAAGACGTTGCTCTGAGGCTATCTCCTGCATCGAAGAGCTGCTTCGAAGCTCTACCCAAACACATCCAGAGACAGCTCCTGCTCGAGCGCGATCCCCACGGAAATATTCAACTTTCGCTTATTGAGACAGAACTACTTCTTATCGAGCTCGTACAAGAGGAGATCGGAAGGCTAAAAAAGCTGGGGGTCTACAAAGGCAAGTTCACTCCCTTCCACCACTTTTTTGGGTATGAAGGAAGAGCTGGATTTCCCTCCAATTTTGATGCAAGCTACTGCTACGCCTTAGGCCATACAGCCGCGCTGCTCCTCGCCGCAGGTCACACGGGATACATGGCCGCACTACTGAATTTGCGTCAGCCCGTTTCAAATTGGCAGCCTGTCGGAGTGCCTCTCACCATGCTGATGCACCTAGAAATGAGAGGAGGAAGAGAGAAGCCTCTAATTCAAAAGGCGCTCGTAGATCTCAAAGGAGGCGCATTTAAGCGGTTTCAGAAAGCAAGAGAGAGCTGGCTCGCTAGCGACCTCTACAAGTATCCCGGTCCTATTCAGTTTTTCGGAGAAGCTGAGCTTACCGATTCCATACCACACTCAATGAGGGAGGAGTAGATGGAAAAAAGAGCCTGTCCCAAGCTATCAAAGCGCAGAGGCCGGCGGCCTTGCTACTATAATCCTCACTGCCCAGATTCAAAACGCACGCTACTCGACGTCTTTCTCTGGAAGGTGGGCTACTACGACGCTCCTGTAAAAGAGCCGCGCGCACCAGAAGGCTTCTCTTATCCCATTCCAAATGCGCCTTTAGATCCATCCGCTCCAACCGTTACCTGGATCAACCACTCCACATTTCTAATTCGTATTAATGGCTTAAACATCCTCACCGATCCCATCTGGAGCGAGCGCTGCTCTCCCATCTCGTTTTTAGGCCCGAAAAGAAAGCACCTCCCTCCCATCGAGATCGCTGCGCTTCCTCAGATCGACCTCGTCCTGATCAGCCACGACCACTACGACCATCTCGACAAGAGAACAGTGCGTGCGCTCGCCAGAAGATTTCCCAAGATCATCTGGCTCGTTCCCAAAGGAGTGAAGCGCTGGTTTGATAAGCAGAAGATCGCCTCCGTGTGCGAGTGCAGCTGGTGGGAGGATCTGGAGCTCGCCTTCCCAAAGCTGCATCTGAAAGCCACAGCAGTTCCCGCACAGCACTACTCCGGAAGAAGTGCAAGAGATCTAAACACCACTCTCTGGGCCGGCTGGATTGTCGAGTTCCGAAGAGAAAGTGAGCTTCCCAAATCCCTCTATTTCGTCGGAGATACCGGCTATAATCCCCACGACTTTAAACAGATTGGCAAACTCTGGCCTCAGATCGACCTCAGCCTCATTCCCATCGGCGCCTACCAGCCCCGGAAGTTCATGTCTCCTGTGCATATCGGCCCCAAAGAGGCTGTGCTCATTCACAAAGAGGTGAGCGCAAAGCTGAGCATCGGCATGCACTGGAAGACCTTCCCCTCCCTCTCGGATGAAGGGGCTTCTCAGCCTCCATTTGATCTTCTTAACGCGATGAGGGAGGAGAGGCTTAACCCCGCAACCTTTCTTGCACTAGAGCCAGGCCATGAGATCAATTGGTGAAGCGCTCTATCTGCCGCTTCTTAAAGCTCTAGTCGCCTTTCGGGCATGGAAAGAGGAGAGGCAGGTTCAAGCTCGCTACTACAAAAACCCCGTTTTTAAGCAGATAGATCAGAGGCTTAAACAGATCTACTCTTCTCGAGACCCCTTCCAGATTAGCAGAGAGTTTCTGCAGAGAAGGGGAGATCCAGAGATCTACGCCTATGGCGAGACCCCGCTAACCGTGCTTGAAGAGATTGGAAGAGAGTGCGGCCTCTCCGAGACCGATACTTTCCTAGACCTCGGTTGCGGAACAGGTAGAGGCCTCTTCTTCCTAGCAGAAGAGTTTGGCTGCAAAGTAGTGGGCATCGACTGGATCTCCGAGTTTACAAACAATGCAAATAAGATCGCTGGAAAGAGGGCATTTTTTGCTACCCAGAACATCCTCGATGCAGACCTCTCTCAAGCTACGGTGATCTACCTCTACGGAACCTGCCTTGAAGATGAGACGATCCTCGCGCTTATCCAGCGTTTTAAACAGCTCCCTTTGTCCTGTAAAATCCTCACCGTGAGCTACCCCTTAAGCGACTATGACCCCTCTTTTTCGATTCAAAAAATTTTTACATCCCAATTTCCTTGGGGAACGACAGAAATTTATCTAAATATTTATCAATCAAAATTTTAATATAATTTAAATTAATCTCGAATCTGTTAAAATTTTAGCTTAATAATTACCAAGAGGTTGCAAATGTCTTGTTACGGAGATTACAGAAGATTTATTTTGAATAGTGGTTTTGAGTGTGGCTGCCTATATCCCATAGACCTCACATCAGAGGCTGAAAAGCAGTACATCACTGCTATAAAAGAGAATGATATTGCAGCTATGAGAAGGATTATGAGTTACAAGCCTCTCTACACTTTCAACCTCTCAGAAGAGATCGGAAACACTCTGGTTCTTCCTATGGTGTTTATATTTAGCTTATGTAATGCGATAGAAAACCCCCTCTTTCAAGTTATACTTGGTGTTGTCGGTGTTGCTACTGCAGCGCTTTCTCTTATTGGAATCCTCTTTAAAAAGGTTGGTGAAGAGTTCAATCCCAATTTCGCTATACGGCAAGAGGCTCTAGCTGAGCAGTACAAAATTTGGGATGCGTGCGTAGAATTTTGTCCTGGTGCTGAAATTTTTCCATCACGGGTGTTTCTACACAATGAAGCAATCACAGATAAGTTCGTTTTATGCTTCGACCGTTTTGTACATAATCTAGCCAAAAGACAAGGGATATCTGAGGATAGATTACAGAGAATTGTTGAGAATGTTCGAGATAAAGTAAAAATGCAGTGCTCTGAAAATGAGAGGCCTGTAGTGGAAGCTGCCTTAGGTTATTCTGAATTTACTCTTCGTTACTTCGCGAAGGTGAAAAGCGATGAGATGGGAATGATAAATTTTTCTCCGGAGCATGAAGAGCTCAGAAGGTTTTATGCGGGAGATGTAGCCGTAACACCGCTTGTTGAAGAGCTAATAGAAATGTCGCAGAAGTGGCAAGCTTACAGAAGAAAATCGATGCCCGCCATGATCAGACACAATGAGATAATAGATCACATGAGAGCCGCCGCCTCCGCTCCCGCCGCTGCTGCCGCAATCTGATTTTCTTTCTTTGATTGAGCGAAGCGAAATCCCTGGAGTGCGGCGCTTTGCGCCGCCCTGGTTTCTTCTAGAGCAGAACTGCCAATGAGACCTCAAAAAATTATGGCGGCGCATAGCACCGCACTCCAGGGACCTCTCTTCGTTCGATCAAAGAAAGAGTCCGCTTTTTCGCAGCCAATAAAAATTTTAGTATAAAATAAATTAATCGCGGTTCTGCTAAAATTCTCTCCACAACTAATCCGGAGATCCAAATGTCCATCTATGGAGATTATAGAAATTTTATTCTTTTTGCTGCTGATAAGTGCATGAGTCTACCTCCGAAAGAGGTTGATAATTTATACGACCAGATCTCAGCTCGTCCAGATGCTGCGGACACTCTATTTATGGATAGAATGACTCACTTAGCACAGGAATTAGAGCCTCATTACGAATTTAACTGCTTGGAAGAGACGGGAAACATGCTGATTGTTCCTATGCAGTACATGTTTACAGCGCTAGATTCCGCTGATAATCTGGTTATTCAACTCGCACTCTATACGGCTTCAATCATTCCAGTAGCTCTCTCTTTAATCGGCGCTGCTTTTAAAAAGATTGGCGAAGTAGAGAATCCTCAAAGCGCCCTCAGGCTCGAGATGCTGACACAAGCTTATGCTCTCTCTGACTTGCCATTAAAACAATTAGGCAGATCAGTTACAGGTGCAGCTGCAGCATTGTCCCTAGGTGAAGAACTTTTTGCCGTTTTAGATAATACACAAGCTGAGCTTATTAGACTTTTTGAGCGTGATCTTTCACGGAAGTATCATTCTAGCGAACAGCCATTCATAGATAATTTGCAAAATTTGAAACAGCAGCTAGAGCAGTTTAAAGTGTTGGAAGATAAGGATGATGGTTTGACTGGAGAAGAGAGGATGCTCAGAGCAGAAGGTTTGCTCAAACACGTGATTGGAAGAGGAAGAAGAGAAGGAGTAGTTTCGGTTGAGACGCAAGAAAAAGCAGATCTCTTCATTGCGCAAAACAAAAACTTTCTCGTTTTTGTAATAGAACAAGAAAGGCTATCGAAAGCTATGGCCGACGTGATTGCAAGAATGCCAGTAGTGCGCCGCTCTGCTTAAAAACATCTAATCCGGAGATCCAAATGTCCATCTATTGGGAGTATAGAAATTTTATTTTAAATGCTGACAATGCATGTGGATGTTTACAGAAACCTCAAGAAGAGCTCGAGGCTTTATATCAGCAGGCTTTAGACAATCCAGGTGGTGCAGAGGATCTATTTGAAGGAGCAGTGACTCGCGTCGAGTCACATTACGAGTTCAACTGCATGGAAACAACGGGAAACATGCTGATTCTGCCGATGCAGCAGATCTTTTATGCACTCGACTATGTGGAGAATCCGTTTATTCAACTCGCGCTCTATGTGGCTTCAATCATTCCAACATTTCTCTCTCTAATCGGCGCTGCTTTTAAAAAGATTGGCGAAGTAGAGAATCCACAAAGCGCGCTCAGACTCGAGCTGTTAACACACGAATACGCCCTCTCTGACTTGCCAAGAAATCTGCTTGGCAGATCGATTAAAGGTCTAGGAGAGGCAATGTCTATAGCTCAAGAGCTCAATTCTGGTGTAGATACTGCTAAAGCTGAGCTTATTACCCTTTATGAGGATGATCTTCTAAAAAAACATGGAATAAGCAGAGAACGTCTGGCCGAGATACACAGAACAAAAACCTGCTTTCCTCATGAGAAGCCATTCATAGATAGCATTAATTTATTCAAACAAGATCTAAACGAGTTTGAAAAGTTGTTTGATGATGAGAATGTCCATGTCTCTAGAGAAGAGGCGATGCACAGAGCAGAAGGTGTGCTCAGAAACGTGATTTGGGGAGAAAGAAGAGGAAGAGCAGTTACTGAGCTCTTCATTACACAAAATAAAAAACTGCTCACTTACAAAACTGAATATGAAAGGCTATCGAAAGCTATCGCCGACGTGATTGCAAGAATGCCAGTAGTGCGCCGCTCTGCCTAATAACAACTAATCC
The DNA here is from genome assembly GCA_016185065.1 of Chlamydiales bacterium. Classification (NCBI taxonomy): domain Bacteria; kingdom Pseudomonadati; phylum Chlamydiota; class Chlamydiia; order Chlamydiales; species Chlamydiales bacterium. The sequence goes on from JACPOL010000008.1 coordinate 177,976, forward strand.
GGAGATCCCAATGTCCATCTATGGAGATTACAAAAATTTTATTTTATACGCTGACAATGCATGTACATACGTGCAGAAACCTCAAGAGGAGCTCGAAGCTTTATATAAACAGGCTTTAGATAATCCAGATGGCGCAGAGACTCTTTTTGCAGGAGCAATGACTCGCATTGAGGCGGAATTAGAGGCTCATTACGAGTTCAACTGCTTGGAGACAGCAGGAAACATGCTGATATTTCCAATGCAGCAGATGTTTTATGCACTCGACTATGTGGAGAATCCGTTTATTCAACTCGCGCTCTATGTGGCTTCGATCATTCCAGCATTCCTCTCTCTAATCGGCGCAGCTTTTAAAAAGATCGGCGAAGTAGAGAATCCACAAAGCGCGCTCAGGCTCGAGCTGTTAACACACGCATATGCTCTCTCTGACTTGCCAAGAAATCTGCTTGGCAGACCGTTTGGAGGTCTTGGAGAGGCAATGTCTATAGCTCAAGAGCTCAATTCTGGTGTAGATACTGCTAAAGCTGAGCTTATTACCTTTTATGAGGATGATCTTCTAAAAAAACATAGAATAAGCAGAGAACGTCTGGCCGAGATACACAGAACAAAAACCTGCTCTCCTTATGAAAATCTATTCATAGATAGCATTAATTTATTCAAACAGTCTCTAGAGAAGTTTGAAAAGTTGCTTGATGATGAGAATGTCCATGTCTCTAGAGAAGAGGCGATGCTTAGAGAAGAAGGTGTGCTCAGAAATGTGATTGAGACAGGAAGAAGGGAAGGAGCAGTTTCGCTTGAAACGCAGGAAAAAGCTGAGCTCTTCATTGCACAAAATAAAAAACTGCTCACCTACGAAACAGAGCATGAGAGGCTGACAAAAGCTATTATGGTTGTGATTGCAAGAATGCCAGTAGTGCGCCGCTCTGCCTAATAACAACTAATCCGGAGATCCGATGTCCTGTTTTGGAAATTACAAGAATTTTGTTTTAAGTAGTCATTTTGATTGTAGCTACTCCTTTCCAGAAGATAAATGGAGTTTGCCAATTAAAGAAATTGAAGATCAGGCTAAGAATTTTCCGGAGCCTGAGAATTGGGGGCTGCACAACCCTCGATATGAGTTCAATGGGCTAGAGAGTGTTGGGAATACATTAATTTTCCCGATGCTCTGGACCTTTGTTGAGCTGGAAGCTTCAGATTCTATCATCTATCAATTTGCCCTCTCTATTTTAGCCGTAGTGGCTCTTCCTCTCTCTCTGATTGGATCCCTATTTAAACTGATAGGTGAAGCGGATAATCCAAAGGGCGCTCAGAGAAGTTGGGCTATTCTATGTATGCTGCAGATCGCAGACCTTTTAATAGAATTTGCAGGTCCATCTTTCACTTCTTTCACAGGATTGAGTGAAGCTTTTGATCTATTCAATGCTCCTGTTCAGAACACCATACAAGCTAAAGAAGAATTTCTGGATCTTTTTACAAGAGAGGTATGCCAGGAGAGAGGAATCACTCTAGAGCGTTTTAAAGCGATTGACCAAGAATATGAGGCCGCCTCTTCAGACGACGAGGCATCCGCAGCTGGATCAGAAGAGGATGAAGAAGAGCCAGTTGAGCCAAGCGGTAAAACGAGCCAAGGAGTGGAGCTCGCTCTAGGTGAGCGCTATGTTCTACAGCGCGTGCAAGAGGTGAGAAGCCTTATTGGTGTTATCACCAGTACGGAGAGTTCCCCATATGAAGAAGAGGATATCAGAGCCATTATTGGAGAGGAGCCGGACACTCTTGCGGCATTCGAAGGGCTTCTAAGAATGCGTAGTGCAACATCTACTTTCATCGAGCTTTTTACAAGAGACGTCTGCGCAGAGCAAGGAGTAAGCGGTGAGCGTTTTCGTGAGATTAGCCAACCAGGAGAAGCCTCTTCAGAGAGAAAAGAGTCTGCAGCTGAATCAAAGGAGAGCAAAGGGGAGTTAGTTGAGCGGAAGGACGAGGTGCTTCCCGCCAGTGCTGCCAGGGGTAGCAGCCCGGACCAGGAAGAGGAGCCAACAGATGATGAGTGGTATGCTCTACGCCGCGTGAAAAAGATGAGAGACCTCGTTAGCGACATTTGTGGTGCAGGTATCGATGGTTCAACAGAAGAGGAGGGGCAGATCAGAGGCATGCTCGAAGAGAGCTCAGAGACTCTCTCCGCGTTTGAAGAGTTTCTCGTAAAGTATAAAGCGCTAAATGCTTTTGCGTGCAGAATAAAACCGACAGTCGAAACCTATAATGCTACGATCGCGCAGATGTCAAGAGCTTGAAGCGCTTCCAGCACCGGCTCCGCTGCTCTTTCTCTCCACGGAACAGTCGAACGAGGGCACATAGTCCGCTTCACTTTTTAGAATGGAGTTGTCTTTGCAATTTGCGATGAAGCAGTCTATTTCTACATCAACGCTTACTTGGCTGTAGCTGTTGGGATCCGATTCGTCAAGATCTCCGACTTCTGTATCAATAGCAATGGCAAATTTCTTGATGTTAGGGAATGCTTTCGCAAAGAATTCACAGAAAGGCATGAATTCACGTTTCTTATTTTCAGGCCTGCTATAGAAGCATTTTTTCATCGCTGCCCAGCAGAGATGTGCGAAATCGTGCTTAACCACCGTCATTTCTTTCAGATGTCTAGCAATCATGTTCCAGTTTCTAACTCCCTCTGTTAACGTGAGTGATTTTTTTGAAAGGGTGCATTTAGCGATGAAGATTGCTCTGTCGGTCAAAGCTTTTAGAGTAGGAGACAACTTTAATGTTCCTAAGGAGTATCTCTTAGGTGAGGGTGCAGCGCTTTCGATTGCTGCTGGAGTTTGAACAGGTTGGTCATTGAGTAAGATTTTTATGGAAGCGGCTGGAGATAACGAGGTCATATTTACACCTTTTTTAATTAAATTAATTAATAATATTATATATGTTTTTATAATAAAAATATATAAAAACAATTACAATTATTTAATTGCTAAGGCGTTGATATTCAACGTTCCTTTAGGGGCTAGAAATGAGGAGGGGAAGAAGATCTTCTGTCTGGCTTTAAGGGGCTCTATCAGCCGGACCCTCTCTCTGCCAAGTTCACGCTGGTTTTCCCCATAAAAAGTGAGCTCGATGAGGAGCTCGGGGTAGTTCTGAGAAGAGCGGTTTTCTATATAGAAGTTTAGGTGGCCAGAGGCGGAGAGCTCGACCTCGACATTCACTTGGGGGAGGGAGGTGCGACTTTTTATGCCGCTTTGCAGCTCCTTGTCTAGCTCCTTGTCTAGCTTCTGGGCGCTTCTTCTAGCTTCTGTTCCCGCTATGCTGGGAGAGCTCTCTGCGATTCTGAAGTGGTCCAGCGCCTCCTGTTTGTTTCCGCGGCGTAAAGCGATGTTACCCAAGGCGTTATGCGCCTCAGCCGTCGGAAGGAGGTCGATGCTCTTTTTTAAGTCCTCCTCCGCCTTGTCGAAGAGCTCTTGCTGATACTTTAAAAGACCTCTCTGGAGGTAGAAGTCGAAGTAGTTGGGATTGAGGTCAATTGCGCGGTTAAACGAGCTCATCGCCTCGCTCTTTTTTGCAAGCTTCAGTTCCGCCTTTCCCTTCAAGTTGAAGAGGTGTGCCTCTTTCGGCTCGATGCGGATTCCCTCTTCGGCGCTCGATAAGGCCTCCCTCGCATTTCCCTTCACTAGTGCAAGATACCCCTTATCCAAGGCCTCATAGGCGGGCTTGTCTCGTTTCAGCCGGGCCATCACTTTTTCATACTCTTTTGCCTCGACTTTGCCACCAGCTGGATAGCGTGCAGCTGCGATGGTGTTATTCTCGACCCGCTCTTCGGAAGGGGGGTGAGAGGCGAAGAGTCCATCGGCCCAGCCCCTCTGACCTCTTTCATGAGATAGGCGCACGAAGGTCTTTTGTAGCTCTACCGCGCACTGAGGATCGTAACCTGCAGCAACCATGTACTTAATGCCATAGAAGTCGGCTTCTCTCTCATCTTCGCGGCTATATTTAAAGAAGATGAGGCCAGCTCCCAAACCCGCTCCTTGCATCAGAAGGTCTTCATACTGGTGTCCCTCTAGAAGCTGCGAAAGGCCGATCATCCCAGTTTCCAGCAGCATGCCTCTCTGCATTCTCTGAGCAGTGTGGCGTGCAGCGCTATGGACGATCTCATGCCCCAAAACTGCAGCGAGCTCTCCTTCGCTCTTAAGCTCTTGCAGGAGGCCGCGGTTGATTGCGATCTTGCCTCCGGGCAGAGACCAGGCGTTAGGAACCGAATTATTCAAGACGACGAATTCGTAGGGGAGCTTGGGTCTATCGCTCACCCTTGCGAGCTTCTGCCCAATGCCATCCACATATTTTTGCACTTCGGGGTCGGTTATGTAATCGCCTCCTTCGGCCTGCTGCATCAAGAGGTAGTACTGCTCGCCGAGCTGGATCTCCTGCCCCTCGGACATCAGCATGAGCTCCGACTTGCCCGTTACGGGGTTGGAACTACAGCCCGATAGGGCCAGTGCAGCAGCAAGAAGAGGGATTAAAACTTTTCGTAACATGTTGTATTTTCTATCAGATTTGGCTATGCTTGCCCAGCATGAAATACAATGAACACATTTTTGAAACAAAGCGCTGGAAGACGCGCGAAGTGAAGGTGGGAAAGGTTGGCGTGGGCGGCGATAATACGATTCGCCTCCAGTCGATGACCACTTCAAATACGCGCGATGTTGAAGCGACAGTTGAACAGATCATTCGCCTTGCAGATATCGGGTGCGAGATTGCGCGCGTAACTGTGCAGGGGATGAAAGAGGCCGACGCTTGCGAGGGGATTAAAAATGGCCTTCTAAAGCGCGGCTACGACATTCCGCTTGTTGCCGACATCCACTTCTATCCACCTGCCGCAATGCGTGTCGTCGACTTTGTCGATAAGGTGCGCATCAATCCTGGCAACTTTGTCGACAAGCGCGCCACTTTTAAAACTCTCGAGTATGACGACGCCTCCTATCGCGAAGAGATCGAAAAGATCCAAGAGGGCTTTCTTCCACTCGTTGAAAAGTGCAAACGCTTAAAACGCTCAATGCGCATCGGAACCAACCATGGTTCGCTCTCAGACCGCATCATGAATCGCTACGGAGATACCGCCTTTGGGATGGTAGAGTCGGCGCTGGAATTTACGCGCGTCTGCCGCATGGTGGACTATCATGAGATCATCTTTTCGATGAAGGCGAGCAACCCGCTTGTGATGATGCAGGCCTACCGCCTTCTCGCTGCGGAGATGATAAAACTAGGATGGGACTATCCTCTACATTTAGGAGTAACGGAGGCTGGAGAGGGTGAAGATGGCAGGGTGAAATCTGCAGTTGGCATTGGAGCTCTTCTTCTAGATGGGCTCGGCGATACGATCCGCGTCTCTCTAACCGAAGATCCTTGGGAAGAGATCGACCCTTGCAAACGGCTGAAAGGATTTTTTGAGCAGTACAGAGGCCAAGGTGTAGCTCCATTTGAAGAGAAGCACCGTACTGTGAAAAATATCGTTCGCCGCAAGACTCTTTTGCGCGAAGATGCTCCACTCCACCGCGACGGCACCGTTATCCTTAAAATGAGAGCGGAAGAGCTTCTTGCAAAAGAGCTCTTTACAGATCTAGCCTGCAAGGTGCAGCTCGGTCTTGTTACGCGGACGCTTGCCACTCCTGATGCGCTCTTGATAGACGAGCTTCCCGGAGATGAGAGGTATCTGCAAGTAGTTCAGAAGTTAAAAATGGCCGGCATCGGCATCCTCTCGCGCTCGAAGGGTATTCCTGGCGTACAGATAGTAGAAGATTTACAGAAAGCGGCTCCTGGTTCTGCTGTAATTGTGACTACAGACCGAGAAGAGGAGTGGGAGCGCCTGGTGCAACTAAAACCAGCTTTCATTCTTTTTGCACCGAAGCGCTCTCGGCTGCATGAGGGGAGAAGATTTTTTGAGTGGATGCAGGAGAAGGGGATTGAGACGCCCGTGCTACTCTACTTTTCTTATGATTGCGATCCACACGATCTTGTTATCCATGCTCCAGCAGAATGTGGAGCTCTTCTCGCAGATGGCCTTGGTGAGGGGATCGTATTAGATACACCGCATGAGAGTAGTTTCATCAGAGGTCTTAGCTTTAACATTCTTCAAGCTGTCAGAATGCGGACCTCTAAAACTGAGTTTATCTCTTGTCCGGGCTGCGGCCGCACCCTGTTTGAACTGCAAGCCGTGACAAAACGCATCCGCGAGAAGACCTCGCACCTTCCAGGCGTTAAGATCGCCATCATGGGGTGTATCGTCAATGGACCTGGAGAGATGGCGGACGCCGACTTTGGATATGTAGGATCCAAAAAAGGGAAGATCGATCTCTACGTAGGAAAGACCTGCGTTGAAAGAGATATCGACTTTGCAAACGCAGATGAGAGGCTCATCGATCTCATTAAAGCGCACGGAAGATGGGTAGAACCGGAGAGCACAACCAGTGAAGTTGAAACATCAGCAGCCAAAAACTTATAACCAGAAGTTCTTTTCTGGTGCTTTTTTTATCGTTGCAACAGGTCTAGTTTTCCATTTATATACCCACTATGGCCACTCCTATTCCGCTCAGGTGCAGAAGGGTTCTCAGATCTCACTTGCTGAGATCTGCCAGCATCAGATGCCTCTGGCAGCAGATCTTACTGCCTATGATTTCCTCGAAAAGACGAAAGAGATGACGCTGGCTGGCAGATCCAATGCTAAGCCTGAAATCCTCTCTCTCATCGACGAGGTTCAGAAGACGGGATTTGTAATGAGGAGAGGCAAAGACGCAGATGTCAGGCCTCCGTTTGTCGGGGCTCAGGCTGAGATTGAACGCGTTCTATCCTACTTGTTCGATCAGAAAGAGATCATTCATCTTGTGGGAGTGATCCACACGCCCATGCCCGCTACACCGCTCTGTACAGCTGGCGAGATCTCCTCTTCTCTTGTCGCTCCTTCACTAGAGGGGGATGAGAAGAGGCTCTACACCGTGAAGGAGCGCCCTGGGATCATTCGCGACTATCTCAGCAAAGGTGGAATCCTCTACATCGTCTATCCCGAAGGCGGGCGTGAGAAGAGAAGTTTAGATCAGCTTAAGATCTACGACGCTGAAAGAGCAAAATATCCCCACACCCTTATCGACCAGGCTCTCAGCTGCTCTCAAATGGACAAAGAGATGGTTGGCGCCACCTACTTTTTCAAAACAGCGAGAAGTGGCTGGTTCTCTTTTTCAATCATGTCTACTCAAGCTAATGCTCCTACAGACGACATCCCCTGGGCGATCTGGTTTGGAAGTCTAAAGCACCCCAAGGTGCGTGAACGCGCTGAAAGCCTGCTCAGCTACCTCTCGACAGAGGATGGCCCCGATATCTCCTCCCAGCTCTTCAACTGATTAACAGAATAGAGGCTTCTTTTTTGGAGTGCGGCGACTCGGCGCCGCTTTTTCTTAAAATCGACTTGTCGATTTTTTTAGCAGGTAAGAGAGATCGCCAGGTCGATCCCGAGAAAAGCGGCGCCGAGTCGCCGCACTCCAAAAAAGAAACTCTTTCCCCTGAGTAAAATATTTAAGTTATTGAGGTAGAGCAGGTTGTGGATTTGGGGGCTGTTCAAATAAATAGTATAATGTTATATTAAAGGTAGAGAGGGGTAGGACCCCTCGAGAGAAGCTGTCTTCCGAGGCCCGTGAGGCGCCAAGGAGTTCTCAAGGTACCAAGGCCTCTAATAGAGGAAAAGGGATTTAGGGTGTAGCGTAATTGGCAGCCCTTCATCCATCAGTTTGAGAAAAAGATAGCTTCAGACCCTCCAGCCAGTAAGATGGCGGAGGGTTTTTTTATGCCCAGAAAAACCTAACCTTTACGCACCCAGTGAGGCTTGCGGAACTGGTAGATGATCAGGGGAATAGCGATCATGACCAGAAGTCCTACGATAAGAAAGCCCTCATAAAAGAAGAGGCTTCCCACATCTAGCTGAGAGGGTGGCACGAATGCGAGGAAGATCGCAAAGAGGCTAGCGAGAATTCCAATCGAGGCAAAAAACCACATTCCCTTTGTTTTCCATGGAATTTCGTAGACCCGCGGAACGTGCGGCTTAGAGTAGCGCAAGCGGATAGCTGCGATAAACATCAGCACATACATCACCAGATAGCTTTGCGCGCTGAGAGCGCTGAGCAGCCAGTAGGAGCTGCTAAGCGAAGGCATAAACAAAAAGGCGCAAGAGGTGATGCTGACGATGATCGCCTGAAATAGAAGGAGGTGAGTCGGAGTTCCATGGCTGTTTTGATTCTGAAAGAAGGGAGGTAGATTTCCGTGTATGGAGGTTGCATGAAGTCCTTTTACCGGGCCTACTATCCATGAGTTTACCTCCGCTATAGCTCCGAGAATTAGAAGAGCGCCAATACCAGGAAGGATCCATCCGAGTTTATACGACTCGAAGAAGACCTTAAATGCATCCATAAGCCCTGCTACAAGACTAATCTGCTCCTTTGGGATTACTGTTGCGATTGCAAGAGAGCCCAGTAGAAAGAGAGCAAAAGTAATAATAGCAGAGAGGAGGATAGCGCGAGGGTAGTTTTTTTGAGGTTTTTCTACCTCACCCGCAAAAGCTGCGGTCACTTCAAGTCCCGCAAAAGCAAGAAAAAGCCCTGCAAGAAAGACGAGATTTCCGAGACTAGAGAGGTCGGGAATAAGAGATTCAGCATTGAATTTGATCTGTGCTGGCTGATCACCCATCAGCCAGGTTAATCCAAGGCCGATGATGAAAATTCCAGGTGCAATCGTGCCGAGGATTACGCCAAGAGTGCTAAAAAGACTCGATGTGCGTATTCCGAGATAGTTTAGTAGAGTCATTCCCCAGAAACATCCAAGTATTACTGAGAGGACGTATACTTTATTGTGAGCGAGTGAGGGGCTGACAATATAGGCAAATGTAGCAGCGACGAAGGAGAGGATAACCGGATACCATGCGACGTTGTGCACCCACTGCATCCAGATTCCAAAAAAGCCCCAGCGGTCGCCTAATGCTTCTCTAATCCATATGTAGATACCGCCGCTTTTAGGCCAGCCAGTTGCAAGTTCTGCAGAGACAAGCGCGCAGGGAACTAAAAAGAAGAGAGCGACAACTGCGAAGAAGAAGATAATGCTCAGACCATATTCTGCAACGAGAGGCAGATTTCTAAGGCTGGCCATAATAGAGACGTTTAGCATTGCCAGTACGAAGACACTTACAACGCGTCTCTTATTGGATTTTGCAGGTTCGTGCATAGCTTTCTCCTGTTCTTTATGGTCTTTGTAATGAACTGAGAGAAAGATGTGAAGATATTTCTTAAGTCTTTTAAAATTAGCTAGATGAGCATAAGTATTAAAAAATACTTTAATTTTTTCAGCAAAAGAGTAGAGTGGGGACGAAGGCGGTAGTAGCCTTTTAACAGAACATCAGGAGAACCATGAAACAGAACAAGAATCCTCAGCAGCCTGCACAGCCTGCTCCTAAGCAGCCAATGCAACAGCAACAACAGCAACAGCAGAAAGGCCAGCCATGGCAGAAGCAGCAACCTCAGAATCCAGAAAGAAAACGCTAGACTCTAGTTGTTGAAATATTAAAGCGAGCAGATCTTCTGCTCGCTTTTTCTTTTGTAATTTCATCAAATAAATCCCGTTTTAAGTTCGAAAGTTCAATAATTCAAAAAGTTTTTTACTTAAAAATAAAAAATTTTTTTCAGTTTGAAATAGTGTAAAAAACCCCTCCACAATGCATATAAGCAGGAATTTTGATTTTTTAAAAAACTCTAAAAATTATAAACAAATAAAAAATATTTTATTTTTAATTCGTCTATTTGTATATTGAAGGTATGAGAAGGAAATGACTTTTAGGGTTGTATCCTAAATTAAATGTCTCCTCTCATCTATGATAACAAGGAGAAAAGTCATGGCAAAAAGAAAAGCTTCTAAGAAAACAGCTCGCAAATCTTCTGCTAAGAAGAGAGCTCCAGCTCGTCGCAAGACTTCTGCTCGCAGAAAGTCTTCTGCACGTAAGTAATTGACCCTGAGAGCTTAAACGCTAGTTTAAGCTTCATTGATTTCAAGGTGTCGAGCAGGTCCAGGGCCTGCTCGATTTTTTTTATACAGGTGAGTGATAATTTAGGTAATCTATCATCACTTGCTCCGACTGTTGGCTAGCAGTTGAATAGTCAGTATTAGCCTTGTCTTTGTTACCAGCTCGGGCATCATCAATGACATTAGCTACTAAATTTGAAAAAGCTGACATGTCATTATTAGTCTGTGTCCAGAAAGGATCAGTAAGAGGGGGAAGGGCCCCATCCGCAATCGCTTTCGATTGATCACTGCTGAACTGAGCGTAAGTCGAATTATACTTAGCGATATCCAGGTTTATTGCCGTCTGGTTTCCTGTGTCATTTGCAATTTGCTGCGCGATCTTTTCTAACTGGTCCTGGTCGTTCAGTATGTTTTGAATATCTGGATTTACGCCGCCAAGATACGAAGATCTGATTTCCATGTAATTCCTTATAGTTGTATTATCTCAATTTTAATTATATATAATATAAAGATTAATCTCAACTAATTAGTTGAGATTAATCATGGTGTAACGTGCTGTTTGTTAGGGAGTTAGGAGGAGAAGCGGAACTTTCCTTCTAAGATTCTCTCTTTGAATGGCTTACGCGGCCCTGGCGCCTCGCGCTCTTGAAGCGCGGGAGGGAGCTTCTCTTTAGGCGCACGCTTGCCGATGGCTAACATAGCTAACACTTCAAAGCCGGCTGGCACTTCTAGGTCTTTTCTGGCCTTTTCATAGTCGAAACCCTCCATGCCATGTGTAACTAGGCCGCGGCTTGTACCCTCAAGTGCAAGGCTCATCCAAGCAGCCCCTGCATCGAAGCTATGAGTCACTGAAGGCTTATTATTGTGCTCGAAGTTGACTCTCGAGATAACAACCACGAGAGCTGCCGCGTTTTTAGTCCACGATTTGTTGAAGTCCCCTAGGATGTTGTAGAAGAGCTCCCAGGATGGAGTGTTGCGCTTAGCGTATAGGAAACGCCAGGGCTGATTATTGTAAGAAGAGGGGGCCCAGCGCGCAGCTTCAAAGAGAGGCAGTAGCTCTTCATCACTGAGCTCTTCACCAGTCATTGATCTTGGCGACCAGCGGTTCTGAATCAGAGGATCTATAGGGTAATCGGTCTTACGGTTTGCTAAAATCTCAGGACTCAGTTTATCTCTATTCATAATTACCCCACTTTCTTATATACTTCGTTAAAGTTACAAAATTTTTTTAAAGAATGAAAGAAGAAAAAAAACAAGCAACTCTCTATCTCGTAAGACATGGCGAAACGGATTGGAATGCTGAAGGCAGAATTCAAGGCCGCGTCGACCGCCACCTAAATGAGAAGGGGAGGCAGCAAGCTCGCCAGGTTGGAGAGCTTTTATCTAGCATGCGCGCAGATGCGATCTACGCATCGACTCTTAGCCGCGCTCGCCAGACGGCTGAGATCATCGCCTCCTTTCAAAACTGCTCCCTTGCATACGACCCCGATCTTCAAGAGGCGGCCTACGGCTCTCTTGAAGGGATGCTCACGACTGAGTTTAGAGCTCACTTCAAAGAGGCCCTCGAAAAGAGCCAGGCTCTCCACGCAGATCACTTTCACCATTTTAAGGTGGTACCTGACGCTGAAAGCCGCGCTGAAATTCTCAAGCGCGTGCTTCCTTCGCTTCAGCGCATCGCGCTGGCGCATCCGGGTCAGACTGTTTTTGTGGTAACTCACGGGTTTGTTATGCGAGCGATCGCGGGGCATCTCTACAAAATAGATGACCGAGAGATCCATGTGCCAAACTTGGGAATTATGGTGCTAGAAGGGTCGTCTCAGCTGCGCGCAAGTAGCTCAGCTTCGATCGATCTCGGAGCATTTTCAGTGCAATCGAGTGCGTCTACGACCCAAGCAGCAGGTGGAAACGCTGCTCTCCAATCGAAATCCCACCCTGCGTGATCCAATACTCCTCTTCCAAAGAAGTAGCTGATCGTGCTCATCGCTCCACCGACTGCGAGAAGCAGGATGGGGATAAGCGCCGGGCAGGCGATCATCGAAAGGATAAAACCAGCTGCTGAAATTGCCAGCGTTAAGATGCCCACAATGTGGATGATCAGCTCTTTTTTGCCTTGATCTTTTACCATCTGGACAAGGGCTCTAGCTTCAAGGACATTTGCTTCATAGACTGCGCGATAAGAGCCATCATCTAAATCGGGAGGATTACGTAGTGCACCCAGGAGGCGGTTCACGCTCGCTTGTACAGCACCTCCGCACCAGGGCCTTACACGCCTTTCGAGATTGGTGCGCTTAACGTCCAGCAGGCTCTCCTGCATCTTAAGTCTCTCTTCATCCCAGCGGTCGCCATCAAACTTGCTTCTTACGATGCCCTCAATTCTCTCTACCTCACTCTGATTAAGAGAGAAGTAGTTGGCATGTAGATACTCGAGACTGCGCGCTAGATCTTGATCTGTTTCTGTGCTTAAGTTCTCAATCAGGACGATTGAACGAACGACGCAAATTATCTCGTAGATTCCCTCGATAATGCAGATCACGAGTCCGAAGATGAGAGTGGGAATTGCGCGTATGATCGGTTCTAAAATACCAGTGAGGGAGGCGTGGATCTCGCTGCCAAGCTGGACAAGTAGGGTAAGGGTAGCACTAATCGCATGCACAATGGAAAGCGGCATCGAGGCAAGACGCAGGCTACTATCTATCTGTCCCTCTCTATCTCCAGTTGCAATTGCAAGCATCCACCCGTTGAATGTATCCATAAACATCATGGGAACCCAGATGATGTTTAAACATCCCGGAGTGTTTGTCCATGGAAAGGGCTTACCCTCAGCAGGTTGCAATAGAGGCATGGCCTCATGAGGCTGTATGAGCTCTAGGGAAGGAGGGGGGCTAATAGATCTAACTGAGTGTGTTGTCATGTAAAATTTTTGCTTTTAATAGGGTAATTATACCTATATAAGTTTTTGAAAACAATATAGTTATAATTTTAATATTAAACTTTTACGGGTAGGAGTTCAATTTCTTGAGTAGGGGAGGGGGGCTTGGAGGTGATGTTTCCAATAAGCTCGTAAAGTGGTCCGAAAGAACTCTTCCATGAGAATGACCAGTCTTTTTCATCGATAATCCCTTGACCGTAGAAGAAGCCTACGATTCCAATAACTCCTCCTGCAATAAGCAGTATAAGAGGAACAATGAATGGGCAGGCGATAATGCTACAAGCAAAACCAACTCCTGAGAGAGCAAGGGCGGTAACCCCAATGACATGCACAAGCATGTTCTTTTTTCCTTGCATGTCTATCATTTTAATGAGTTGAACAGCCTCTGCGCGTGCCTGCATGCGCTTTGCAAAACTTGTGGTTTTGCTGCCTAAGACTTCAATTAAAGGCTCAAGTTCAACGCTGAGTTTCTCTGCGCACCAGGGCCTGACGCGTCTTTCGAGATTCACACGTTTTACACCCAGAAGATTAGCTGCAAATTCAACCTCTTTCTGTCTCTGTGCTTCTTCTGTCATTTTGGAAAAGTTTGTCTGCACGAAAACACGAATTTTCCCTTCTTCTGCAGGCGTTAAAGCGAGGTACTTCTGGTCGAAATAGGAGAGGGTGGCAATAAGCTGCTGATCTTGCTGGTTCTCCTCTCTATTGGCAAAATTAACTACTTTTCGCGCGCGTTTTATCCAAACAGATTCATAGCCTGTTTCGATAAGACAGAGCCCTAAACCAAAAAGAAGAGTTGGAGTGGTAAGAAGGTCTGTAAAAGGTTTCATTAGACCTGCAAAAGAGATCTCAAGGGCAAGTCCAATCTGTACGCATATGCTGAATAGTGCCGAGGCAGCATGCATGAGAGAGAGAGGCATCCCTGCCATCCGTAGCTGAGCATCGAACTGTCCCTCGTCATCGCCAGTGACCTTAGCCTTCGTCCAGGCGAGAATAGTTGTGATGATATCAATAGGAGTGAAGATGATATTGCTCATCGCAGGGAGGTGAATACGCCCGGCTTCATAATGGCGTACTCTTAAAGCTTTTCTGCAAGGTAGCTCATCAGGAGATGGCTGCATCTCCAGAAATGGATCGCTGCTCATTTCTGCCGTGTGCATGTAGCTCTGGGTCGTGTGGGTGAGTCTAATGCTCATAAATAACTATTTTTTAATTAATAGAACTATTTTAAAGGATTAAATAATTTATAAAAATATAGAGAATATTTTATTTTGTATTAAAACATAAAAAACAGCGTAATAATTTATTTAATTACGCTGTTTGGAAGAATTAAAAATATTTTTTATCTCTTAGATTCGCTCTTTTTGGTCTGTAGAACAAAGAAGAGTAAGACCCCTAAACTGATCAGGCTTAGCAGTCCAGAAGGGAGAAATTTGTGTGTTTGAGCGTAACGATAGGAGAAAAAAGCGTCCAAAAGAAGGATAAGAGCGATTGCGATCCAGGTGGCCGCCTTCTTTTTCTTATATAAAGCAAAGGCGCTGCCAAGGAGCATAAGCCCAAATCCGCACCCCATAATTAAAGAGAGTTTACTGCCAGCAGAGGCGTAGCCGACAATTCCCCCTGCAATGATCAAAATCGCATAAACTATAAGAATAAACATAATACGCTCACTTGACTGTGAAAAGAGGCCAGTATAGGCTTTTACCTAATTTATTCTCAAAATTAAATGATTACACTCCTTCTATCCCCAGATCAGGTTGAGGTTGCTGCCTCTCTATTAAAAGAGGAAGAGATCGTGGCTTTTCCTACTGAGACGGTCTATGGTCTCGGAGCAAGGATCTATTCTGAAGATGCTTTGAAAAAGATCTTCGCAGCAAAAAATAGGCCGGCTGATAACCCTCTAATCATTCACGTGGCGTCGCTGCAGCAGATCGAGGAGATTGCAGAGGAGATCCCTCAGATTTTTTACCGTCTTGCAGAGGCTTTTTTTCCAGGTCCACTTACTGTGATTTTAAAGAAGAGGAGACACCTCTCTTCCATTTTATCTGCAGGCCTCGAGACTATTGCCATTCGCATGCCTTCGCATCCTATCGCTAAAGCGCTGATCGAAATGGTGGGAGAGCCTATTGCGGCCCCCTCTGCAAATCTATCGGGTAGACCAAGTGCGACCTCACACCTACACGTCTTAGAAGATTTCGAGGGGAGAATTGCTGCAGTTATCAATGGAGGGAGTTCAGATCTGGGGATCGAATCCACAGTAGTCAATCTTGTTTCCGAGGGGCCGCTGCTGATGCGACCAGGTTCGATCACAAGGGAGGAGATTGAGAGAGTTCTTGAAATGCCAGTAGAGCTCTGCTTGCATATTAAAAATGGCAAAACTCCCTCTCCGGGCATGAAGTATAGACACTACGCTCCAAAGGCACCCATCCACCTATACACGTCGGAGAAAGATATCCAGGAGCATCTAGCCAGTGCGCCCGCAAAAAAACGCATGTTACTTGCACGCAATAGAGTTGATGAGACAAAAAATCTTCCATTCTTTCCGCTTACAGCAAAAGCTCTTTACGAGACGCTGCGCCTTTCTGATCGCGAGGGCTATCAGGAGATTCTCGTCTATTGCGACAAGGAGATTCAGAGCAGCGCAGGCCTCATGAATCGCCTCCACCATGCCACTCTCCAAGACAAATAAGCCTTATTTTTTTAGATGCCTTGCAGGGTGATTACAAGTTCGATCGCGATGAAGAGCATCATGAAGCAGAGCAGGGCTTTTCCGCCTGGTAGCTGCTGCTGTTTCAGAGAGAGTTTCTGTTTATATCTTCCATTCCAGACCATCATGATAGGCAGAGCTCCAAGGAGAAGCGCCACTCCAATGCCGCCTGCGTAGTTTAGCGCCTGAAGAAAGATCGAGGGGTCTACGAGAGCGATCAAGGTTGGCAAGATAAAGATAATTGCACAGATTCCAACCTTATTCCATCCCTTGTTGGGCACTTTTAATCCATCTGCAAGAAAGTCTACAAATGCAATGGCAATGCCCATGTAGGAGGTAGTAAGGACGAAAAAGGCGAAGGCCTGTCCGATGGTGATCAGTGTGGGATTTTTAACAAATGCGCCAAGGGGATGGACGGCATTCTGTCCGAGTGCTAGTGCTTCTTTCAAGCCTCCAGGGCCTTCAAGAGGGATGATTCCCAGGATTAACATCTCCCAGATAACGTAGATCAAGAAGGGGAGAGAAGAGCCTACGATAATCGCCCATCGCACTTTCTTGATATCGCGATCCATGTATGTAACAAGAGTAGGAATAAGACTCTGATAGCCAAACGCTGTGAAAACAATGGGAAGCGCGCCCCAGGCTTTGCCCCAATTCATCGGCATTAACTTCTCCATTTCCACATGAGAAAGAGAGGTTCCCACAAAGATTAAGAAGGTGAGAATGGCGCCTGCCATAAGTAGAAGGTTTAATCGATCGACCCACCGAGTGCCTAAATAGACCACAGGAGAAAAGAGGATGAGATAGAGGATGATGCTCTTCCAAGAGGTGATGGAGTTGGCAGAGAGTTGAGTAAGAACGCTTCCTCCACCCGCAAGGTGAGCGACCATTAGGCAGAAGAAGAGAAAGAGGTAGAGAATCCAGCAGGCGACTTTACCGCCGCGTCCTAAAAGATGGTGAGAGAGGGTGATGAGATTGGCATCTTTTGGCATCCAGATACACGCTTCAAGGATGAGAAGGCCGGTTCCAAGCATGAAGAGCCAGCAGATGAGGTAGATAAAAAGCGAGGGAAGAAAGCCCCCTGCTGCAGTGGCAACTGGAAGGGCGAGCATTCCAACTCCCAAACTGGTTCCAGTAACTAGAAGGGTTCCGCCAAAGAGATGTCCGAAGGATTTGATGACTTGCATATCAATTTTTCCGTGTTAGTAAGATAACTATATTGGCTCCTAATCAGAAAACGCAAGGGAAGAAAGCCCTGAGGCGTTGAGAGTAAGGAGGAACGAGCCGTGAAATGGCATCCCTTTCTTATCGATAAGGGGGAAGTAGGTCGATTCAATTGTAGCGCTTTTTATCCAGAACGAGCTCGCCTTCTCAAAGAAGAGCTCCTCCCAAAACTTTTCAACAAATGCAGGAAGCTTGCGAGCGTGAGAAAAGGAGAGGGGTTGAGCAGAGTGAGGCAGCAGTTCGATTCTTTCAGGGGTTAGGTAGCTGCTGTGTAGGAGCTCTATCCGGCAGAGAGTGTGGACGCCAAAAAAAGAGAGCAGTGGCTTAACGCGAAGGGTTCTTGCGCGCACACCCATGAGGTCTCCATGCACCGAGCTTTCTAGAATCAGCTCTCCCTTAGTGGAGTGGAGTTTTACGAGATAGCCCGAAGAGGAGTGGATCCCGGGAATGGTCACACGAGCAAGCGGCTGATCTTCTTGCACGGAGATAAAACCTTTAAATGCCAGGATAAGGAATAAGAAAAGAAGAAAGATAAGAAGTCCCAAGCTTTTTAGAAAAGGGTGGCGCGGGCCCCGTTTTAATCGGAGAAAAAGAAGGGGGGCTGTAATTGCAGAAACCGTTAGAAAAAAAATAGTTTTCTCTGGCCAGAGTTTCTGAAAGAGGTCTTCAGAAAGAAGTAGAAGAGAGCAGAGGACAAAGAAGAGAAAGAAGCCGCACTGGGTGAGGCAAGCGAGCCAGCCGCGTCTTTCAAATATCGCTAAAAGAAGCGCTCGCAGCGCGAGCACAAGCGCAATGGAGAAGCAGATAAATGTGAGCATCTATTCAATATGTGCGAGTTTAAGTCCAATGATCCCAACGATGATTAGGAAGATCGAGATTAGACGCACAATGTGATAGGAGTCTCCAAAAAAGACGATTCCGCAAATGACAGTCCCAGCAGCGCCAATTCCCGCCCACACAGCGTAGGCTGTACCGATGGGAATTGTCTTCATTGCTTGAGAGACGGAAAAGAAGCTGAGCACGATGAAGATGACGGTAATCATGCTTGGAACGAGTTTGCTAAATCCCTGGCTATATTTTAGCGCGATGGTAAAGCAGATTTCAAAAAAGCCAGCGAGAAGAAGAAACATCCAAGCGATCGACATAATCTAGCTCCAGTAGTTAAGAATGTATCTACAAAGGCAGACACCCTCTAAAGCGTTAAAAATACGCTTACGTTCCATAATAGAATGACAGGCTCTTTTCTTTCATAGCCTAAAATTGAAATCGATGCTGGTGCAAGAGAAAAAGATCTTCCCTCGCATGCAGAAAGGTTAAGAAATCGCGCTGCAAGCACACGTAAAAAGTGGCCATGCGAAAAGAGTGCAACATCGCCTGAACACTCATCTATCTTTTTCAGAAATCGATCTGCCCGTGCACCAATTTGTGCAAAGGTCTCGCCGTGCGGAGCTCCATCTTTAAAGAGCTCCCAGTCGGGCTTCGTCTGATGAATCTCATCTGTAGTGAGCCCTTCATAGTCTCCATAGTTCCACTCGACGAGATCTGAATCGATCTCTGCCCTGTTTTCAAAGCCGGCAAGCTTGCATGTTTCTAGAGCCCTCTTAAGCGGGCTTACGTAGATGTTGGAAAAGACGATGGGCTGCAAGTGTCTTTTTAATGCTGCAGCTTCCCGTTTTCCATTCTCATTCAAGGGGATATCCGCAGTAGATCCGGTGTGTTGTCCCGTCTGCGTCCATTCAGTCTCCCCGTGCCTTATGAGATAGATCCTCTTTCCGTTAGTTTCCACGATATTTTCCAGGTTTAGAGCCGAGTTCGGTATAGAGGCAGCGCGCTAAATTGTCAATAAAGAGTGAGCAGCCGAGGGCACTCTCATCCTTAACTCGGGCCCTGTTTCCAACGCACTCCAGATCGAAATCAGTCGGCATGTAGGTTCTGAAAACGAGGTCGAAGTAGTTGACGAAGGGCTGATTTGCTAAAATCAAGCAGCTTCCAGCTTCTGGATTAAATCTCATCCATGCATTGATCGTATCTAGTGTTGTAGGCCTTTTTTCACGCATGGGGACATCGACGAGAAGAACCGGGATGGATCTTAGCAGGTTTGGAAGATCGGCATTTGAAAAGAGGTGCATCAACATCTGTGTTTCAGTTTCTATTCCTTCGATATGCCCTTCGGTTTTAGAGTCCAGAGGTCTCTGTCCTGTTAATACAACGATCTGGTCAAATCTCACACCTCGATTCCACTCTTTAATCAAACACTCTATTCGCTCCTGCATCCGCATCGTATAGCCGCCAAGCAGCAGCGCGTATTTATAGTGAGATCGCGATGCTGAAACCTCATCGATGTATCCAAGTTTTTTGAGAAGAGGAATAGCTGCGTCGAGTTTGTCTGGGTAACGAACCTCAAATTCCCAGCGCTCTTTTCCGGCTTGGTACCAGAGTTTCTGTGTCGCTTCCACAATTGAGGAGAGCGTTCCGTCATGCTTTACATCAAATAGCTCAAGCAGCTCTAAAAGAGGCTTTGTTGGGTGGCCGCTTATGTCGACTAGCAGCAGGCTTTTTTGTATCGGCATTTCTGCTCCTGTTAATGGGCTTACTATCACAACTCCTATAATCAAGAAAAGGTTACAGATGAGCAGGGGGAGAGCGAACATACCAGTAGCTAGTGCCATAGTCATAGGTTAACTGAACTCCTTTGGGGATCGGGTGAATCGCCACTAAGATCACATGATAAGTGCCATCGATGAAGGCGTAAATGGGTTTGGTATTAGGTGCAGAGCTGTGGTTGACAAAGCGGATCAGATTACCAGAGGTTGCATCAATTGTATAATCCCTTCCAATCGGGTCTGGAACCGGGTAGCGAAAAAGGTAGTTATTGATCGAGGTGTGATCATCGTTTTTTCTCACAAGGCCAGTATATTCGCCGACAAAAGCCCCTTCTTCTAAACCCTCTTCGGCAAAGAGCCCCCAGCCAACCTGGTCTGAACACCAGCGTACAGAGGCGCTAGGAAGATAGCCGCTCTTGATCTCGTTTTTGTAACGCACTCCATTTGCGATATGAGCATCCAGCACCTCTTTGCGCGCGTGTTTCTGAATGCCCTTTTCCAATAGATTCTCCCCTTTAGCAAAAGCCAGATGAGAAAGGTAGTGGAAGTTTAAAAGCAACTCGAGTTCACTAAGGGAAAGGTAAGTTGCAGAGGAGGCCTCCTTTTGCCAGACAGTAAATTTAGAGATACTCATTGCATTAAGATCCTGCATCCAACTGAGAGTGAGGTTAAGGTTTACCAGCCCTTCGAATTTGAGAAGGCTATGAACCTCTCATTCCTTCCGAATCTAGCATTTCCCGAGGCGAAAGTCTTCGATAAAGTTGTAAAACTATGCAAGAAAGCAGATCAAAAGGGGGCGATTGAACGGCGCCAGAGATGGCTCGGCGCCCTCTTCGCCGATGATATCGAACGGGGCGCTCACAACGACTTCGTTATTCGGTGGATTGATGGCAAGGTCGGGTATGGTGTCTTTGCAACGAAGGATATGGCCCCTTTTGCCTTTGTCGGGGAGTATACAGGCGAAGTGAGAAAGCGCGTCAGAGATGATAAGAGAAACAGCTACTGTTTTACCTATCTAATCGGCGACGAGAAGAAGAGCTCTTACATCATCGACGCTGAAAAAAAGGGGAATATCACCCGCTTTATCAATCACAGCGATACACCCAATCTCGAGCCTATCTCCGTCTTCTCAGGCGGAGTGATGCACGTAATCCTCCTAACCCGCACCTGGATACAAAAAGGCCAGCAGCTCACATACGACTACGGCGAAGACTACTGGAAGAAGAGGGAGAAGCCTCTTCTTTTTCAATAAGATTTAATTAAAGTTGCTTCTTAGCAGAATAGACATGTCGGGTAGGCCAGGGGAAAGCTTCGCTTTCTCTCGGGGCCTCCCTGCGACCCTCTTGCGCTTCACCTCGCTTTGCCAAACCGTGTGCTCGAAAACAGAGTGGGCCCTTGCCCTACCCTGCACGCCTGGCCGGCTTTTCTGCGCTACGATTTTGCTGTGCGATCTGAAGCGAAGGCCTGCGCCTTACTGCGTGGCGCAGAAGTGATGCGGCTTCGCCGCAATGAAGAGAGAGATTGAAGAGGGAAGTTCTTGCTCTCTCAATTGCACCTGCGACTGGACGCGAAAGGGGCCCCGCACCCGAGACGTTAGTCCGGCGGGGTATGAGCGCCTCGAGCAGCCGATGGCCGCTAGGGCAAAGAGCAATTGCGTCGAAGTTGCGAAGAGCAGTGCTCCGCACGGCGAGCAACCCGAGACGCGATAGCTCACGTCAGTGAGCGGTGATCAAAGCCATAGTTAGGCTCAAGGGGGCAGCTGGGGGTCCCCGAGCGAAAGCGAAGCTTTCACCTGGACCTCCGACATGTCTATCTGGGCTGTTGAATAAAACGTAATGGAAATTTTGCGGAGTAAAAGAGGAGGGGAGGCCCCTCCTCTTCAGTTAGGTTATGGGTTGATGGAGAGGAGCTCCATGTCGAAGATGAGAGCTACGTTGGGCTCGATCTCGGGTCCAAAGCCCATTTCGCCGTAGGCGAGATAGGAAGGGATAAATATCCTCCACTGATCGCCCACTTTCATCTTCTGGAGAGCTTCCGCCCAACCTGGAATGACGCGGTTGACCGGAAATGTTTGAGGCTTCTCGCGCTGATAGGTGCTTTCGAACTCTTTTCCGTCGATGAAGTAGCCTCTGTAGTGAACGTTTACTACGTCGAGTAGAGTTGGAGATGCGCCGCTTCCGCTTTTTAACACTTTGTATTGCAATCCGCTTGGAAGGGTAACGATTCCCTCATGCTTCTTGTTCTGCTCTAGGAATTTTTCACTCTTGCTCTTGTTCTCTTGTGCGAGCTTTGAGAGGAACTGCTTCTGCTGAGTCTCCACTTGCTGGCGGATCGCGGTTAATACCGCTGTGATCTCATCGCCTGTGAGCTTTGGCTGAGATTGGGTGAATCCATCTTGTAGACCCTCTGCGAGAAGGTTAACGTCCATCTCTTTAAACTGCTGACGCAGCTGTTTGCCGGTTTCAAGTCCGATGCAATAGCTTGCTTTTTCTCTGCTGTCTTTCATAAATTCCTCCGGGATTTAAAGGTTACAGATATAAATGAATTGAGGTGAGCTAGTCTACAAAAAAATTTCTTAGGCGAATTTATCTTAAGATGTTGATTGTAAGCTCTTTCAAGTTGGTAGCAATTAAGGCGGAGTTCATGGTAGAATTTCGGCTCTATGAAAATCACAATCACAGAAGAGATCTCCCTTCTGGAGCTCCTCAAAAAACAGTTTCCCGACAGCTCTAACAACACCCTTAAGTCCTGGGTGGAAAAAGAGCGCATCACCGTGGATGGAAGAGTTGCAAAAAAGAGCAATCAGATCGTGCGGGTAGGGGAGACGGTAGAGATGGGACAGAAGGCTCATTTTATCAACTACGATGTCCGTATTTTTCATGAGGATGCTCACCTAGTTGTAATCTATAAGCCCGAAGGCCTTTTAAGCGTAGATACAGACACCGATGCTACCATCAGTGCCCATGAGATTTTAAAAAGACGCGCACCAAGCCCAAAAGTCTACCCCGTCCAGCGCCTCGATCGCGAAACCTCCGGAATCATGGTCTTTGCTTACACGGAAGCCGCAAGGGATGGGCTTAAGAAGCAGTTCGAGGAGCACTCGATCGAACGCGAGTATAGCGCGATCATCGAGGGTACTCTGGCAGAAAAGAAGGGCGTGTGGAAGAGCTACCTCAAGGAAGATAGCAACTTCTTCGTTAGAAGCACGCACTCGGAAGATGAGGGAAAACTTAGCGTAACCCACTACGAAGTGGTGCAAGAGGCAAAAGGGCGTAGCCTCATGCGTTTTCGCTTGGAAACGGGGCGAAAGAACCAGATCCGCGTTCACTGCAAAGAGGCGGGGCACCCCATTGCGGGGGACAAGAAGTATGGGGCAACGACCAACCCCGCAAAAAGGCTCTGTCTCCATGCCTGCAAACTAGGCTTTATCCACCCTATTACCAAACAGTCTCACAGCTTCTCAATCCCTCTCCCAGACGCTTTCTTTAAGCTTTTTAAGTAGTTAATAATTAACAGCTTAATGTATCAAAATATTTATTGAATCTTTATATAATAAAGTATATAATAAATATTATAATAACGTAGGAGTGTATAATAATATGGTAACCAGAACCCCCCATGAATCTTCGATCCATGTGCCTTATTCCAAATTTTCCCCATTCTATGGGCAGGATCCGATCCAGAATGATCCCTATCCGATTTCCCCAGTGATTCAAGCGATCTACAATGACATCACGGCGATAGAGAAAGTTCTAAATCAGATACCAGATAACTACAAAAACGACCCGAACTGGTATGATCACTTCTTTAGTCCCCAAGGTCTTGGAACGCAGCTTAAAAACCTTGAAATTAAGCTTGTGACAGATGTAACTAACGCATGGTATTCCACTCCAGCTCCATGGAACTTCGCGAAGGAGAACCAGCTCATGACAGATTTGCAAATGACAGCAGCAGGAGGCCTACAAGCCTTTGTTGATGCCACTAATGCTATTCACAATGTGAAGAGTCAAGATGATATGAATAAAGCGGTAGCTGCTCTTCAGGCAGATCTTGATCAGTTCACTGCTGACTTAATGAACCCTTAAGATTTTAACAAAGGGTTTTTTAGAGGTAAACGCCATGTGCAAAACACATGGCGTTTTTTTATTCTAAGAAAACTTCTTTTTGGTGAGGATCTTCTCGCCTTCAGAGCGGGCTACGAGCGCTGCGCAGCAGCTGTCGCTGAAGACGTTGACGGTAGTGCGGCACATGTCTAAGAGTCTGTCTACTGCGATGAAGAGGCCTATCGCTTCTGCTGGAAGGCCTAGAGCCTTTAAAATCACAATCACTGCAACGAGGCTTCCAGCGGGGATTCCCGCTACACCCATCGAGGTGATGAGGGCGAGGGAGACGACGATAAACTGGGTTGCTATCGAGATCTCAATGCCATAGACCTGAGCCACAAACATCGCAGCGACGCACTCGTAGAGGGCCGAGCCTGCGAGGTTTAGTGAGATACCAAGCGGCAACACAAGGCTGCAGATCTTGTTTGAGATGCCCGCGCGCTTCTCTGCGCAATCAAGTGTTACAGGAAGAGAGGCTGATGATGAGCTAGTTGAAAAAGCAGTAACTAGCGCTGGAGCCATGGCGCGGAAGTGAGAGAGGGGGCTTACTCTTCCGATAAACTTTAGCACAAGTGGAAGCACGACAAACATGAAGAAGCCGAGCGCTAGCACGACTGTAACGAAGAAAAGTGTCAGCGACTTCAGTGATTCTAACCCCGTGGTGGCAAACACCTTCGCGACCAGGCAGAAGACTCCAAAAGGAAGGACCTTCATCACAAGATGTGTGACGTAGATCATCGCTTGGAAAACACCCTGCCAGAAGCTGAGTAGTGTTGTGGCGTGCGCATCGATTTTTGAAAGCGCATAGCCGAATAAGATTGAGAAGAAGATGATGCCAAGCATGTTACTCTTGCCAAATGCATCGACGATATTGGAGGGGATGATCTGATGGAAAATATCAACGACAGTGTTGACTTTTCCAGCAGCGAGATGCGCGTTGCTTGTCGAGTATTCAAGCGCCTGTTTTGCCATAGCCTCTGAGAGGCCATCTGTGCCCGGCTTAATCATATTCACGAAGAGAAGCCCAGTTAAAACAGCGAGAAAAGTTGTCGAGACGTAGAAGCCAAATGTCTTCAAGCCCAGCCTTCCAAATGTCTTGTCGCTTCCCATCCGAGCAATGCCGCTGATGATCGATGAGGCAACGAGTGGCACAACGATAAGAGTAAGAGCCTTGATAAAGAGCGTTCCGAAGAGATCGTACATCGAATAGAAAGAGATGCCAAAAACACCAGCTGTGGTGCCGGTTAAGGGGCCGATGATCATTCCCAGAGCAATTGCAGCAAATACAACCCACGGTGTTTTTTTCGTCTTTTTAGTCATGCCTCTACCTTTCATGTGTAAAAGCGCATTCTTATAGATCTAGGAAAATTTTACGAGGAAAAAAGATTTCGGATAAAGGTGGCCCTGTTTCCGTTGAGAAGTTCGGGCTTATTGTAGTAGTCGAGGTAGCGTGAGACCTGTGAAGGCATCCCGCTGCCTTCAAACTTGATCACCCCAGAGTTGAAATCCACTAAGTAGCCTAATTCAGGCCCCTCTTTTAAGTAGCCCATTCGATGGAAGTGAAACCAGATCTCATAAACTCCCGGCTCTAAACTACCGATGACTCGAGTCAGATTAGAGCGATCCGTTAAAGGGGCAGAAGGTGGATGTGAGGGTGACTGATCTACGTCGGGCCTATTCATACCCAATAGGTTCTTTTCTGGGTAATAGAGCGCATGTAGGGATGAAGGCTGGCTTTGGGCTCCCGGATAGAAGCTCTTTGCTACACAGCGCAAACAGCGATCCGTACCCGAAATTCGATCCTTCGTCTGAGAGTAGAGATGCCAGAACCAGGTGTTAAGGCCTTTGCAGACCCCCTCCGGTGAGTAGAATCTAATCTCCCTCTGATCTTTCACAACCTGTTGCATCCGCTCGTCCAGAGAAGGGGAGGGGAGGGTGAGAGGAGGCTGCAGGTAGACATCGCTTGCAGATAGGGCGTACATGTTGTAGAGGGGAGCGATCATCTTAGACCCATATCCGATCACCGCTGTGAGTTCGATGAGGCCGCTAAGCGCATGCTTCGAGAGGATCTCGCACTGGATCGATAGAGAGCTTGCCTGGACGCTTGAGAGAATCAGCGAAATGCAGTAGAGGAATAGCGCCAAAATCAGAGCAAGTGGGGTGGTAATCACGAGCCGGGTTACATTCCAGAAGCCAGCCAAATTATTTGGCTCGTCGCTCTCAGCAGATCGAAGGATCTCTTCAACCTCCCGCTCCGCGCTTAAAAAGGCCTTCATCCTATCAAAAGAATGAATCGTATCCAGTGTGAATGTGCTCATTGAGAGCTATTTTCCTCTATAGCAGCGATTTTCTAAAAGCGCTTTCCCTCGACGCGAATTAAAGTTTTTACTATTTGATTTTTGTCGAAAAATTTGTAAGATCAATCGCATTGAGGAGGTGCGCAATGAAAATAAAAGTCGTTTCCCAGCCCAGCAGCCATGAGTCAAGAGGAGATCGTGAGGAGCCTGTAGGTTTGGCTCTTCTTCCTTATTTAACTATTAAAGCTATTTCAATTTTTGCTTGTGGCCGTGAAAACCAGGGTTCAACCTTCGAACGAGAGTACCGGCTATTAAGAAGGGTGTGTAGATCCTTTCGAGATGCGTTAACCGATTCGCTTCTGAGAGATAGGCTGCAAGAGCTGTTTATTAGAAGAACATTTCCCTCTCTGCGCGGAGATAGACTTCTCTACAAAGCTACGCAAGCAACTATGCTTGAAGTGCTCGAATCAGGAGAATTTTCTGTAGTAGAGAGAGTAGATCTTTTCGAAAGAGGAAAGCATACACGTCCTGTTGGAGATGAGGGCCTTTTTGCTACATTAACTAAAGGTCAAGGACGTCATGACAAAAATGAACAGTGGGATGTGCGAGAATTTCATAAAGGAGAAAAACAGTTCTCTTTTACTAGTTCATCTGTTTTTCGCGAAAGAACACAAGTTCTCGATAGAAGATTCTTTCGAACTGCAGGAGAGCGTGAGCTTGCGATTGAAGTCCGAGATCTAACGAATTCCAGGTCCCAATTCCAAGTGCTTGGAAAAATATCACGCCACTATAGCCTGGAGAGTTTCGCAGTCTCCAATTTTTTTTTAGCTTATGGAAAGTTCTATGAGGATCAAAAGATTCAAGGAAAATATCCAATAAAGATAAATGTAACAAGTCTGCACTCGGGAAAAACGAGAGCATTGGAAGGTTTTGATGATGCTCCTTACGAGTCTCTCGGATCTTCAATATATCAACATCAACTCTTTCTAAATCTCTGCTACGAAGAAGCTCACCTAGACAAGTATGGAATTGTACAATCTAGAGAGAAGAAGAGAGGATTTACACGCGTATTTGACCTTCGCAGCGATCCAAAATCTATGCCAAACGTCGTTATTCCGAGGACCACTTGTGGAAATATGGCCAGAGTAAAAATAGAAGGTGTGAAGGAGGGGGTTTTAATCCGCACAACACTCTGGGGTGCCGACGGAAAAATGGCTGGAGAGGCGTTGCAGATATTTGATCCGGTAAGCTTTAAGCTTCTAAGAAGTTTTCCAATCGAACCACATGATAATTTTGATCCAGTTTGGGATAAACACTGGAATTCCTTAAATGGATCAAACCTCCTCCTTGTAGGGGAGAGAGCTCTGGTGCTAGGTCCTAAGACGGTTTCTCTTTACAATTTGGATAATGGAAAGCGCCAGGTAATCCTTGAGGCTGGTAGTCGAGGATCCTACATAGGTTTTCAGATTCATGATGCTGTATTAAGGGTCCATAGACACAACTGTGCACCTCTAGATATAAAGTTGAATCCCTCTGCTTCCGAACGGCAACTGATACGCGCAGCCCGTCAGGCTCAGCTTGATCTAGAGCGCAGAAGGTCCAGAATGCCGGCTTTTTCTGTCGAACAAGGAAGGCCACCTGCCGGTCCGCCCCCTTCAACAAAGTGCATAGTTTCATGACATCTTTACGCTTTTCCTGAGCGTGTAGTAAAAAATTTACTATTTAGTTATTCTGGGGAAATTAGATATTTAGCAATTAGCCGCTTTTTGATAAAATACTTGCACTACTAAAGGTGTGCAATGTCCGTAAAAGCAGTTTCCAAGCCTATCACTTCTGAGTCAAAAGGGGAGCGCGCAGCGCCGACAGCTTTTGCTCGACTTCCTGATTCGATCATAGAAATGATTTCAATTTTTGCCTGCGGCCGTGAGAACCAGAGTTCGACTTTCGAAAGGGAGTATCGATTACTGCGAAGAGTGAGTAGGTGCTTTCGAGATGCATTGAATGATGAACATCTAAGTAACTGTAAGCTCGAGCTGTACATCCGAAGAACCTTTCCCTCCCTGCACGGAGATAGAGCGCTCTACGCAGCTGCGCAAACCAACATGCTCGCAGTGCTCGAATCGCGAGAGTTTTGTGCAGTGGAAAAAGCAGTATTTTCTGCGGATGGAACTCCTCGTTATGCTGGACATCCATGTTACATCGGAGATGAGGACTTTTGTGCCGCCAGAACATCAGGTTGGAGTCATAACACGACTTCAGGCTGGAGCGTACTAGGGTTTTGTAATGAAGAGAGTCGATTTGATTTCAGCAGTTCATGTTTTTTTGATAATAAAACACAAATTCTCGACAGGAGATTGATTGAGACGGATGGAAAGAACTTGCATTGGATTAGAGTTCGAGATCTAGCGCTTTCTGAATCCCAGGGTAGAACGCTTGGGAAGATAACGCGTGACGCTCGTGAAACATTCGCGGTTTCTGATTTTTTTCTAGCTTACGGGAACTTCAAATGGGGGTTTAATGTAGTGGGGCTCTGTTCTGGAACGACTAAAAAGTTTGGTGAACTTGATCCGGAATGTTCTATGGAGGGGTCTTCTATATATGAGCATCGACTCTTTCTAAATCTCTGTGGCGGTTATGACTCATCTAAATTCAGATATACACGAAGATTTACACGAGTAGTTGACCTCTCTAGCGATCCTAAAGTCATGAGATCAACCATTATTCCCCAGACCCAATGTGGAAATATGCTCAGGGTAAAAGAGGGGATGTTAATGCGCGCAACGCTTTTTGATTCTGATGGTAACGCAACAAAAGAGGTGCTGCAGATACTTGATGCAAGCTTTAACTTGATACGGAATTTAACGATCCACCCGCGCGACGAGCTTGGAAATCACTGGAACTCTAGAAATGGATCAAATTTGCGTCTTGTAGGAGAGAGAGCCCTGGTGCTAGGTTCTAAAGCGGTGTCGCTTTACTCCCTTGATAAGGGAGAGAGAGTGGAGATCTTTGTAGCAGCTGAAGGCGACTCCTTTGCCGACTTTCAGATTTTCGATGGGATCTTAAGAATCTATAGAAGCAAACCAACAGCTGGAAGAGAAGTGCGTACACCTATAGACATCAAGTTAAATCTCACCGCCTCCGAACGAGAGTCAATACGAAAAGCGCAGCAGCAGGCTCTACTTGAAAAAGAAGAGAAACTCTCTGCCTCCGAGCGGGAATCGATGCGAAGAGCGCAGCAGCGGGCTCTACTTGAAAAAGAACAAAAAGAGGCCGAATCTCGCAGACAAGCTTCTCCTATCGAACGCAAAGAGACCCCTGCTCGCTCACTAGAGCCCGCAGCGGACCAGCCAGTTGCAAGACTTCCTGCTGCTCCATCTGAGCCGCTTCCTGCGCTTCCAGCCCTCGAGACAGCTGCGCCCGCCTCTCCGCCTCGTTTGCCTTTAGCTTCTAATGTTTCTCTTCCTGCCTTGGATCTGCCCCCAGCTAGATCTGCTCCTATTAACTCCCAGCCTCAACCTCCTGCAGCGCCTCCCACTCCTCCAGCTCAGCCGCTACCAGCGCCGCAGCAGAGCTTCTGGGATAGCGCCCTCGAATGCCTCACAACCCTCTTCAACTGGATCCGAGACCTCCTGGGCGGATAGCCTCTCTTTTTTGGAGTGCGCGCGACTTGTCGCCGCTTTTCTCTGCATCGACCTGGCGATGCACTCAAATTAATCATATAATTAAATGATCTGTGTTAATAATGTTTAATTATGATAATTTGAAATTATCAGTATTTCTAATATAAAAATGGTGTGCATGTGATAGAAGGTCGTGGTATTGCGGGATACTCTTGGATCCAGGATCTGCGCTATGATGACTACTACTATCTAAAAGATTTTGAGCATCTCGTTGTCATGAGAGTGCAGGATTCTGGTTCAAAGCTGCACTGGGAGGCTATTGTCTATGCCGATGAGACTTGTAGCAAAATCACTGGTAGACAAGAGTTTAAGACCAGAGATGAGGCGCAAGAGTGTCTGGAAAGAATTGTAGAAATTTCTTTAAAAAACCGAAAGAAATCTGCCTAGGTTCTTTTGTTTTTACTAATTGAATAATAGCTCCATTTTGTTTATGCTTTTCGCAATTAAACAAATGGAGTGTTATGCAGAAAGAAATTAAGTTAATTAAGTCTTTTGCTGAAAGTTCTAAAAAGTCCCTCCTGAAACTCTACAAGAAAAGTCAGAAGATAGACTGGTCAAAGCTCCTCAGCCGCAAGGAGAGAAGTAGGCTGCTGACCCAGTCCAAACAGTGGCTCCGTTCTAGAAATGGGCTAAGCTGTCTAGGGATCCTGGGGCTCGCAACCATTCTAATGAGCTTTGAAAGTTTTAATCACAGTGCCATGAACTCTTTAGAGAGCCAGAAGCACGCTTTTGCGGTCGAGTCTAAGGGGTTAACTGTCACGGCCAAGAGATACACCTCTAGCGAGAGCAGCGATTATTTAGACCAGAACCTATTAAAACTGGGCTACCAGCCCATCCAGATCACTATTCAAAATAATACAAGCACGACCTACGAGCTTTCCAGGGATGGGATCAGTCTTCCGACTGCCTCTCCAAATAGGGTGGCGCTATCCATTTCAGCCAAGTCGCTTCCGCGTTCAATAGGCCTTAGGGTTGCCAGCATGTTCTTCTGGCCCTTTATGATTCCAAGCACGCTGGACTCGATTGCAACGATGAAGACGCACTATCGAATTCATAAAGACTATACAGCAAAATCTGTGAAGGAGAAGGATGAGGCGATTGCGCCATACTCGGTGTTCCACCGGGTGATCTTCGTTCCCAAGAAGGGGCTGAAAGAGACCCTGACTGTGACTCTCTTGCCCAAAGAGGATAGAGAGAAGGCGATAAGCTATATCAGCTCAATCGTCGAGACCGAGGAGAAGATCCCTCTGGAAAGGCTTACCTAAGGCATCAACATAAGATCAATTATCAGACGTTGTTTGGGGTAAGAGGAAGGGGCTGCCCTGCTTAAAATAAGAAGACCCGGTCAGAAGACCGGGCCAAAAAGTTATCGAACTTCACGTTCTCTAACGTTTGATACAAATTGGAAGCGTATGACCCTTCCGGTTTTTGTATCGTGATCTCCAGGTTTGTGGAAATCTAGATGTTCAGCGTTTTCGGAGACAAAGTTTCGCAATCCTCTTTCACCGAGAATAGCGAGCTCCCTCTTTGCCCAGATCCCTGTTTTTCCCGCATGGGAAACGAGATCGAGAATGAGGTCTAGAACCAAACGGTAGAAGTGATCACCTAAGTCTAAAGTAGAAATTTTTCTACCGACTAATGTGAGCTGATCTCCGCTAAGGATCTCTCCTGGTGCGCCAAGGCCATCTAGCCTGACTTCAACAACATCGGCCACATGCTCGATGTCAATTGATTGTTCCACACTTTCATAACCCAGAGATCGCAGTGTGTTTGCGATTTCTAGTCTGTTCATTTTATTACCTTTTATTATTATATAAAACTCCACGAACAACTAAAATTTTAAGTTGTTAGTATTTAAATTTCAATTACTATCATAAAAATTGCTTGATTAAAATAAAGTCTATTTCTATTTCGATATAACTAAAATTTTAATGATACAAATATAAAATTTTAAATATATGTTTGCTCTGGTATAGGAAGAGAAAAACAGGAGAGCAAAATGATGCTCGTGGCACTGCTTCTTTATGCGCTGATTGGAACAACAGCTGGCCTCTTTGCAGGGCTGCTTGGCATTAGCGGTGGTGTAATCACAGTCCCCTGCCTCTTTTTTATCTTCCGCTTTCTGGATTTTCCTCAGGCTTTTTCAATGCACCTTGCGATCGGAACCTCCTTAGCTGCAATGTTTTTCAATGGAGTATCCTCAACGCTCGCGCACAAGAAGCGAAATGGGGTCGTATGGGAGATCTTTAAAGGGATGCTTCCTGGGATCGTTCTTGGCTCTCTGATAGGAGCTTTTTTCGCCGACCGCTTATCTAGTGTAATCCTCGAGATGATCTTCGGCCTCTTCGCCTGCCTGCTCGGCATCCACTTTCTACGACCTTTCTTCAATCCGAAGGCGCATCAACAAAAGGCTCCTGGAAAGAGTCGCCTAGGCCTCTATGGCCTTTTAATCTCCTTTATTTCGAATATTCTAGGGATTGGAGGGGGGATCATCACCGTACCCACTCTTCTACATCACCAGGTGCCTGAAAAGAAGGCGATCGGCACCTCCGCAGCCACAGGGATGGTTGTGAGCCTCTTCGGGGCCATCTTCTACCTCTATTACGGTCTTGATGCGATCTCCTTCCCCTACAGCGTCGGATATCTCTACTTGCCCGCCTTCATCATTATAAGTGTAACGTCCTCAATTACAGCTATTTATGGCGCATTTCTCACCTCTCGCCTCTCCCCTGCTCATCTAAGGCGCATCTTTGGAATCGCCCTGATAGCGATCGGAATAATTATGCTCTTATTCTAACCTCTTTATCTGCAGCAGTTTGTAATATTTCAGTTTAAAGCTTTTAATTGATAATAATTAATATTTTGTTTATAATTATTATTATAAAGTAATAAAAATTTTAGTTTAGGAGATTATATATGGCATCACTACCTCCACTAGTAGGCCCAAAAGTAGTTCATTTAGAGACAGACTATTCCCAAGGTCTCTTTAGTCCAAAAAAGAAGAGCGAAAAGCTCTCTTGGTACCACGAGATTATTCTAGATGTCCTCATCTGCTTGAGTAATTATGGATCTGCAGGATGGAAAAAATTCTGGTCTGCTGAACTTAAAGACTTTTGCAAAGATAAGAGGATTCTTCAAGACGCCAGAATAGCAACAAAAAAAGTGGCTGCTACTGGAGCAAAGCAGGTGCGCGATTACATTGATGTTCCAGATCGTCTTGTCGTACCAACTTTCCACATTACTAGAAGTGCCGATGAGCCTCGAAAACCATTTTCACCTCGTAGAGAGCTCATGCGATCTCCAAAGGAGTCGACCACTAGAAGATTAGAAGCCTCTCCAGTTCACCTTATCTTTACAGTGATTGATCAAGATCTTACTGACGTAAGTAAAAACCAAGAAGAAGAGATTCTAGCTATTGGTGACGAAGCATATGACGCTTGCCTTGCCTCCGGTGACAAGGACGAGAGTTTTGTAGTCGTGGAAGCAGCAGCAAGCGCAGCTAAAGAAAAGGCGATGAAGGATGCAAGAGATATGATGGGCTTGTCGGGAGTAACACAACCTAAACAGGCACGTAGAAATGTCTTTGCTGATGAGTGCAGAAGATGCGAGAGAGCAATTCTTAACATTCTGCAAAAGTATCCTGATCTTAAAGAATCAGAAATGAGACAGGTATTGAGAAAGACATTTCACCAGTTCAACGATGATCTAATAAATCGATTGATTCGAGGGCTAAAATACGGGCCAGATTGTGAAGGTTTTAAAATATCTGAAGAGATGCCACTTTGGAAAAATGAACGACAGGTGCGAGAACTCTTTGATGCGATAATAGATTCGCAACCGTAAACCAAGTCTCATTTATTATCTTTTTCGTTTGAACGCATCATGCGCGCCCTGTTACTGTGGCGCGCATGTCTTTTTATTTAGGTCGTTTTCATCTTATTCGTCCGCCTCATGAGTTTAGCCAGCAAGAGATCCTTGAGTGGATTGCGCATGAGCATGCGAGTGCGCAGGCTAAGAGTGGTGAAGAGCTGGGTTTTTATGAGGAGATTCGAGAGCGGCTCATGCGCGTTGGAATGGGAAGTGATAAGATACAGAGGCGTGGCACGCTTCTGAAAGAAGTGACAAGCCTGGATTCGGTTCGGGAGATCTACGATCAGAGTGAGAGCGCAGTTGGCGCGGGCCTTCAGAAGCGGATGAGCTTCTTTGAGACAGCGGTGAATCAGCTTTTTGAAGAGTTCTATCCTGAGGGGTGTATAGCTCCTTCTCATCTTATTCACGTCACATGCACGGGGTACGCTTCGCCAAGCGGCGCTCAGCACATTGTTTCCAAACGCGGGTTTGGGGCTGAAACAGTTGTTACTCACGCCTACCACATGGGCTGCTATGCTTCTATTCCCGCCTTGCGTATGGCTACTGGCATGCGTTCTATTGTCGATCTCGTGCATACTGAACTTTGCACGCTTCACATGAATCCCCTTCTTCACGAGACTGAGCAGCTGGTAGTGCAGAGCCTCTTTGCGGATGGATTTATCAAATACTCGGTGTCGCAAGAGCCAGATATTTATAAGATTTTGGGTCTACATGAAGAGATTCTGCCTGAGACTTGCGACCTAATGAGCTGGAGGCTTGAAGATTGGGGGATGCGCATGACGATTGCTAAAGAGGTGCCTGTTGTGCTGAGCCGAGCGCTCCCCTCTTTTATTGAGCGTCTTCAAAAGAGATCCAACTGGAGCGGGAGGTCGGAGAGTCCGCTTCTCTTTGCGATCCATCCAGGCGGCCCAAAAATTATCGACCAGATCCAGAAGATGCTCAAACTCTCCGATGAGCAGGTCTATCACAGTAAAGAGGTTTTAAAAACGATGGGAAATATGTCTTCAGCCACCCTTCCTCACGTCTGGGAGAAGATCGCTTGCGATGAGAACGTTAAACCTGGAAGCGCAGTTTTAAGTCTAGCATTTGGTCCGGGGCTTACAGCCTGCGGGGCTATTTTTGAGAAGGGAGCTCCTCATGTTTGAATACCTTTTTTTATCCCCTTTTTTATCCAAGCAATTGCAATTGGGATTGATGAGGTCTACTTTCATCAGAAGAGAGGGCTCCCAAAGTGGGAGCGCATTGGACACCCGATCGATACGCTGAGCGTAGTTGCCACCCTCCTCTTTACCCTTCTTGTTCCCTTCTCAATGCCGATGGTGAAGATCTATGCTGCACTTGCGATCCTCTCCTGTCTGATGGTGACTAAAGATGAGTTTGTGCATAAACACCACTGTCCGGCAAGCGAGCACTGGCTGCATGCGCTTCTCTTTATTAACCACCCGATCATGCTGGCCTCTGCAGGGCTGATGTGGGCTGCGATGGGTGGAGAGGCGGCTCCGAAGTGGCTGATTGAGCTCCTCCCCTCCCCTTCTCTCCTCTCCTTTTTTCTAACGACGCAGGTGGCTTTTGCTGCATTTTTCATGTTCTATCAAATCATCTACTGGAATTTCATATGGCAGGAGAAGAGATAAACAATAGCTTCTACGAGGCTCTTGGCGAGAGGTGGTATACCGCAAACGACCATCCGATTGCGCTTCTTCGAAAGGAGAATGAGATACGCACGCCCTGGGTTATTAAGACGATTGCTTCGAAGTATCAGGGGCCTTGCAAGATACTGGATATCGGCTGCGGAGCTGGTCTATTGTCTAATCCTCTTGTCCAAGCTGGCCATAAAGTGACGGGAGTCGACCTCTCCCCCATGAGTTTGACTATCGCTAGGGAGCAAGATCTAACCCGCAGTGCAAGTTATATCTTGGCGAGTGCAGAGCAGCTGCCGTTTGCAGATGAGAGCTTTGATGTCGCAATTGCGCTCGACCTTTTGGAGCATGTGGAGAATCCTCTTCTGGTTATTCAAGAGGCAAGGCGCGTATTAAAGCCAGGTGGAAGGTTCTTTTTTCACACTTTCAACCGAAATTTTTTGAGCTGGCTTCTCGTGATTAAAGGGGTTGAGTGGGCTGTTCGAAACACTCCTCCGCGGATGCACGTCTATAACCTCTTTATTAAACCGAAAGAGCTAAGGGAGATGTGTGCAAGCGTGGGAGTAGAGATCGAGGAGATTCACGGTCTTTCTCCTAAACTTCTCTCCCCTGCGCTTCCGCGGATGCTCTTGACTAGAAGAGTGCCCGAAAACTTCAAGTTCCAGTTCACGCGCTCGCTAGTAACCGGCTATATCGGATATGGACAAAGACAATAGGTCTCTTTCTTTGACCGAACGAAGAGAGGTCCCTGGAGTGCGGTGCTCTGCACCGCCCTGATTTCTTTTCGAGCAGAACTGATAAAAATTTAGGGCGGTGCAGAGCACCGCACTCCAGGGATTTCGCTGCGCTCAATCAAAGAAAGAAGGGCGTTAGGGGTGGCGGATTTCGAAGAGTTGTGAGGAGTGTTTGGAAGAGAACTCATCCCAGAGGTTTTCTGGTTTCTCTTCGGCTTGGGCTTCTGTGATGTGATCTTCGATGAGAGAGATGGAGTGTTTTTTTGAAGCATCTAGGGGCTTTTCAAGCTGCTCTTTGACGAAGGCTTTGAGCTTCCGAGCGACGATAAGGTACTCTTTGCACTGCCACTGGCAGACCCGCTCTCCATTGAGCTTACTCCCCTTCTGAATGAGCTGCTGCAGGTGGACGAAAGCTGGATGCTTCTGGCTGGCACAGCACTGGTGGGCGTGAACCGCAGCTAGGCTCCAAGCCTTGGAGCCAGATTTTCTCTCCTGGTCTTCAATGTGGAGTAGGTCGACTGTTACCAGCTGTTTTCTTGAAATTGGTTCTTTCTGTTTGAAGGGTTTGATCTGAGGAAGCCTAAAGAACTTGTGTGTGCGAAAGCTGCTTACTGCCTTTTGCAAAAGAGGCTGCTTCGAGTCGGAGATGAGACCGCGCACCTTTTTTGTTTCCAGCTTCAGCGAGCTATTACTACTCATGTTAAAGAGCCAATCGTAAAAAAATTTACAAGATTTTAACACGATCTTTAAATTCATGCAATTTTTTTAATCGGTGATTGCAAGAAAGATTTTGATGCTCTACTCTCTCCTCTTTATAGGAATTTTACATATAGGAAGAAGATGGCGAAAATCACTTTGAAAGGAAACCCTGTACACACATCGGGCGAGCTTCCTGCACAAGGTAGTGTTGCAGTAGATTTTTTACTTACAGACAGCTCACTTAAAGATCGTTCATTAAAAGAGTTCCAAGGAAAGCGCAAGTTGATCTCTATTGTCCCAAGCCTGGATACACCCGTCTGCTCTCTCTCTACAAAAAAGTTTAATGAGACAGCCAAGAAGCACCCCGAAGTCGTATTTATGGTCGTCTCTGCAGATCTCCCCTTTGCCCAAAAAAGAGCGTGCGAAACAGAAAAAGTTGAGAATGTCCTCACACTGTCTATGATGCGCTCGAAGGATTTTGCAAAAAACTATGGAGTTCTTCTCGTAGACGGCCCGCTAGCAGGCATCACGGCAAGAGCTGTACTTGTTCTAGATGAGAAGAACAAAGTGGTCTACCGAGAGCTTGTTCCTGAAATTGCTCAAGAGCCAGATTACGATAAAGCGATCAAAGCTCTCCTCTCATAGTTTTGCAGAAAAAAACAAAGAGAAGAAAGTAAAAAACAGGATCCGCTTCGCTGGCAGGATCGCTTTAGGTCTTGCTATTGCAAGACAAGAAGCGGCAGGATTCCGGATTTTCTGGCATCCTGCCGGTGCGGCGAGCACCGATCTTGCCAGCGAAGCGGATCCTGTTTTTATTTTATAAATTAAGCTTAGCCTTTTGTGTAGAGAGGATAGTCGGGAGTCCAGATGTTTGCTTGGATGCGGGATTTGAGCTCTGCTGGAGTGATCGAGTTTGCAACTCCTTCGTGAAGCGCAGTTTCGGCAACGCCGAGTGCGATCTCAAAGCAGATTGCGCGCAGACTTTCGAAATCGGGGAAGAGTGCACCTTTGGGATTTTTTAGGATGGGAGCGTGGTCGCTTAAGACGCGCGCTGCCTTCAGAAACATCTTATCGGTCACTTTTCTGGCTTGGCAAGAGACGACGCCCAGCCCAACCCCTGGAAAGATGTAGACGTTGTTACACTGGGCGATGGGATAGCTCTTTCCCTTGTATTCGACGGGTTCAAAGGGGCTTCCTGTAGCGACGATCGCCCTCCCATCGGTCCACTCGATCAGATCTTTGGGATGGGCTTCGCATCTACTGGTGGGATTCGAAAGTGGAAGGATGATTGGTCTAGGGTGTGCCCGAGAGATCGCCTGTACAATCTCCTTGGTGAATGCGCCGGCCTGAGTTGAGACTCCAATTAAGATGGAGGGCTCAGCATTTTCTACCACTTCTAGCAGAGAGATATGGGCGGGATTTTTCACTTTCCACATGCTTATTTTTTCATGCTTCTGCGCAAACATTTTCTGCCCGCTTCTGGCATTTTGCAGTTTGGTATGGATGAGGCCTTCGATGTCGACGAGGTAGAAGTTCTCAAGCGCCTCGCTCTCACTCATCCCCTCTTCTACCATCTCGGCAAGAAGCTCTCTGCAGATGCCAAGACCTGCAGATCCTGCGCCAAGCATCGCAATCTTCTGTGTTTTTAGACTTCTTCCACTTGCGCGTGTTGCAGCCAGCACTGCTGCAAGCACAGTGGAGGCTGTTCCCTGGATATCATCATTAAAAGAAGAGAGCGTGTCGCGGTAGCGTTCTAGGAGAGGATGAGCGTGCTCCCTGCCAAAGTCCTCCCACTGGAGCAGTACTCGCGGGTAGCGCTTTTTAAGGGCCTGTACAAAGCACTCTACAAACTCGTCATACTCTTTCCCCGAGATGCGGTTGTGGCGCCAGCCAAGGTATAGTGGATCTTTAAGGAGATCGGGATTATTGGTTCCTACGTCGAGGTGAACGGGCAGAGTACGCGTCGGTTTGATGCCGCCAAAAACGGTGTAAAGTGCAAGCTTGCCAACGGGGATCGCCATCCCCCCTACTCCAAGATCTCCCAATCCGAGAATTCTCTCTCCATCCGTGACGACGACGATATCAACCTCATCTTCAGGTAGACGCGCGATGATCTCGGGAATTTTATCTTTGAGCGGGTAGGAGACATAGAGACCTCGCCCCTCGTGGTAGAGAACGCTGAAGTGTTGAGAGGCATGGCCTACCGTTGGAGTGTAGATGAGAGGTAGCATCTCACTGATATGCTCGCTAACCAATCTGTAGAAGAGAATCTCATTCCGATTTTGAAGCGAAGTAAGGAAGGTGTAGCGCGAGATCGCATCGGGTTGAGCGCAGAAGTTCTCATAACGCCGCATCACCTGCTCTTGAATCGTGGAGATGTGGTAGGGAATGAGGCCGTGAAGTTTGAGCTCATCTCTCTCTTGCTGAGTGAAGGCGCTCCCCTTATTTAGAAAGGGAGTTGAGAGGATCTGTTCGGGTTCAATAGAGAGAGCTGTTTTTTTCATGCTGATAAAAAAGAGTTGTTACTCTCTTCTTTATCAGCTTACTGAATTTAATTCAGCTTTAGCTGATCTTCGGCGTAGGGCAGCTCAAAGTTTAATATCTGGAAAACGAAGTGATTTGAGGGAGTTCTCTCTTCCAGTATCATATGTAGCGCAAGCTTGATTGCAGCGTTAAGATTAAATTGTCCATCAATGGAGGCCCGTGCTCTTAAAGCGTCTGAGTTGCTTATTCTGTTAAAATACTCTTTCATAAGCGCGCGCTCTTCATAGTTACTGGGACACTTAGGAGTTCTATAGATATTCTGCATGCGCGTTTGTAGAGGTTCACACAATTGAGAGAAGTCTCTAGCGAACTCTCTACGCGATACATCTGTCCATTGCATTGATGCTCTTTTTGTGATCCACTTACTTACAAACTCATTTAACTGAGTAGGGTTCTGGCGCTCCTCTCCTTCTACTAACATCTGATTTTCTGGATTGGAGATCCATTCGATGATAGGTCCACTCTGCTTAACCTCGGGAAGCTCACTCGTTGGAGCAGGCTCTTCGCCCAAAATGCAGGATAGAATGCACCCCAAAGCCGCTTTGAGAAAGTCTATTAAGTAGTTGTAGCAGGCTTCCAAGCAGCTGCAGCAGCAGCTTTCGCACTCGCTACTCATTGAAGTTAGGCAATCGGGTGCGCGAGGTGCGGGATTAGAGCCGCCATTTAACTGAGGCTGAGCTGGTGGAGCTATTGGGGCTCCAGAAGCTCCCCGGATAGGAGGTGTTGACATAAGTAATACCTATATTGATCTCGTCTATAATATCAAAAATTATAAGAGAGATCAACTGCACAATTAATTATATAATATTTAAATATTTAGTTTTATTTTTCGCCTGTTAAGACTTCAAGGAAATATTTAATATCAGCGTCAGAAGGAGGGTTTTCGCGCATTTGAATTTCAAAAGCCGTTCCTAATTTTCCGAGAGATCTCCCTGGAGTTCCGCTTTGCGCGGCAAGCTCATCGGCCTGTGTTTTTACCTTGCCTTTCCAGCGGTTAAGGGTTAGCTCTTGTTCTATCTGTAACTGGATATGTGGGGGTAATTTTCTAAAATCTGCTAGATACTCGCTCCCCTCTTCATACATCGACCAGTTCTCTCGATGCACGCTCCACTTATCAATAAACTCTTTTAGATTCATGGTCTGAGCTGTGTTAGTAGAAACACCTGCTGTTTGAATTGGAGTGATAGTCTCCGAGTCGTCCTCTACTTCTACTTCGAGCTGCTTTCTTTCTTGCTCAACTACTTTTGCAGGTGCTTTCCTCTCTTCACTGTTACCACCTGTGGCTGATGGGGCCTTGGGCATCGCAATTGGCATCGGGATTCTGACTGCAGGCTCTGGCAGGGCAGCAGCTGCTGCTGCCGCTGCAACCTTCGGTTTCTCGATTCTAACTGCAGGTTCAGGAAGAGGCTCAGTTAAAACTGGTGAAGTGGTGGCAGGTGGTGAATCAAATGCGGCCGGTGGCTGTTCTCCAAAACCGAAAAGGCTAAGAAACCAGTTAAAGATCGCGGCAAAAAAGCTCGCAATTGAATCCCAAAAGCCCGGGGAGGAGGGTTCGCTTCCAGAAGCATCTAGTGCGGCAGAACCTAGGCTATCTCTCACCGCGGGAAGCCCCTCTGCACCACTCGGTTTTGAGGGCCCAGCTGGACCTTGTTGCGACGTAGGATTTTGAAGGACTTTGCCATTCATCGGTCGTGGTTGTTGTGTCATATTATAGCCCTTTTTCTTTAATCGGATCCCGTTCCATGAGTCTAATCACCGTAATGCCCCAGGCGATAAAGAGGAGCAGCACTCCCCAACTAATACAACTGAGAAGCGAAGTGCCTGCGGCAAATTGTAAAAATAGGATGAGAAAGGAGGCGAAGGCCTTCGCAGAGCGGTAAGCGAAGATATCGATAAATGCCTTTGCTCTAAACTTCTCATCGGTTTTAAGAGGGATGTAGAGCATCTCTTTGATGATATTAAAAAGAGAGAAATCGAAAGATTTAATGGTCACGTAGGAGAAGGAGATCACGCCGAAGGCGGGTGTGATGAGGAACGCTGCAGCATTAAGGCAGAGGAGCGCGGGAATGGCGAAGTGGCTGAGGCGCATTCCAAGGAATTGAACGAGGAGATAAGAGCCGACAAATTGTAGGCCTATCGTGATGAGGTTGACGATGCTTAAGATACGCCCCGTATACTCGGTGCGTAGGTCCTTGCCCAAGATGTTCTGTTCAAGTGTTGAGTTGAACTGAAAGTCGATGAGCGTAGATGACATCTGCATGAAGATGACAATAAGAAGAATAAAGAGCAGAAAGGGAGAGCTTCGGATGTTTCTGACAGCTTCAAATGCGTCTTTTACGGGCATCTCTTTCTGGATCTCTCCGCTGATTGAGCTGCGCTTTAAAAACTGCATGAAGAAGTAGAAGAGGAGCGCGTAGATCGGCAGAGAGAAGAAGAGGAGGTTTTCTGAGCCGAACTTCACTGCCAAGAAGCCGGGAACGAGGCTTCCTAAAGCCCCTCCAATTCCGCCGATTCCGAAGATAATCCCGTACAGATACTTGGCTCTTTTTGTATCGATCGTTGAGTGAATAACCGACCAGAGCTGCTGGAACATCAGAAGGATGTAGATCTCTTTCCAGATGTAGAAGATGAAAGGAAGGATTGAGATCTTTTTAATAAAGAGTGCGCAGAAGAGGTTGCCGCCGCCAATAATGAGCGCGATAATGAGAAACATCTTGAGGCAGCCAAAACGCGGCAAAAAGCGGCTGTAGAGGTAGACAACGAGAAGATTCAAGGGAACAGTTGCCAGCCAGGCGTAGGGGAAGAAGCTGGAGCCGTAAGAAAAAATGAAGAGCGAGTTGCTAACAGGACGTATGATCGCGTAGTCAGCAGCAATGAGGAAGCTGCAGAGCATGGCGCTCATGATGAATAGGAGCTCTCTGCCTGAAAAACTGCTAATTTCTTTTTTTAGGGCTTGAAACATGGAGCGAGTATAGCTGATTAGAAAAAAATGCTCTAAAGCATTTCTAACAACCTGCAAAATTTTTCTTCATGCTCAGGTGAGATATAGAGCCAATTCGCTGCTCCTAAGGGAATTACAATTTCGGAGCAGTTTTCTGCAGAGGTGATCGTCTGCTTTGCTGTGAGCACGGGAAAGGTGAGCCGGTAGGGCTGGGCCTTCTTTTTTGAGAGCTCCCACACCACGGCCTCATCAGGGACGTTAACTTCTTTTTTGATCTTTTGAAGATCGGTCTCGGTAATTGTATCCGGGATTTTTACAGCGCGGAAGCGCTCGCTTCGCTGTGAAAGCCTTTTGGCATCCTGGTGTCCTGCAGCTGCTGGATCATCGGCTGCCTTGCGTAGAGCGGTGAGAATCTCATTTTCTGTGAGGGATAGGTAGCTCTGAAGGTCTTGAAAAAGCCCCTGCTGGGCTGCGATCGCCTTCATAAATCCGGAGAGGTGGAACGAGTAGGCCTTTACTGAAGAGTACTGATAGACCCGCTTGTGCATGAAGTGGCGAGCAAGCAGGAGCGCTTCGCAAGCTTCGATTCCATTCTCTTCGATGCCAAGCTCTAAAGAGTTTTTTGAAGGAACGATGCAGAGCATCTCAATTAACTGATGGTAGTCAAAGAGGCCGTAAGAGACTC
The DNA here is from genome assembly GCA_016185065.1 of Chlamydiales bacterium. Lineage (NCBI taxonomy): Bacteria > Pseudomonadati > Chlamydiota > Chlamydiia > Chlamydiales > Chlamydiales bacterium. The sequence continues at coordinate 220,670 of JACPOL010000008.1, forward strand.
CTGTGCACTGGGCATCTCGGAGAAGATAGTCGATGCGATCGGCTCCGAAGAAGTCGCCTGTAATGACTTGGCAGAGGACGCGCTCCCAGGGAGAGAACTCTACCTTCGTTGAAGAGAAGGTTGCGAGTTTCTCTTCTCCGATAGACATTTTAAGCAGATCGCTTGTGCTGTCGCGATCGGGATAGGCCTTCTGCAACTGCTCAAAGATGGGCTCAAGGGCAGGACTGCGGATGATCTGTAAGGTCCACCCTTCGTGCCCCTCTTTTCCGAGCAGCGCCTTTTCGGCAACATGGGAAAATGGCAGGTGTCCGAGATCGTGGCAGAGAGCTGCAAGACGGATGATCTGACGCCAGTAGGCTAGATCCTCCTTCTTCCAAGAGAAGGTCTCTTTGGAGGTGATGCGGTCGAAGATGCGGCTCGCGAGCTCCATGACGCCAAGCGAGTGCTCAAAGCGCGTGTGGTTAGCTCCAGGGTAGACGAGGTAGGCGATACCCAGCTGGTGTAGGTAGTGGAGCCTTTGAAATGGGGCCGAGTCGATTAGATCGCGTTCTAGATCATTAAAATGAATAAAACCATGAACGGGGTCGTAGATCTTTCTATTCGGTTTCATTTTCATCATTAGACATCTTGCGTAATCTCATTTATTAGAAATGGCGGGTCTCTGGACGAGGTTTGCTCTCCTGCATGTAGGTTGAGGTGACCTCGACGAACTCCGCCTTTCTCTGCAGTTCTTTAAGGTTTCTCGCGCCGCCATAGGTCATGCCGCTGCGCAGGCCTCCAAGAAGGTCGCGGATGAGCTGCTTCGCACTTCCCGTCACGGGAGCCCAGAAATCGATGCCCTCGGCTACTGTCTTGTCTTTGAGACCGCCATAAAAGTCGTTCTGGAAATCGGCACTCGCCTGTCCCCGGAACTTCGCTTCGCTTCCTGTGGGAGATTTATCCGACTTTCTCTTTGATGCTGCACTCTCCTCAGTCAGGGCGAATAGTTTTCCAATCATGACGGTGCTAGCTCCAGCTGCTAAGGCTAGAACGAGATCGCGGCTAGTGCGGATGCCGCCGTCTGCAATAAGAGGCACTCTGAGTTTTTCTGCGATCTGTGCGCAGTCATAGATTGCTGTAAATTGAGGAACGCCGAAACCGGTGACCATGCGCGTTGTGCAGGCAGCGCCAGGGCCCACGCCCACTTTAACTGCATCTGCGCCCGCGTTCACCAGGTCGTGGTAGGCCATCGCTGTGCAGACGTTGCCCGCGATGATCTCTTTGTCGGGATGGGTCCGCTTGAGCTCATGAATAAATTCAAACATACGGTCTGAATGGCCGTGGGCAACGTCGATACAGACACCAGCAGCTCCGAGATCTAGGAGTTTTCGCGTCTCATCCAGCTTCTGAATTCCACATGAGATAAAGGTGTTCTCTCCATACTTTTTTACCCACTTCTTCTGGATCTCGAAATCGGTAAAGCGGTGAAAGATGGGCAGACTCCCCTCTTCAATTAATAGATCTGCGAGATTTTCACTAATCGCAGTATCCATATTGGCGCAGATCAGGGGGATCTGAATTTTTCGATTCTTGGTGAGCCAGGTCTCTAGCACAGGTTCGGTTCTGGATGGGACGTTGTTAAACTGAGGTACTAGTGCAATATCGTCAAAAGTATAGGCTTTAGGGAAGGAGAAGACATTTTTCATAGTTTTTCTTGAATTTGGACTTTTAGGCCAAGAGTATCAATTTTAACATAGATATGCTAGAGTGATTTATATGATCAGCGTAACAATTCTTGTCAAAAATGGCGAAGCGACACTCCAGAAGACTCTGGAGTCGCTCTCGAGCTTTCCTGAAGTTCTTCTTTATGATTCTGGATCTACCGATAGCACACTTGAAATTGCTAAAAATTTTTCCAATGTGCGTATTCATAACGGCGAGTTCATCGGATTTGGACCAACGCACAATGTTGCATCGAATCTCGCCTCTTATGATTGGATCCTCTCTATCGACAGCGACGAGCAGGTTACGCCCGAGCTCTCAGCCGAAATTCTCTCTTCAAAGCTGGATCCAATCCACGTCTATGAAATTCGGCGTCACAACTTTTTCTCAGGTAAGCGCATCAAAGGGTGCAGCGGCTGGGATCCAGACTATGTAGTCCGTTTGTATAATCGAAAGCAGACCTCTTTTGATAATGCTCAAGTTCATGAGAAGGTCATGCACGCAGATTTAAAAAAGATAACTCTAAAAAACCCACTTCTTCACTTCCCTTATTTGCAGATTGGCGATTTTCTCACAAAGATGCAGAGCTACTCCTCTCTCTTTGCAATTCAGCACAAAAACAGTAAACGCGCGAGCTTCGGATCTGCTCTTGCGCACAGCTGGTGGGCCTTTGTAAAGAGCTACATCTTTAAGCGCGGCTTTCTTGCCGGACGCGAAGGTCTCATCATCTCCCTCTACAACGCACACACCACCCTCTACAAATACCTCAAGCTCGCCGAAGCCCAACAAAAAGCCCGCTGCGGTAGAGATTTTTCTAACGAAAAATCCTTATAATTTTTTAAGTATGCTTTACTTGTAGGTAAGATAGACATGTCGGATGGTGTGCGCTCCGCCACACCTCCCGCGACCACCTTGCGCTTCACCTCGCTTTGCCAAACCGTGTGCTCGAAAACAGAGTGGGCCACTGCCCTACCCTGTACGCCTGGCCGGCTTTTCTGTGCTACGGTTTTGCTGTGCGATCTGAAGCGATCGGCTGCCCCTAGGCGCTCATTCCCCGCTGGACTAACGTCTCGAGTTGCGGGGCCCCTTTCGCGTCCAGTCGCAGTTGTAGATAAAGAGAGGGAAGAGAAGATCGGGCGCGGGCACGCACACGGGCACGTTCACGAAAGAGAGGCAAAGAGAAGAGCGGGTCCGATTCTTCTCTCCCGTCTTTCTTTCGTGAACGTGCCCGTGTGCGTGCCCGTGCCCGATCCCCTTCTTTCGCATGAAGCGCAAGGGGTCGCTGGGGGGCTTCGAGAGAAGGCCGAAGGCCTATCTCCTAGGCAACCCGACATGTCTCTCTTGCCGCTTTACATTTAAATATACTCATTCCTATTAAGAAGGAATTTTTATGACGGTATGTTTCGACTAAAAAAGTTCTTTGCAGTATGGTGAAGCGCACTAAATTATTTCGTGTAGGTTCTCATGGATGTCGAAATTCTTTCGCGGATTCAGTTTGCATTCACACTCACCTTTCACTACATCTACCCGCCTTTAAGCATCGGACTTTCGATTGCCATGATCATGATGGAGGGAATGTATCTTAAGACGAAAGATCCGATCTGGGAGAAGCTCACGAAGTTCTGGCTAAAGGTATTTGCTCTCACTTTCGCGCTTGGAGTTGGAACTGGCATTCCCCTTCAATTTTCTCTTGGAACAAACTGGGCACGCTACTCGCGTTTCGTAGGTGATGTATTTGGCAGCGTGATCGGAGCAGAGGGCTTCTTCGCTTTTCTAGTCGAAGCGGGCTTTTTGGGAATCCTTCTATTCGGATGGAATCGTGTAAAACCCAAAGTCCACTTTTTTTCAACCATCATGGTAGCGCTTGGCGCACACTTTAGCGCGATCTGGATCGTAAGTGCCAATTCCTGGATGCATACGCCAGCAGGTTATCGGCTAGTCACACAGCCAGATGGCGTCACAGTGGCCGAGGTAACAAACTGGTGGGAGATGTTTCTGAACCCGTCCAACATGAGCCACATTACACACGTTCTTCTTGGCTGCTGGATGACAGGCGGCCTCCTCGTCTTGAGCGTCTCTGCTTACTACCTGATGAAAAAGCAGTATATCGATTTTGCTCGAAAAGGAATGAAAGTTGCGATTGTAATTACTTTTATTTCGACAATACTACAACTCATCTCTGCAGACCACCTTGCTGAAAAAGTATCGAAACATAACCCAGAAAAATTTGCCGCTTTAGAAGGCGTATTTGAAACAAAACCCTACACACCCGCATATCTATTTGGCTGGGTGGACATGGAAAATGAGAAGGTTCACGGCTTTGGAGTTCCTGGACTGCTTAGCTTTATGACCTACCGTGACTTCGAAAAGCCGGTGCCGGGATTACAAGAGTTTCCAAAAGATCAGTGGTGTAATGTCCCAGTTGTCTTTCAGATGTACCATCTAATGATCATCATGTGGGTGCTCATGTTCTTGGCTGGAATCACAGGCGTCTATATGTGGTGGAAGAATCGCTGGATGATGAATAAATTCGTGATGCGCTTTCTCGTCTTCTCAGTTCTCTTTCCGCAGATAGCTAATATTTCTGGTTGGTTTACCGCTTGTATGGGGCGTCAACCCTGGACAGTGTATAAGCTGCTGAAGACAAAAGACGCCTTTTCTGCTGCAATTACCAAAGGACAGATGATCGGATCTCTCACGATGTTCGTCTTCCTCTACCTCCTCTTTTTTTTCCTGTTTCTATACTTGTTGGACCAGAAGGTTCGCCATGGTCCCAACGTAGAAGAAGAGCAGATGCCCTACCGCGATCCATTTAAAACCGACAAGGAGTAAGATATGTTTAGCCTGGAAGTTCTACAGTACATCATCTACTTTGTCTTTATCGGAGCGGTCATAGCCTACGCAACTCTCGATGGCTTCGACCTTGGAGTGGGCTCTCTTCACCTCTTTGCCCGTACAGACCAGGAGCGCAGGTTGATGTTAAATGCAATCGGCCCAGTTTGGGATGGAAATGCGACATGGATTGTGATTGGCGGCGGCGTTCTATTTGCTGGATTTCCAAAGATCTTCTCCACAATTATGCCGCCGCTTTATACACCTGTCATGCTGCTTATTTTTGCTTTTATGCTGCGCGGAGCCGCAGTGGAATTTAGAAGCAAACAGAAGGCTCCTGGTTGGAGACGCGCCTGGGACTTCTGCTTCTTTTTTGCATCTATTCTCCTAGCGCTCGTGTTCGGTCTCATGATTGGAAACTTGATCGATGGATTGCCTCTGGATGCTCAGGGAAATATTGTTGGAGGCACATTCGGTCTTGTTAGACCCTACCCTGTTCTTGTGATGCTCTTCGCTCTTTCCCTCTTTATGATGCATGGAAGCGTCTATCTATTAATGAAAACTGAGGGCGCGTTTTACAACCGCATTAGAGTCTGGGTAAAGCGTCTGATTGTAATTTTTCTGGTTTTTTGGGCTGCTGTCACTGCAGCTACATTTGTCTATGTTCCCCATATGACCAAACCGATTATCGAAAGGCCGCTTCTCGGAATCTTCGCGCTCCTCAGTTTTGCTTCGATCTGCGCGATTCCGCACTTCGTAAAGAAGAGATTCGACGGCTGGGCTTTTATCGCCTCATGTCTCTCTATCTGTCTGCTACTTACGCTCTTTGTGATCGGTACTTTTCCCTATATCGTCTACTCAACTATCGATCCAGCGGTCAACTCTCTTACCCTGTTTAATGGCTCTGCCTCTAAGCTCGCGCTTACGGTGCTTACCATTGTTGCCCTTGCTGGCTTCCCCCTCACCTTCTTCTACTTCTCCTACCTCTACCGCGTCTTCCACGGCAAGGTCCGCCTCGACCACATGAGCTACTAAAGAGGCGCTCGGAGGAAGAGGGGCCTTCGGCCCGGCCCGCTGGGAAGCTTGGACAAAAATGGACGAGAATGGACAGGAAACGGACAAAAAAAGGACACGCGCCAAAGAAAGAGACTCTCTTTTCTCTCTTTCTTGCCCGCTTGTCCATTTACTGTCCGTTCTCGTCCGTTTCCTGTCCATTTTAGTCCATGCTTCCCGCGGGCCAGGCCGAAGGCCTCCTCCTCTTCTGCGCGCTCTTGTTAGAGGCCTTTGATGAGGCCGCCATCGCAAGCGATGGCTTGTCCGGTGATATAGGCAGCTTGGTGGGAGGCTAGGAAGATGGCCAGGGCAGCATACTCTTCTGGCTCACCAAGGCGCTTTGCTGGAATCTCTTTAATCAGGTCTTTCTCTGCAGCTCCAAGCTCGGCAAGCCTCTCGGTGCGTGTGTAGCCAGGAAGTAGAGCATTTACTGTGATCCCCTCGACAGCAACCTCTTGACTAAGACTCTTCATCAGACCAAGAAGCCCCGAACGAAGGCTATTTGAAACAGTCAGTTTTGCAATGGGCTCTTTAGCTGCTGTCGAAGTGCTCATGAGAACTCTTCCCCACTTCTGCTCTCTCATGAATGGCAGTGCAGCAGAGATGCTTTCAATAGCGCTTAAGTAGAGCCTCTCAAACCCTTGCTGCCAATCCGCAGCTGAAAGATTGGTGAAAAGACCTTTTGGAGGGCCGCCCGAATTTGTAACCAAGATATCTATTCCTCCGAATTTGGCGGCCACATCTTTAACAAGAGCAGCTGCTGCACCCTTCTGGTCTAAGTCGCAAACAAAGCCCGTTGCTCCCGGAATCTCTTTGGCGGCTTTCATAACCCGCTCCTTATCTCTGGAACAGATCGCAACTTGCGCGCCCTCATTTGCGAATGCTTGTGCTATTGCAAATCCAAGCCCGCTTGACGAGCCTTGAACAAGCACCTTTTTTCCCTGCAGTTTCAAGTCCATAAGTGCAATTTCTTTGGTTGTAAAAATCTGCTCTTCATACTATTTTTTTATGTAAAATTAATCCAGCCGCTTCTCATGAAAAAGACAATTAGCCTGCTTCTCCTTTTTTTACTTCCCATCTTTGGCGTAATAAGTGCTCAAAAAGAGCTGCCAGAGAAAAAGAGAGTCTGTTTAAACATGATCATCAAGGATGAGAGAGATGTCATCGAGAGGTGTCTAGGCTCAGTAAAAAATATCATCGACTACTGGGTGATCGTAGATACAGGTTCAACAGATGGCACACAAGAGATCGTGAAAAAATTCATGAAGGATATTCCTGGAGAGCTTCATGAACGTAAGTGGGTGGACTTTGCTCACAACCGCAATGAGGCGCTGCAGCTCGCAAAAGGTAAAGCTGACTACCTTCTTCTAATTGATGCCGATGAAATTCTTCAGTATTCCAAAGATTTCTCTCTTCCAAGTTTAGATAAGGACTACTATCACATCACAGTTCGGCAACTGGGAGCTGCTGACGTGAAGCGCACGGGACTTGTAAATAACCATCTCAATTGGAAATGGCGAGGCGTTCTTCATGAGGTCATCGAGACTCCTGAAGCCAAAACTTACGGGCTATTAAATGGCGTGATCAATATCTGCAATGCAGCAGTAGGTGCACGGTCTAAAATTCCCCAAAAAGAGAAGTATCTGAAAGATGCAAAAGTGCTTGAAAAAGCACTCAAAACTGAACCGGACAATAGCCGCTATGCCTACTTTCTAGGACAGAGCTACCTTGCAGCGGATGAGTATAAGCTGGCAAAGCTCGCTTTTGAGAAGCGGGTTACGATGCAGAGCCCTGATCCTGAAGAGACCTATCGCTCCTTCTATAGTTTAGGACTTGCTCAAGAGAAGCTAGAAGAGCTAGATCCCGCAATTGAGAGCTTTTTCAAAGCCTACAAGTGTCGTCCGACGCGAGCTGAGCCTCTCTTTCGCATTGCAACCATCTATCGAAAAAAAGGGAATTTTCTACTTGGATATCTCCTGTCAAAATATGCCCTCACTATCCCCTACCCTACTTACGATGTGTGCGTAGAATATATGACCTACGACTACGCCCTTCTTATTGAATTTGCAAACTGCACGCTTCTCTCTGGAAAGTTCCAGGAGGGACTACAAGCTTGTATGCAGCTTCTAGCCAACCCCAACTTGCCTGCAGAAATTAGACCCCATGTAATCGCAAATTGCGAACTGGCAAAGAAAAACTTAGGAATAAGACATGATTAAAGCTGTAAAACACGCATCCATCGCCGTAAAAGATCAAGACAAGGCCTTAGAGTTCTACACAAAAAAACTTGGCTTTGAGGTGGTCTGCGACGTGCCATTTGGAGAGAGCCAGCGCTGGATCGAACTAAAAATCCCAGGAGCTCAGACGCAGATCGTCCTTTTTACTCCTGATGGCCATGAGAATCGAATCGGCACATTCTCGAACATCGTCTTCTCATGCGACGATGTTAAAAAGACCTATGAGGAGCTAAGCCGCAAGGGCGTTACATTCATCATGCCCCCAAAAGAGGAGTCTTGGGGGACTTTTGCCCTCTTTAAAGATCCTGATGATAACAGCTTCTGTCTCTCTAGTAGTTCTTGAGCTTTAAGAAGAGCGGGATAGCAGCTAGCTGTGCAAGCAGGGAGAAGGCGACCACGTAAATGATCGAAACGTCATAAAGAATACCGATAATCGCACTCCCGACTGCCCAGAATCCACCAAATACGAGGTTTAACACTCCATAAGCTGAACCCCTCTTATTGGGAGGCACGAGCAGTGGAATCACAGCTCTCATGATCGACTCTTGAGAGCTCATGCCAATCCCCCAAAAGACCATCCCGATGAGAGAAGCATAAAAGCCTCCCAGGAAGACGAGCGGCGCAAAAAGCGCGGAAACTCCAGTTACGACCGCGAGGGTGGCAATTCCCCTCTTGTCAAAGAGCCTGCCCATGATTAGCGCTGCCAGCCCTCCAACACCCATACTCACGGCGTAGAAAAATGGAACCCAAGCGCCTGGTACCGATGATGATTTTTGAAAGTGGTAGGCGATTAGCGCAAAGTCGGCATAGCCGGCTGCTACAAGGCCGATTGCTAGAAGATAGACCCAATACTTTGAATTAAGCCCCTGAGTTTTAAGAGGCGCAGTCTCTGCTTCCATCTTTCGGGGATTCGGAAAGGATCTCTGTGCGAGATATAGTGTAATTAGTGCGAGTAGTGCAGGAATGGAAAGAGCTGCAAATGCAACTTTGTAACTCTCATTAAAGAAGAGCATTGCGGTGATGATCAAGGGTCCTAGAACTGCTCCGATCTGATCGAGAGATTCATGTAATCCAAATCCCCATCCCCTGCCGGTATGTTTAGTAGCATATGAGAGCATCGCATCACGTGCAGGCGCGCGCAGCGCTTTGCCAAAACGCTCGGCAACAATAAGAAGGGCAGCTACCTTCCAGTTGTTTGCAAACGCCAGAAGCGGCACTGCAAGAAGATTGATCGCATAGCCAATAAAAGTGAGTGTCCAGTAGCGTCCCGTCTTATCGCTGATATAACCAGAAATTGCCCTAAAACCATAACCAACGAGCTCGCCGATCCCAACAATTGTACCGACGGCAGCACCAGTTGCTCCTAAAATTGAGAGGTAGGGACCCGTGATACTTCGAGCTCCTTCGTAGGTGATGTCAGCAAACAGACTCACCACTCCCAAAAAGATGATAAACTTCAGGGCATTTTTTCTGAGATCAGAACTCAAAAAGGACCCCTGCTGTTAATCCTGAAAGATTAAATGGCGTATCATTAACGATTGGAGCGTGCGATGCATTGGGTCCATCGAGATTCGCAGTGGGATTGCCAGGGAAAGATTGAGTAAAGATGTCTCCATTAAGGTTCCACCAGGTGATCGACTCGTAGCAGGCAAAGATCTTTGCATTTACCCGATTGAAGTTCTGCGCCCAAGAGAGGCCGAAAGCGAACTGCGCAGCATAGATGGGACGATGATCGATCGCCCTTGAATCAGCAATAAGGTCGAAATGTCCTGGATCTGTTTCAAAGTTATTATTATTGCTCTCCCCGAGTAGGCGCGTCTTATGAATTCCGTACAGAGCAGAGAAAGATGCCTTTGTGAGAAATCCAAGCCCTCTCCAAAAGCGCCATGAGGTATCGAATCCTATGTTTCCCCCAAGTCCTTTGAAAGACCAGTTGAGCTTGTTTTTGTCCAGAATCTTGGCGAAGGTCGGATTTTGAAGAAAGGCGAAATCCACATCCCACTTCTGCGAAATCTGGGCTCCTTGCAGGCCGAAGTAGAAGCGCAGATCGATATAGGGCGTTAATTTAAATAGTCTAGCAAGTCTTAGATCTTCGATCATGTAGCCGAATTTGATCTTTGAGAAGACGTCGCTCGCATAGCCATGTAGTACGATATCAAATGCCGGCACGATCACATTTGGGGTTTCGAACAGCTGATCATCTCCACCCGGAAACTTGATGCTCTCATGGTTTGACTTACTCGTCTTATAATAGGTGTAGGCGGCTGAAAGCTCCCAAGCATCTCGATCAAAGCGGTAGCCGAGAGATGCGCGAACTCCTGGAGTGAGATCCATATCCGGGCGCTCCATCTCCCCTAAAATATTGCCGACAATTTCGCTGTCTGAATTGTTAACATCCATCGGAAATAGATTTTCTCTTTTGATAGCGTAGTAGGTGTTTCCCTTGTTTACCTTCCAGTAGAGAAATTCTGCATCTGCAAGCCACCTCTTATGATGCGTCTGTTTAGGAGCTGGCCTTGCAACAACAGGCTGCTGTTCTTGCTCAATTTTAGGTTCAGGCTGCTCCTCAACTACAATGAGATACTCCTGCTTCTCCTCAATTTTCTTGGTAGCAGCTGGAGCTGGCTTCTGCTCGTCAAAAAGCTGCATAAGCTCCTCGTAGGAGACTTGAGGTTCTTCCACAAGAAGAAGGCTAGTCTCTTCTGCCGATAGAGAGTAGACCAGTGTGCAACTTAAGAATAAGATAGATGCAGCTTTCATAAGATCTCCCAACCTTTGGCAAATATTTTTTTCATTAAAGATCTTGTGCCACAGGAGATGAAATGCGTCAAGAACGCTATCAATAAATTAGACAAATTCTTATTCTGCGAAAAATTCTACACCTCTCAAGGAGCTTATGAATCGCGATTTCCTACGTTCGCCTAAACTTCTCAAAACTATAGTCGGCGCTACGCTCCTCTTTCCGATTGCGCTTCTCGCAATAAAATCGGATGAGCTGACTCCTATTCCTACCACTTCAAATGAAGTCGCAAAATATATTGAACACTCCCAAGAGAAGATCCAGCATACCCTCAGCAAGCTAGCTTCCACTCCCAGAGAGAGCCAGACGCCAGAGACGATGCTTCGCCCTTGGAATCGCCTTGCAAACGACCTTATCACCGATTTCGGTATGCTCACCTTCGTTGCTGGCACAGATCTACCGTCTAAAGCAAGTGCGCAGCAAGCTATACAGGATCATCAGAGCTTCCTCTCTAAGTCACTCATTCAAAACCCTGAGCTCTTCCGTTCGATATTAAATTACGCAGAGAAAGCTATTGGAAGCGAGCAGCCCCTCTCTCCCTATCAAAACTACGAGATCTCCTGCCTTCTTAACAGCTGCGAAGGGGTAAAAGACTCTCTGACACAAGCAGAGCAGGTGAAGTTTCGGATGCTGTTAGATCAGAATGCTAAACAGGAGAAGAAGCCCTTCATCTATTTAAAAAGCCAAACTCCTGAAAAAATGGCGAGTGCAGAAGAGGTTAAAAGCGGCCTTACAATTTTAACTCTTAACACCTGCTTTGTGCCAGGCGACTTTCCCTATATTTTTGGAGGGGTCTTTCTCCCCTGGCAGAAACGAGTTCAGACGCTCGGAGATAAGATCTTATCCGCCGATGCCGACGTCGTCTGTCTGCAGGAGGTACATGCTGAGGACGCCTCCTATGCTCTTTATGAGAAGCTAAAAGGCAGATACACACACTTTTATGCTGCAATTGGCCCGCGCTTCTTGGGCTTTTCACTTAGTACCCTAGGTCTACCTAGCGGCCTTTTTGTCGCAAGCAAATACGCCATTGAAAAACCAGAGTTCACCCTTTTTAAGGCCGCCGGCTTTCCGATGAACTACGGCTTTTTTGATTTCATCTTAAAGAATGGAGATGAACCGGTAGCGCATATCTTTACAACACACCTTCAATCGCTAAACTATCTGCATTTTCCTGAAATCCGCGCCTCCCAGCTCACTCAACTTCTAGAGAGAATGGAAACTGAATTTAATGCGCAGAAGCAGGAGATCCCCTTCTTCCTCTGTGGAGACTTAAATATCCCTCTTGGCTCAGACGAGCCAGGAGAGGCGATAATAAAAAAATACTTCCACGACGATTATAACAAGAATCAAGGGCACATATCTGAAGCGAATGGAACCTGCACCGACTACTTCACCAACTACCTCTTAGCGTCTCGTGGTGCGATCAAGGAGATTACTCCGAATTTTGAGATTTTGGACTACGCCCTCCTTCTCAAATCTCTGCCTCTATGTAATAAGGAGAATGTCTGCCACCAGTATGAGATAAGCACCAGCATCCTGCAGATGCATGAGATCTCAAGACCCGAACACGCCATCAGCGACCATAACGGCCTTGTGACAAGAGTGAATCCCAAATCTCTCTGATCTTATCTTTTTGGAGTGCGGCGACTCGGCGCCGCTTTTCTTAAAATCGACTTGTCGATTTTCCCTAAGAGAGATCGCCAGGTCGATCTCGAGAAAAGCGGCGCCGAGTCGCCGCACTCCAAAAGTTTCTTAGAGGTTGTCGAGCCAGTTGAAGCAGTCGCGCAGGCAGTTGTAGATGCCTTCGAAGAAGGAGCAGATGTACTCCCAGACGGTTTCTACTGTCTGCTCGACGGTAGTGAGCTTGCGGGTTTCGGAGGAGAGAAGGCGCGTCTCGCCGCCAGAGATGCCGACGGCTAGATCTGCCCTTGTTGGAGTAATTTTTAGGGCCAAATTTTCCACTGGATACTGAAAGTCCCAGAAGCGTAGGCGCTGGCCCAAGCGCCAGTTCCAGAGTTCTACTCGCCAACTCTCCCCTGTGTTTTCATTACGCAATCGGGAAAGAGCCATAAAATCAGCTTGTAATGACATGCTTGTAATGCGCGACTGTCCCGTTACTTTTAGTGTATAGCGTGTAATCGGGCTTTTACTCAGGTCAAAGATTTGAAGGCTTCCTGTATTTAAAGCGAGTGCGATCTTATTCTCATCTAGGTAACTTAACATCTCTATTCTTCGAAACTCCTCAGGTAGATCTTCCCAGTCAATAAGTAGATCGTTCCACTTCCTTCCAGTCTTCGCATCTAAGAGTTGAGCTCTACCATTTGCAAGCAGAGTAAAAATCGTAGATCCCTGGATGCGAGCACTCAAAAGCGTCTCAATAAAAGGCTCGGTAGTAGAGATAAGTTTCGCTGTCTGCCCTTCCAGGGCATATACGCGCAGTCTATTGTTTATAAGAGGAAGAGTAAGAAGCGAGCCGCTAAGTGCAAAACAAGGTGTGGCAGGTCGGGTGTCTATCTCAGCATCATACACGGCGCAAAGAAGAGTTTGATCTTTATCTAACACCTCAACACGTAGAGGATCTTGACGAACAACAATTGCTCTATCCCCTTCTGTGATGCAAAGAGAAAGATCTCCTTGAATATTTTCTCTATGAGCCGTTCGATTCCAAACCCCGGCAGCATTTTCAGAAAAAGTAGAAAGACCCGTTACCGAATCATGTAGTAATACGGAGCCATTAGAGACCAATGGTTGTGGTAGTGAGTTCGTTTGGAGCTCATGCGTGAATACTTGCCTGTCGCTTTCTAGACTGTAGATAGTTAGATTTCTCATTTGTTGACCACGAAAATCGCCACCACCTGCGATCGCAAGAACGCTCCCATCTATGGCAAGAACAGGAGTAGTCTTTCTCATAAAAGATTGATAATACTGAAATTGCTGCTGGGTGCCTGGGTCTTGCAGGCTCCAAAGATCTCGAATTCCAATAAGGCTTCGTATTCTTTGAAACATTAGACCCTCTTCAAGGAAACTCGAAGAAACGATCACCCGAACTCTTGAGCAGCCCAAGAGGCGCACGAGACTTGTAGAAAAGTGGCGCTCGATTGCAGCTTTCCAGCACTTGCTGATGCATGGCATCTTAGCTAATTCTTCCGGAGCGAGATTAAAGAGGGCAATAGTTCCTAGCATGCTTGAATTGGACAGAACTGAAGTGCGGGCTGTAGGAGGGAGTGCCATTTATATTCTCTTAGAAGTTGTCGAGCCAGTTGAAGCAGTCGCGCAGGCAGTTGTAGATGCCTTCGAAGAAGGAGCAGATGCACTCCCAGACGGTTTCTACTGTCTGCTCGACGGTGGTGAGCTTGCGGGTTTCGGAGGAGAGGAGGCGCGTCTCGCCGCCAGAGATGCCGACGACTATATCTGATCGTGAGGCTGTGATGTCGAGAGCCAAGCTGTAGACCGGATCTTTGAAATCCCAGGAGCGAAGCTTCTGGCAGAGGCGCCAGTTCCAGAGCTCGACGAACCACTTCGTCTTTCCATTTACAAGCTGCTCTCTCGAGATTGCGATAAAGTCATTCTTTAGTGCCAAATTAGTGATGTTTGAGTGTCCAGTAACATTCAAGCTATGTCTTGAAATCTCACTTCTGCTTATGTTAAAGACCTGTAGGCTTCCTGTATTTAACGTAAGAGCGATCTTGTTCTGATCCAAGTAGCGCCCCATGATGATCTTGCGGCGAGGCTCGATAGCACCATTCGATGCTCCCACTACAGTTTCGGGAAGATCACCCCAGTCGATAGGTAGATAGGCTCCTCTCTCTCCTGCAAGTGCATCGACGAGTTGAGCTGTGCCATTTTCAAAAACAGAAACAATTTTAGATCCCTGAATACGCACAAAATAGAATGTCTCTTCAAAAGGTTCAGTTGTAGAAACGAGTCTTGCTATAAGAGGCTCTCCTGCTCCTTGTTCTTCTAACGCGTAGACGCGCAATCTATTGCCTGTAAGGGGGATCACAAGATGGTTGCCGCTAAAAGCAAAGCTGTGCTGTGTGCCGCGCTGAGCATCACCCGCATCCATCTCCGGATCCTGTAAAGTGAGCCGCGAGGTCAGATTCTGGTCCAGAATCTCGACTTGACGAAGGTCACGCCGGGTAATAACCGTTTGACCCTCATAGGTTAAATAGCGATAGGTCTCTTCAGGAAGAGCTATTCTGTGTTCGGCGCGGCTCCAGACCCCCTCTGCGTTTTGGGAAAAAGAGGAGTAGCCAGCTTGGTAGTCTCTTAGCGTTATGACTCCATCTCTGTTCACCACAACCGGGGCTCTTCCATTACTTAATTCTTCTGTCAATACAGATGTATCTCTCTGAAGATCATAAACTGTCATGTGTCCTGCAAGTGCATGGATGGGATGGATTCTATCGCTACCTGCTGCAATTCCCACAACACCCCTATCTATTGAAAGCACTGGCGCCACCGTTGCCATGTGACTCCAGACATTATAAAAAAAGTCGCGGCCAACTGCGGGGTGGCGAGGATTCCAGAGATCGCCATGCCCACTACCCATAATTGCGCCCTCATGAAAACCACGCCAGGTACTAATATTTGGACCTGCCTCAAGCACGCGGACTCTTGAACAGTCCATGAGACGAACAAGAGTTAATGGAAAGGTTCTCTCCACAGCCGCCTTCCATTTTTTGGCAACGCAGCTCATAGCAGCGAGCTGTTTGGCAGATGGGTTGAAGGCGATGATCGTTCCCATCATATTTCTGTCTTCGAGAACTGCCTGTTTCGTACCAATTGTTAATGACATTTAATTCTCTCTAGTAGTGTTTTAGTGTCATAAATTTTATAGAAAATTAAGTATAAAAACAAACATAAAGACTAGCAAACACATGCTAAATTTTTTAGTTGTCGTTAAAGGGGCGGAAATTTTTTCTATACAGAAGAAATCGGGTTGTGTAAAAGGAGAAATCTATGCAGAAAAAATTTAAGTTTACCCTTCTTCTAGTGTTTGTAGTTGGATCTCTGCTCTGGGGCATGTGGCTACTCTATGAGTCAAAGCTAGCGGTTTTAGACCCTAAAGGGGCCATTGCCGATGCCGAGCGCAGCCTCTTTTTTACGGCCACCTGGCTGATGCTGATCGTGGTGATTCCGGTGTTTGTTCTGACGATTTATATCATCTGGAAATACAGGGCGAGCAATAAGAAGGCCACCTACTCTCCAGATTGGGATAAGAGCCATCTGATCGAGTCGATCTGGTGGGGCGTTCCCCTCGTAATCGTGATTGCCCTTGGCGTGATCACCTGGAAGAGCTGCATCGAGCTCGATCCATTTAGACCTCTTGTTCATGAGAATAAGCCGCTGCGTATACAAGTTGTTGCTCTACAGTGGAAGTGGCTCTTCATCTATCCAGATCAGAATATCGCCACTGTGAACTTTGTCCACTTCCCAGAGAAGACCCCCTTAAACTTTGAGATCACGGCTGACGCTCCGATGAACTCCTTCTGGATTCCTCAATTGGGAAGTCAGATCTATGCGATGCCGGGAATGGATAGCAGATTGCATCTGATCGCAAGCGAGCCAGGCACATTTAGAGGCTCCTCTGCCAACTTAAGCGGACGCGGATTTGCGGGAATGACCTTCACTGCAAAGGCGTCTACTCAAGAGGAGTTTGACCAGTGGGTCGCATCGGCTAAAGCTTCACAAAAGGTCCTGACGTTTGATGAGTATACGCAGCTTGTAGAACCGAGCGAAAATAACCCAGTAGCCTCCTACTCTTTAAAAGAAGAGGATCTCTACCAACGGATAATCATGAAATATGTCAAATGAACTCTACAGTACGCTATTTGGACGACTGACTCTTCACGCTTTTAAACACGATGCAATACAGACTGGCGCAAGCGTCTCTGTTGTACTGGGCCTCGTTTTTTTTGTGGCTCTTCTATTTTACACCAAGCGCTGGAAGTGGCTCTGGAGAGAGTGGCTCACCTCCCTCGATCCTAAAAAGATCGGGATCATGTATCTACTCGTCGCGATCGTCATGCTCCTGAAAGGAGTCTCTGATGCTGTACTAATGCGCTTTCAGCAGGTGACAGCTTTAGGTGGTGCAGAAGGACTCTTAACTGCAGACCACTTTCAGCAGATCTTTACAGCGCACGGCACCACAATGATCTTCTTCGTGGGAATGGGATCGATCTTTGCTTTAATGAACTGGATCATTCCGCTGCAGATCGGCGCGCGCGATGTCGCCTTCCCCTTTTTGAATTCTGTAAGCTACTGGCTCTTTGCTGCTGGCGCAATGCTTCTGATGGGTTCGATGATCATCGGCGACTTCTCTGCTACAGGCTGGGTTGCCTATCCTCCCCTTTCGGGACTAAAGTATAGCCCGGGCGAGGGAGTCGACTACTGGATATGGAGCGTGCAGATTGCAGGGATTGGAAGTCTACTTGCGGGGATCAACTTCTTCGCGACGATCTTTAAGATGCGCTGTCCGGGCATGACATTCATGAAGATGCCCGTCTTTGTATGGAGCATGCTAGGATGTCTCGTTCTCATTCTCTTCGCCTTTCCTATTCTGACTGCAACGCTTGGCCTGCTTACACTCGATAGATATCTGGGGATGCACTTCTTCACGCCAGATATGGGCGGCAATCCGATGATGTACATCAACCTTATCTGGGCCTGGGGCCATCCCGAAGTGTACATCTTGATTCTACCTGCCTTTGGTGTCTTCTCCGAGCTCGTTGCCACCTTCTCACAGAAGCGCATCTTCGCCTACGCTTCGATGGTCTGGGCAATCGGCATCATCGTCTTTCTCTCCTTTATCGTCTGGGCGCACCACTTCTTCACAATGGGTGCAGGTGCGAACGTCAACGCCTTCTTTGGTGTGATGACGATGCTCATCGCAATTCCTACAGGGGTGAAGATCTTCAACTGGCTCTTCACGATGTATAGAGGGCGCATCCTCTTTACCACCCCCGTTGTCTGGTTTCTCGGCTTTGTTCTTACCTTCTCAGTGGGAGGAATGGCAGGGGTTCTGATGTCGATTGCACCCGTCGACTTCCAGGTGCATAACAGCCTCTTCCTTATTGCTCACTTCCACTCGGTGATCATCGGCGGCGTTCTGTTTGGTGTTTTTGCTGCCATTACCTACTGGTTCCCCAAGATGACGGGATTTAAGCTCAATGAGAAGTGGGGAATGTACGCCAGCATCTCTTGGATCGTCGGATTCCTCCTCGCCTTCCTCCCCCTCTATATTTTGGGACTCATGGGCGCAACAAGACGTCTCGACCACTACGACCCCTCGACTGGCTGGTTTCCCCTCTTTGCAATCGCAGGAGTCGGAGTCGCTCTTGTTTCTCTTGGAATTGGATTTCAGCTCCTTCAACTCTATGTGAGCATAAAAGAGCGCAAACAGAATCTAGACACAACAGGCGACCCATGGAATGGCAGAACGCTCGAATGGGCAACCTCCTCCCCTCCTCCGCTCTACAATTTCGCCATCACACCTCAAGTCTCCGATCACGACTCCTACTGGTATGATAAATTGAACAAGCCGACAAATCCTGAGGAGCCTCGTTATGAGGATATCCACATGCCGAAGAACAGCCCTGCCGGAATCATCATCGGAGGATTCGGACTCACCCTCTGCTTCGCACTCGTCTGGTACATCACTTGGCTTGCCATCGTAAGCCTCGTGGGAGCAGTCATCTGTCTCATCGTGCGCCTCTGCAATGATGATTATGAGTACACAATTCCCGCGCATGAAGTTGAAAGAGCGGAGATGGAGCTATCAAAAAGAGGTGGTCAATGAAAGAAACGGCACACTCCCTATCTTCCCATCTATCTGAAGAGGTCTACGATAAGACCAACTTTGGCTTCTGGGTCTACATTTTAACCGACTGCATTCTCTTTGGAACCCTCTTTGCCACCTTCGCTGTTGTGCACAAGGGCACAGCTGGCGGGCCTTCCGGCAAAGAGCTCTTTAGCCTTCCCTTTGTTCTTGCAGAAACTCTTGTTCTACTGCTGAGCAGCTTTACGTGCGGCCTTGGCATGCTTGCAGCTCATACAAGCAGGACAAAGCTGATGCTGGGCTACATTGCGACATTCATCCTGGGTGCGACCTTTCTCTATCTCGAAGTTAGCGAGTTCGCGCACTTTGTTCGTGAAGGAAATAGCTGGGAGAGAAGCGCCTTTCTTTCTGCTTTCTTTACACTAGTAGGCACGCACGGCCTTCACATCACAGTAGGTCTTATCTGGATGGCCGTCATGATGTTTCAGGTGATGCAGCGCGGCGTAACAGAGACCGTCTTCCGCAGACTCTCCTGCCTCAGAATGTTCTGGCACTTCCTAGATGTGATCTGGATCTTTATCTTCACAATTGTCTACCTGATGGGAGTAATAGAGTAACATGAGCTCAATCCGCGACTACAAACTGCAAGGAACCGTTAAGACTTATATCTGGGGATTTCTCCTTTCGGTTATTCTCACACTTGCGGCTTTTTTTGCTGTCGATCAGAAGCTGCTCACCGGCCCGAGCCTTATCTACACCATCGTCGGTCTTGGCCTGGTTCAAACAGTTATTCAGCTCGTTCTCTTTCTCCACTTGGGAGAAGAGTCGAAGCCGCGCTGGAATATGCTCGCCTTCTTCTTCATGTTAACAGTGCTAGTTGTCATCGTCTTTGGTTCGCTCTGGATCATGTACCACTTAAACTACCGCATGATGCCAATGATGGACATGCAGCATCAATAACCGTGAGAAGACAGATTGATCAAGACCTACTATAAACTGATTAAGCCCGGTATCATCTTTGGCAATCTGGTTACCTGTATTGGTGGCTTTATTCTGGCTTCAAAGGGTGAGATCAACGCTCTGCTCCTTCTGGCAGCAGCCGGTGGACTTTCGCTTATCATCGCCTCGGGCTGCGTCTTTAATAACTATATAGATCGCGACGCCGATGCAAAGATGGAAAGAACGAGAGAGCGAGCGCTTGTAAAGCAGACGATCTCGGCACCTCATGCGCTGATTTTTGCGCTCATTTTGGGATGCGCTGGGGCTGCCATTCTAGCGCTCTTTACCAACTTGTTGACTCTGCTGATTGCTCTTATTGGCTTCGTGATTTATGTCACCGCCTACAGCCTCTTGAAATACCACTCCACTCACGCGACGCTTGTTGGAGCTGTCGCTGGAGCAACCCCGCCCGTTGTCGGCTACTGCGCAGTAACCGGTAGACTTGACGCTGCAGCACTCATCTTGTTTGCTATCCTCTTTCTCTGGCAGATGCCCCACTTCTACGCGATTGCGATCTACCGCTTCCAAGATTACGCAGCAGCATCTATCCCCGTTCTGCCGATACGCAAAGGTGTGCCGGCCACAAGAGCGCAGATAGTAATCTATGCCACCATCTTCGCATTAACCACTCCCCTACTCACCCTTTTCGGCTACACGGGGTATCTCTACCTCGCTGTAACCTCACTTGCAGCCCTCATCTGGCTCGTTCTCTGCCTGCGTAAGCAAGCTGACGAGAAGCTCTGGGCCCGCAGAGTCTTTCTCTTCTCCCTTCCCGTAGTCACCCTCTTCTCTCTAATGATCTCACTAAATGTATGACTATTGTTGCCATCGCGAAAAGTAACGCCCATATTTTTGATATCCTGGCTCAAGATTATGAGGCGGAATTTTCTGCTCTTACAAATAAAGAACCCGACTTTTCTGGCTTCTTTAGTCTGGAGGCGAGCTGGCAAGAGCCGTACAAAGGCTTCTACCTGATGCTCAAAGAGAAGCCTGCCGGTTTTGTAATCGTATCAGAAGTAAAAGGGCGCTGGGATATCGCCGAATTCTACATTCTCCCCTGTTATCGCAAACGGGGATTAGGAAGGTTCCTCGCAACGCACATTTTTGACCTCTTTCCTGGCCCTTGGCAGGTAAGGCAGATCTGGGGAGCAGAGGTTGCTGCAACCTTCTGGCGCGACGTGATTAATGTCTATACAAGCGGTCAGTTCACCGAAGATCGAATCAGTGACCCACACTGGGGCATAGTCACCCGCCAACTCTTCAAAAGCTAACTTTTTTTTCGAAAGACCATGAGCGTGTTCTTGAACCAGGGGAGCTTGGCGGCTTGTCTTAGCTTTCCTTCAGCCTCCAGGTCGTTCTCGTAGCCCTGCTCGAGCATGATCGACTTGATGTAGCTATTATCCTGCTCGTTGAAATGTCCAAAGCCTCCTTGGCCTTTGACTGCCCAGCTGAGAACGACTCCCTTGGCGTTATGCTGGTGCAGATTTTCAATGAATGTGCGCTCAAACTGTTTAGGCAGGTGCTCTCCAACTTCGATACTGAGCACCCAGTCAAAGCGCCTGCCCAAGTTAAAGGGCTGGCTTAAGTCGACGACTTTCACCGGCACGTTTGAGATCTTCGCGCTGTCGGGGTTGCCATCATAACCTTCACAGTTGATCTTCTCTTTTAAGAAGTGGTCGACATACTCCCCCGTTCCGCACCCAAAGTCGACAACACTTGTGGCTTGCTCTGTTTTAAAAAACTCAGCCAGTGCTGCAGCAAGAGGTCTATCAAATTGATGTTCATGCAGGATATCCGTCCCGATCCAATAGCCATGCTCATGGACCAGATTTTGAGCCAGATTCTCTCGTGTTTTTTGAAAAAGGATGCAGTTGATGCCAATCGACCTCTCTTTAATCCATTTGCAATTCTTCATAAGGAATGCGATCGACTGCTTCTTATTTTCAGAGTCCGCATTGTCGAGCCAGATATATCCGCCCTTTTTGACTTTAGAGTAGTAGAGCTGGGCGTCTTCCAAGCTACCTTTTTTGGAGAGGTTGCCATCTAGATAGAGAAGGTCCACAGATCCATCTTGGAAGAGTTTAAGTGCATCTCTTGAACGTCCAAGAACTGGGTGGCAGATCTGCTGAAGCTGTTTTAGAGAGAGCAGCTCTAAGAACTTCTTCTTGATCTCCTCCATATTGAGATTCTTCCACCAGAGGATGGTTCTCTCGTTCTCCATTCCTTCAATGGCAGCAGGAGTGTCCCAAGCGTCAATTGCGTACACCTCTCCACTCTTTAAAAATTTAAGCGTGCTTGCGATGGGATAGGTAACAGCTCCACCAAAAGCGCCAATCTCGACACAGAGTTTAGGAGCATTCTCACGGACGAACTCCATCACGACTTCAGCTTTTTTCGGGTTGTACCATCCGGGGATCTTCGACAACTCGCCGAGCACTCGCGCTTTGTGCTCTTCCCAGCTGCTCTTTTGATCGAACTGGTTGGTTTGCGTATCAGATGGCGATGGCACATGCGTGACTAGATTGCGTCTCAAACTAACCAGCTGAATTCCAGGCACAGTCGCAATCTCATGGTCGTAGGGAATGTAGATGTGCTGCTTCTTCTCATGCTCCAAGATCTTTTTCATGCCTGAACGACGAATGATCATTGAGTGGGTTCTCATGCGGCTGCCCACTCTCATGAAATCGTCATTTAGAATTGTTCGCTTAGCAAAGACACTTCGGTCCGAAAGGTCCATATCTGGCCTCCAGAAAAACCAGAGATCCCCCTTTAAATCGCTCTGGAAGTCGTTTGCTTCGGTATAGAGAGCAGCATCGGAAGTATCTAGATCAGTATAGAGAACGTCCCACCCCTCTCTTCCAACGAGCCGATCCAGCTGCTCAATGAGTGTAGATATCTTTCGAGGATCCTCTTGAATGGCGATATCATCTTCCATGATCCAGATCGTCTCATACCCCGAATCATAGGCGTCCTGCAAGATAGAGAGGTGACTGAGCGTGCACCCGATTGCGCCTAAAGTCATCCAGCGAGAGAAGAAGGTCTTTCCAAAACACTCATCTCTTAAGAAGTCCATCTCAGGAGAGTTGGATGCGCGACTGGGAAAGTGGGCCGCCCATGCGCTATCCAACATCCCCGGTTTGTAGCTTACTCCTAGCTCATTTAGAGCTTCGGCCGTGAGATCCCAGCCAGAAACCGCAGAAAAGCGATGAGGAGTGATACCATAGGGCTTAAGCTGCGATAGGCTCTTTTCGAGCTTCTCTGGACGTTTATCAAGATTGATGAGGTAGATGAGATCGACATTCTTGACAGCGCACTCTTCTGGCCTCTTCTCCCCCACCTTTTTAAAGTGACTAGAAAAATCGGCCTCGCAAACGCTCGTAACAGTCAAAACCAGAAGGCAGAAGATCCATCTACTCTGTTGCATCAGACACTCCTTTTAAAAAAAGAGTGATAATGCCCACTTCAAAATTTTAAAAAAAACAGAAAAACAGAAGCAAAAAGAGAAGTTCAAGCTGTTTTAGATTCTAGAAGGCTGAACTCTTTTTGCTGTTTCATTCCTAAAACCCAATCGAAGTTTGTAGTAAGAGTACCGGAACTGAAAAAAGAGTCTTCTCTTTCTAGATCTGGAAGACCCTTTTCTGGAAGAACACTTATAGTCTTTTTAATAACAGAGACTATTCTCTCGTGGTCTGAAAGTTTCCAAGAGTGAAGCATATTTCTGCTAATATTAATTAGCATACATCCCCAAGGATCTTTTGCAAAATCGATCGCTGCACTCGTATCTTTAAAAATATGCCTGTGCCAAGCAGCTGTAAAAACCTCTTGCCATCTATTGGGATGAAAGTGATTTGCAACTTCATAGCCAGTTGTGGGATCGAGGTAGGAGACGAGCACAGAGCAGAGGCCCTCTACTTGCCAAAAAGCTTGGCCTTCAACAACCTTGCGCGCCTTGAGGGTTTTCTCTATCTGTTTTTCTCTCAAGCTATGCTCTTGTAATGGATGTATATAGGTTAAAGATAGCACTAGCGGTGGTACTGATGTGGATGTCATAGGTGTGTGTGATTTTAAATTATTGTGACACAATCTAGAAAGTAGCGGTAGTCGGATTCGAACCAACGACAAACGGATTATGATTCCGCTGCTCTAACCAACTGAGCTATACCGCCCAAGAGGAAAAAAATAGCGGGGGAAGGATTCGAACCTCCGGCCTTTGGGTTATGAGCCCAACGAGCTAACCACTGCTCCACCCCGCGGTAGAAAGAAAGAGTAGAGTAACAAAGAGAGCCATTAACCTCAAAGTTATTCTTTTTGGAGTACAGCGCCTCTGATCAGAGGAGGGGCTTTAGGGTCTGCCAGGTGCGCTCGGTGGAGCCTCGAGCTTCTCGGGTGACGTTTAGGCATGAGTGGTGGGCCTGCTTCCATCTGCTTGGATTCTGGAGAAGGTCAAGGATCGTTTCAGGAAGGCTGGCTAGTGGAACTTGAATCCCAGCGCCTGAGGTGATAGCGAGATCGACAAGGTCCAGCTGGGTGTGCATGTGAGGGCCAAAAATAACAGGGACGCCCACTTGAACGGGTTCAAAAATATTGTGTCCACCTACATGGGAGACGAAACTTCCACCCATGATGGCGAGTTCGGCTAGCTGGAAGCAGTTAAGCAGCTTTCCCATCGCATCGATGAGAATGACCCTCTCATCCCCTTTTTTGAATGCGCGCTCAGTATAGGTAATAATTGAAAGGCCGCGTGCTTTTAACTGGGCTGCAACTTTGGAAAAGCGCTCGGGATGTCGCGGCACGATAAGGACTTTTAGCTTAGGAATTTCTATCCAGACCTTATCCAGTGCGGAGAGGAGCCACTCCTCTTCGGGGTCGTGCGATGAACCGATGACTAGGACGCGGTCATCTCTCTTTATTCCAAGCTCATCTTGCCAAGTGGCACGTTCTGCGTCTGTGAGCTCTACGGGTGAGATGTCGAGCTTTAGATTTCCAGTGATGAGCAGCTTTTCTGGAGAGATGCCCAGCTCTAGAAAGCGCTCGTAATAACGCGAGCTCTGCAAGCAGAACTTATCGAAATAAGAGAAGAGAAGTTTTGAGAAGAATCCAAAGAGTTTAAATCGCTTAAATGAGCGCTCCGAGAGCTTCCCGTTTACAAGCGCGATCTGCGCGCCAGAGAGTTTTGTAAATTTTAACAGGTGGTACCAGAACTCCCCTTCTACAAGAATTAAGAGATCGGGCTGTATTCTGTGCAAGATACGCTTGATAAGCCATGAGAAGTCGATCGGCAGAAAGAAGTAGCTGTCCGCTGCTGGAAGCGAACGCCCGGCCTCTGCAAGGCCGGTCTCTGTAACACACGAGATAACGATTTTTGCATCTGGCATCTCGGATCGGATCTTCTTATAGAGAGGAGCAACCGCCTTTGTCTCACCTACCGAGACGGCGTGAATCCAGACTACTCTCCCCTCTCCCTTTTCGATTGCAGGTGGCAGCCTCCAGCCTAAACGCTCTCCTAGACTTTTGCGATACTTCCCCAGTTTAATGCGATGCCAGAGAAGCTTTGGCAGGGCAACTAACCCGAGCAGCAGGAGTAGAAGATCGTAAATAAAACTAAGAAGCATCTGCAATCACGAGGTTCATGAGTTTATTAGGCACGAAGATCACCTTCTGGATCTCTCCCTTCACATGCTTTGCGATCTGCGGCTGCGTCTCGATAAACTTAAGAAGCTCTTCCTGGCTCTTATCTTTTGGAAGCTCCCAGCGACCTCTAAGCCTACCATTCACCTGAATGATGTAGGTAACCATCTCATCGATAAGATAGAGGGGGTTGACCTTGGGGAATGGAGCAAAAGTCAGCGTCTCTTTGCCGCCCAGATGCTGCCACGCCTCTTCAGCAATGTGTGGAGCAAATGGTGAGAGCAGCTGAGCTAATATTCTGAGAGCGCTCTTGGGATAGTTGGGAAGTGGAGCAAAATTGTTCATGAACTCCATCATCTTGGCGATCGCTGTGTTAAACTGCATCGCTTCGATATCCCTTTGCACCTGGCTGATTAACCGGTGGGTGAGCTTCATCGCCTCTTCTGTCTCCTCATCCGAAGCTTTTTCGGAGTGAAGGAGGTCGTAGAAGCGGCTTAAAAAGCGCCTGCAGCCAGTTACAGCATCGGTGTTCCAGAGCTTCTCTTTGTCAAACGGCCCCATAAACATCTCGTAGAGGCGGAGCGAGTCTGCTCCAAACTCTTCAATCATCTCATCGGGTGTTACTCCATTCAACTTCGACTTGGACATCTTTTCGGTGAGGACTTCGAGCTCCTGATCGGTGCCGATCTGGAAGTAGCGCCCCTTCTCTTCCCTCACCTCTTCGGGTGAGATATAGGCGCCGCCTGGAAGCCTAAATGACTTAGCGATCACAAGCCCCTGGTTGCGGAGGGTCTGAAAAGGCTCAGGAGTACTTACAAGGCCGCTATCATAAAGAACCTTGTGCCAGAAGCGGGCATAGAGAAGATGAAGAACAGCATGCTCCACGCCTCCCACATACATATCGACAGGCATCCAGTACTTTTCGATCTCTTTATCCCATGCAGCTTTGTCGTTTAGCGGATCGCAGAAGCGCAGATAGTACCAGCAGGAGCCAGCCCATTGCGGCATTGTGTTGGTCTCACGCCACGCCTTCTTTCCCGTTTTGATGTCTTGAATGTGCACCCACTCTTGCACGCGTGCAAGTGGGCTCTCGCCTGTTGGGCTCGGCTTAAAATCTGCAAGTTGCGGAGGGCAGAGAGGCAGCTCATCAAGTCCGAGTGCTCTCTGCTTTCCGCCTTCAAGGTGGATAATTGGAATCGGCTCGCCCCAGTAGCGCTGTCTAGAAAAGAGCCAGTCGCGGAGCTTGTAGTTGATCGCCTCTTCCCCTTTCTCATTTTTAATGAGCCAATTTAATACCCTCTCTTTTGCATCTTCGGCAGAGAGGCCATTTAATGAGAGATCCTTATGCGCGCTATTGATTAATAGCCCACCCTTTGACCAGCATCTATTGCCAGCTAATACTTCTACGCGGACGTTTGCGAAGGTGAGTCCTTCGGGTGCAAAATCTTCATCGCTTGAAGGCTCTGGATCGACTACGGGCTGCACTAAAAGGTTATATTTTTTTGCGAACTCAAAATCGCGCTCATCGTGAGCTGGGACGCCCATTACAGCGCCTGTTCCATACCCCATCAATACGTAGTCTGCAATCCAGATCGGAATGCGCGCACCATTAACGGGATTAATCGCATATCCACCAGTCCAGACACCGCTCTTGTCCTTATTGACCTCTCCTCTTTGAAAGTCGGTCTTGTTGACCACCTCTTTCTGATAAGCATCGATAGCTGCTCTCTGCTCTTTCGTGGTAATTGAAGGTACGAGCGGATGCTCGGGAGCTAGGACGATGAAGGTGACACCGAAAAGAGTGTGGTGGCAGGTTGTGAAGACGGGAATGGCCGAGCCGCTCTTCTCCTCAATGAAGTTCACCTTGGATCCACGGCTCTTGCCAATCCAATTGACCTGCAACTTTTTTAAGTGGTCTGGCCAGTCCAAAAGATCTAGATCTTCAAGAAGCTTATCGGCATAGGCTGTGATCTTAAGGATCCACTGGCGCAGAGGTCTTCTTTCAACGGGATAGCCGCCTTCTTTGGATCTGCCATTTTCAACCTCCTCATTCGCAAGGACTGTTCCAAGAAATGGGCAGAAGTTAACCTGCATCTCGGCTTCATAAGCCAGCCCTTTTTCATAGAGCTTTGTGAAGATCCACTGGGTCCACTTGTAATATTTTGGGTCGCTTGTTGCCACCTCGCGACTCCAGTCGTAGCTGAAGCCGAGCGATTTGAGCTGACGGCGGTAGGTGTTGATGTTCTGCTCAGCCGTAACGGAAGGGTGCGTGCCCGTTTTAATTGCATACTGTTCGGCAGGAAGGCCAAAACTATCCCACCCCATTGGATGGAGCACATTAAACCCTTGCTGCCTCTTATATCGGGCTAAGATGTCGGTCGCGGTATAGCCAGTGACGTGACCTACATGCAGACCTGCCCCGGATGGGTAAGGGAACATATCTAATATGTAGTACTTTGGTTTTGAGTGGTCGACGTCGACTTTAAAGGTCTCTTGGTCTTCCCAAAACTTCTGCCACTTCTTCTCTATGCGAATATGGTCGTAGCGCGGCCTGTCCATCTCTTTCTCACAATATGTTTTACAAACCCGCTAATATAACAAGATCTTGGAATTTCCGCTTTAAATATTTGCCATAAATGATTCTTGTCGTTATCTTACTTTATTATGGATCCACAAAGGATCTGTTTTTACAAACGGTGTGTCGATTTATGTTAGAAACAATCGCTCTTAAGAAAAATAAAGTTGTTCTTTCAGACTATAACTACCAGAGAGATATTGAGAATCGCTTGCTCATGGCTCAATTCTCCTCCCTCGATATCTCCGTTTTAGAAGAGATCCTATACAGTTCATTAAGTATTTCACTGAAAAAGCTCGCTAAGAACATCTCTGCTAGTGAAAAAGAGGTGCGGCCTATTGTTCAGAAGCTAAGCCAGACAGGTCTTCTAACACTTGATGGGGACGTGATCACCGTAGACAAAGAGATGCGCAAATATTACGAGGCGCAGATCGATAAGTTCGATGAGGACTTCTGCCCTGGCATAGAGTACCTACTCGGCCTACTCCGTAAGGTGCCTATTCACATCCTTCCTACCTGGTACTCGATCCCTCGCACATCGAACAATATTTTTGATTCTATTATTGAAAAGCACCTACAGACACCTCAAATTTTTCTTAGGTACTGTTCTGAACTCAATTTGACAGATCCTCTTCTTAACTCTATCGTCGAAGTGGTCTATAACTCCCCAGACTATAAAGTGCGCGCCGATGAGCTTATTGAAAAATTTAATCTTACTCCTCAACAGTTCGAAGAGTCGATCCTGCTTTTGGAATTCAATTTTCTCTGCTGCTTAGGCTATCAAAAAAATGATGACATTTGGGAAGAGGTAGTCACTCCTTTCCACGAGTGGCGTGAGTATCTCCTCTTTCAGAGAGACTCAAAGACCCCATCAATTCCCAAAAAAGCAAAAATTGAGAGAACCCGGGAAGAGGACTTCTCTTTTGTTGAAGATATGCACTGCCTGCTCTCCCTTGCGAAAAAGCAGACGATGACCCTTTCAAAAAAGAATGCGATAGGACTTCCGCTCCCCTCTACTGCTCTCTGCGAAGCTTTTGCTGGTAGCTGCAATAACCTGTCTACGGATAAGAGCGACTTCCTCCCCTACGTTCATCAACTGATCACAAAGCTCTGTCAGCTCAAGCTCGCCGATATCGTAGACGGACAGCTCTGCCCCCTAGAGTCTGCAAAAAGCTGGTTTACCCTAGACGCTGAAGCGCGCGCCATCTATCTCTACCGCCACCCTTTAAATCAGATCACCTCTGTGGATCTTCCCCCTTCTCTTGCAACCGACCGCCATGTGCGGGAGGCGGAAAAGAGCATCTCTCGCGTGCTGGACTCTGGATGGGTCTACTTCGACGATTTTATGAATGGAGTCTATGTGGCACTCAGCCCAACTTCTGCAATTACCCTAAAAAAAACGGGAAAGACTTGGAAGTATGCACTTCCTAGCTACTCACCAGAAGAGCTCGCTCTCATTAGAGCAGCGATCTTTGAAGGGCTCTTTTTCGCTGGAATGGTTGCAACTGGAACTCACGACGAGAAAGAGTGCTTCTGCGTTACCCCCTTTGGTCAGTCTATTTTTGGCAGCTAAAAAACCTCTCTATCACTTATGATATAGAGATATGGCACCAAAAAAAGAGGGAGACCTCGTATCCAATCGCAAAGCTTTTCACGACTATGAGATCTTAGAGACTTATGAAGCCGGCATCGTGCTTCTAGGCACCGAAATCAAGTCGCTTAGAGCTCATGGCGGCAGCCTGCAAGATGCGTATATCCTCGTCTCCAACTCTACTGTCATCCTTAAAAACGCCTCAATCTCCCCCTATAAGTATGGCGGCGTCTTTAATCACGAAGAGAAACGCGAGAGAAAACTACTTCTACATAAAAGAGAGATCGCCAAACTAAAAGAGTTTTCTGATCTAAAAGGATTTGCACTTATCCCACTCGCTATCTATCTCAAAAATGGAATCGCTAAAGTCAAGGTCGGCTGCGCCCGTGGAAAGCGCGCATATGATAAGCGCGCCTCAATTAAGGAGCGCGAACATAAAAAGTCGATCGACAGAGCAATGAAAAATCAGCTATGATTTCTGCAAAGCAAGGAGACCTCACATGAAAGTTATCATCTCTAGACTCGAACTTGTTTCGCTAATTGGAAAGATCCAGAATGTCGTCTCTCCAAGACCTGTTATCCCTATTCTCGCCAACGTCTTAATCGAGGCTCAGGCGGACCAGATTATCCTCAGCACAACCGACCTCACAGTTAGCATGCGCGCTTTTGCTAGCGCCAAAGTTGTTCAAGAGGGCGGCATCACTCTTCCTGCAAAACGCTTCTTTCAACTCGTGCGCGAGCTCACAACGCCTCAGATTGAGATCCATGCAGAAACCCCCGAAACAGCCTTCATCAATGCAGGCAGCTCACACTTTAAAATTCAAGGCATGCATAAGGCTGAATTCCCCTCGCTCCCCGATCTTGCAGATGGGGTTCACTTAGCAATTGGAGCCGATAAGTTTAAAGAGATGCTCGCCCGTACAGCCTTTTCTGCAGCGCGTGACGACAGCCGCCAGGTATTAAATGGGATTCTCTTTTCTAAAACAGAAGGAGAGGCCACATGCATCGGCACAGATGGCAAACGCTTAGCGAAGATTCAGATTCCTATCGAGAATGGCACATCCTCACCTCGCCCCTATCTCGTTCCTTTAAAAGCCGTAGAAGAGATGATTAAAATTCTCGATACGAAAGAGGAGAAGTGCAACCTCACCTTCATGCCTGATAAGATCGCTTTAGAAACTGGCAGTACAACGCTGATTACGAAACTTCTGGCTGGCCAGTTCCCAGACGTAACGCGCGTGATTCCCGAAAAGCGCCCAAATCCTATCAATTTGCATCGCGAAGAGCTCATCTCACTGCTAAGACAGGTCTCTCTCTTTACAACAGAGGCGAGCAGCTCTGTGCGCTTCACTTTTTCCGATGGCGCGCTCCACCTCTCTGCAACCAGCGGCGAGATTGGAGAAGGGGTTGTCAGCATGCCAGTCAACTATGGCGGAGAGAAGCTTGAGATCGCATTTAATCCCCACTACTTCTTAGATATTCTAAGACATAGTAAGGATGAGACCGTCCAGTTCTCTATTAGTAATGCGCACAATCCAGGCCTAATTACAGACTCTTCAAATGCATCATTTGTTCTGATGCCTATGCGTCTAGATGCGAATTGAAAAAGTCGTCTTGTGGCACTTTCGCAACTACGAGAGTGTCACATTCTCCTTTAAACCCGAGGTTAACTTAATCCGCGGTGAAAACGCGCAAGGAAAGACCAATCTTTTAGAGGCGCTCTTCTTTCTCTGCACTGGCAAGTCTTTTCGCACACATCATCTTGCCGATTTTATCCCCTACGGAAAGCCTTTTTTTCATGTAGAAACGCACTATGTTAAAGATGGCGTCTCTGGAACGATTAAGGCCTCATTTGATGGGCAGACGCGCAAGCTCTATCATAATAGCACTCCCTTCTCCTCCTTCTCACACCTACTTGGCCTGATCCCCATCGTTTTGATCTCTCCTCAAGATCTCGCTCTTGTCGCTGGCACACCAACAGACCGCCGGAGGTTCATCGACATGCACCTTGCTCAAAGCGATCCTCTCTATGTTCACCATCTAGGTCGCTACCTGAAGGCCGTTAAGCAGCGCAATGCCCTTTTAAAACAGAATAAAGAAGAGTCGCTTGAAGCCTGGGAAAGAGTCTTGGCCACTTCTGCCTCATACATTCTCGAAAGAAGAAGCGCTTGCTTAAAACAGCTCCTACCCATCGCGCAAGCCTCTCTTCTACAGCTTACAGATGGAGCCGACGAGCTCGATCTCCACTACCAGCCAACTCTTCCTGAAGAGTGTCCTTGGGAGCCAGAAGCGATCTATAACGAGCTGCGCAAGAGCCGAAGAAGAGAGCTCGCAGCAGGAATGACCCTCATTGGCCCCCACAGAGATGATCTACTAATCTTAATTAACGGGAAGGAAGCGAAGAGCTTTGCAAGCGAAGGACAGAAAAGAGGAGCGGTCACCGCATTAAGACTCTCAGAATGGCAGAGTTTAAAAGAGAACACGGGCTACGCCCCTCTGCTTGGCATCGACGACTTCGGCATCCATCTCGATGCGAAGCGCTATGCGCTCGTCCAGCAGCAGATCCAAGGCCTCGGTCAGGTCTTTCTTACGACACCCAATCCCACCGATCCCACCTTCCTCTGTAACGCCACGATCCTCATCCACTCCGGCTCAGAAATCAGCGTAGAAGGCGCGCTTCCATAAACACAGAAAACCGGATTTAGCCGCGGCAGCGGCGATAGGCGCTAGCCCCGCGTGTAGCGAAGCGGAACGTGGGGAACATCGAACCCCTAAATACAAAAGAGCCGCGGTAGCGGCGAAAGAGATTTGTGTCGCCGCTACCGCGGCTTTTTGATAGGGGAATCTACTTTCCCCACGTTCCGCTTCGCTACACGCGGGGCTAGCGCCTGACATCGCTTCCGCGATTAAGAAAGAAAAAAATCTCAGGTTAGCGGAGCTGCTTTAGGAAGGCCTCGCCGATGGGGAAGTTTTTGCCATCTCCGCCGGTTCTTGCAGCGGCAAAGAGATCGATGAATTTTAAGGCGAGGACTTTTCCCAACTGGACTCCTTCCTGATCGAAAGAGTTGATATTCCAGATAAATCCCTGAAAAGCCACCTTGTGCTCATAAAGAGCAAGAAGAGCTCCGATTGTATAAGGATCGAGACGCTGCCCAAGCAGAATGTGGCTCGGCCGATTTCCGGGAAATACCTTATTGGGGTTTGGGCTCTTCTGCCCTTTTGCAAGGGCGACTGCCTGAGCAAATAGATTCGAAAGCAGCTTCTCTTGGCAGAAGGTCTCCTTATATAAGAGATCTTCACTGTACTGATTCATAAAGAAGCCGATAAACTCCATGGGCACCACAGTTGTGCCTTGATGGATCAGTTGATAGAAGGAGTGCTGTCCATTTGTACCGGGCTCTCCCCAGATGATCGGGCCCGTTTCAAAATTAACAGGCTTGCCCTCTTTATCGATTCTCTTCCCATTCGACTCCATGTCAAGCTGCTGAAGATGCGCTGGAAACCTTGAAAGCGCATGAGAGTAGGGAATGATCGCTGTGGTGGGATGATTTAAGAAGTTGCGGTTCCAAATCCCAAAGAGTGCAGAAAGTAGTGGAAGGTTTAGCCGCGGATCCTTTTCAAGCGCTGCCTTGTCCATCGCATTTGCGCCGCGCAAGAATTCAAGAAAACGGTCCATACCGAGGGCGAAAGCAAGAGCCACAGCTCCAACCATCGAAGTTACTGAGTAGCGTCCGCCAATGTAGTCCCAGATGTAAAACGAGGCGCGGTATTCAGAAGGGTTGTCCATCGGGCTCCCCTTGCCCGTTACAGCTAGAATGCGACTTCTTGGATCTATTCCCTCTTTTTTAAAGCGCTCGCGCACATACTGCTCGTTCGTCATCGTCTCTAGCGTCGATCCCGATTTTGAGACAACTACAACCAGAGTCTTTTGAAAGTCGACCTCCCTGAAGATCGCACTGCCTTCATCAGGATCGACGTTTGAGAGAAAGTGCACACGTCTGCCGGGTTTCTTAAAGGCATTCATCGCAACATAGATAGCCTTCGGACCTAGCTCCGAGCCTCCAATCCCAATCTGGATGAGGTCAGTAAATTCATTCTTCTTCTCAATCTCTTCCAAAAAGGCCTTTAACTTCTGGAGCTCATCATAGGCTAGCTTGGTCGCTTCCTGTGCAGCAGGAGAGCTATTTCTCTTTTCGAAAAAATCGCGCATGGCGGTATGAAGAGCTGGCCTATCTTCACTCTCTACTCCCCGAATTAAGTTCACATGCTCGCCGGCTTGCATCGCCTGCATCTTATCAACCGCTTGGGTCTCGTTAGCTAGATCTACAAGGGCATTTAGCGTCTTCTCATCGACGCGTTCAGTGGCGTAAAAGAGCTTAAAACCCACAGAGTCGAGGCGCATCGCCTCTATCCTTTTCGGAGATAGAGCCTCCTCTTGAGTTAAATCAAAAGGATTTTTTGACAATTCTTTAAGCGTTTGAACAGCTTTAAGTTCTCCAAAAGCAGGCATGCGTAATCTCCACTAGTGTATCACCATCCCTAGCATCTCATAAAAACCATTCTGACAACAAGAATTTTTCAAAACTTAAGCAGCTGACTTGCATAAAAGCTGCAACTTAGACTAGAATCGCCCCTGAATCGGAGCATAGCGCAGTTTGGCTAGCGCAACTGCTTTGGGAGCAGTGGGTCGGGGGTTCGAATCCCTCTGCTCCGATTCCTTTTCACTCTCCCCTTCCACTAAGTAGCGCTTTCCACAATTTTTCCGCCCGTAGCAGCAAACCCCTTCAGCATTCTCACGCCTTGTGGGCTAATGGCTTCGGGAATGGAGATGAGCGTTTCGATGCCATCCCACTCTTCAGTTAGGTGTAGCTCTGAGATCATGCGAAACGAAGCGTCTTGCTTTAATAGATAGGCCAGCGTCTCTTCAAGCTTCTCAATGATCTCGCAAGAGAGGCTCGCATCTTGTGGAATGATCAGCCCTATCTGAGCTGCAGGTTTATGCAAAGAGTTATATGCCGACTCTCCTATCCATCCTCCGATCGAAGAGCCTCTCTCCCAAGTTAAACCTCGAAGAGGAAGCGCGCATCCTTTAATTCCAAGATGCAGGTACTCAAAACGAGCCCTAGAAAATAGCAGGGATTGCAGAGCAAGACTCTTAATAGATTCAGTGTCGAACTGGCAGAAGGGGGCGACTTCAACTGGAAGGTAGGAGATCAATCTGTGCAAGAACTCTGCGAAGATGTTTGTTGAGAAGAGCTGCTTGGAAACTGGTTCAGAGAGAAGAGAGCCTTTTCTATATTGCGCATAGTGCTCTTCTAAGCCCGCATCCCAAACCAGTCTTTCAGTAGTGGTAAACGCACCTCGATAAAGAGAGACACCCAGGCTCTTCTCTTTAAAAGCTGGCCAGAGCTGCTGAGTAAACTGTTCAAGCGCGATTCCAAATGAGAAGAAGAGAGCCGGATCTGTAAGTATCAGAGCGCCCTCTTCCAGCCCAAGGTCCAGCTGCCAGAAGATCAGCGTGCCATTTTGGACAAACTCTTCCGCTTTCTCAATCTCCTCCTTCCATCTGAGTTCATCATTCAAACGCGCAGGCAGTAGAATAGAGATGGC
Organism: Chlamydiales bacterium; assembly: GCA_016185065.1. Taxonomy (NCBI): domain Bacteria; kingdom Pseudomonadati; phylum Chlamydiota; class Chlamydiia; order Chlamydiales; species Chlamydiales bacterium. The sequence goes on from JACPOL010000008.1 coordinate 255,476, forward strand.
GTTATGCTTCTCTTTATCAAATATTGATGAGTTCTCTGCTATGCGCAGGAAGAAGGGGTTGGCATCAAGAGAAAAACCGTGTTGAGAGCCCTCTATCATGCGCCTCGTTTAAATGAGAGGTAGTAGATAACTCTTCCCTTGCTGCGCCAGAGCGAGTCGAAGTAGGAGGCGCCATAATCTGGCCACTCGTGGGAGTAGTAGGGCTCTGGAAAGTTTGAAGTGAAAGCCGAATTCTGCAGCATCACCTCGCGAATCTGCATCGCGTAGGGCTGGTCGTCAGTAGCAAAAACGGCATCTCCACCAGTTTTAATAATGCGCGCAAGCTCTTGAGCAAATGGAGGCTGGATGAGTCTGTTCTTCGCATGTTTTGCTTTGGGCCAAGGATCAGGGAAGTTGATAAAGGTTCCATCCACGCTTTGAGAGAGGAGATAGTTGGAGCTGAATGTTAGCGCTTCACCGCAGATCACAAATAGATTGGGGTTAGGAAGAAGCACGCCTTTTGCCCAGATCTTACGTACACGCTCAAACTTCTGCTCGACTGCAACCCAGTGATCTTCTGATTGAACTCTTGCTTTTTGTGCAATCCACGCTCCATTGCCACTGCAGAACTCGATGAAGACTCTTCCCTCTCTTCCGAAGAGTTCAGGCTCATGCCAATTGGGAAACTTCCAATCTGAGTGCTGGTCGTAATGCTTCGGAACAAAGAGCACCCGATTGTGAATCGTAGGCCTCCTCTCTTCCCAAGAGAATGGGTACTTTAGATCTTTTCCTTTTGCAAGCATCGGATTACCAGTGGTAGAAGTGCAGAACATTCTACACCATTTCCAGTTTTGCTTGAATATTTCCTTACACGTTGTTATGTTCAGGAATTAATTTTTTGAACTCCATAGGAGAGCAATGAGACACAACCCTCTGCTACTGCTAGGCATACTAGCCGCTTTTTCTGCACCACTTTCTGCCGAAGAGATTGAAAGCTCACCCTTTCAACTTATTTCTATCACAAAAGAAGATCCGATGATCATCGATCAAGAGCTCCCTGAGATCGGCGAACTTCTCACCTTCGATCAGAGCTTCCCAGATACAAGCGACGCGGATATGCTCCAAACTGAGCAGGCAGCTGCCCACAAGTTTGAGGTCTCTCAATCGATAGAAAATACAGAAAACACTGGAGCTCTCTCCACCTCCCTCGAAGAGGAGGACTCCTTTGAGATCTCCGATTTAGAGCGTTCAGAGGTCTTCAGCAAGCCTGTTATTTCACAGATCGACAAGCAGGAGCTCTTTGAAGTTAAACCTACATTTACACAAAAAGAGAAGGCGCAAAAAGCGCTTACTGCAGCGGTCACTCCACCAGCCAAAACAGTGGCTCAGATTCCAGTTAGCATGCCAGTGCACACAGGCCCTATGCTTAAAATCAATCTTGCGCAAGTGTTTGCCGGCTCCCCTATTATCTACTCCCTCTTGGCGAGCTTATCAGTATTTGCGCTCTTTATCTGTCTCTACAACGTCCTCAGCTTACGCGCCACCTCTGATAGTTTTGTGCGCAAAGTTAGACAGAAGCTCTTAAGCAACCAGTATGAAGAGGCTCTTAATCTCTGCCTAAAAAATGACCAGCTCTTTGGAAGAGTTCTCTCTTCTGCAATTGCAGCTAGAAAGCTCGGTTTTGCTCATATGGTTGAGACGATGAAAGCAGAAGGCAAACGCGCAACTGTTGGTTTCTGGCAGCGCATTAGTCTCCTCAACGATATCGCAGTTGTGGCTCCAATGCTTGGTCTGCTCGGCACAGTACTCGGCATGTTCTACGCCTTCTATGATCTCAATAGATCGCAAGAGAGCGTAAACACCCTATTCGACGGCCTAGGCATCTCTGTGGGCACCACAGTTGCAGGCCTTATCGTTGCCATCATGGCGATGATGCTTCACTCGTTTGCGAAGTTCCGCGTTGTACGCGTATTAACTCACATTGAAGATGAGGCGCAGTCTATGGCAGCACTCATGGATCCTAGAACTACCTCATCATCAGAAAAATAGGTCAACAATGAGCATGATTCCTGAGGAAGAGCTACGCAAAAACAACGGAATGAATCTGGCCCCGATGGTGGATTTTCTCTTCCTTGTGATCGCCATCTTTGCAGCGCTGGCAGTTACACGCGCTGCTCTCTTTGATAGCGAAGTTGCTCTAGTTCAGGTGCGTGCTCAAGATAAGAGCTCCCCGCTACGTGGGCAGAATGAGTTCTACACCGTTAATCTCTCCGTAACTGGCGATGGAAACTATAAGTGGCTTACTGAAGAGAGCGAATTCCTCATGGAGAACATCGCAGCAATTCAGCACGAGCTCATCCGTCAACAAGATCTAGGCCTCCTTCCCAAAGAAAAAGAGAAGACTAAGGTTCTCCTCCACATCGATAGACACGCGGAGTGGGCGCCGATCTCAGAGGTCATCTTCGCCGTCCGCGATGCGGGCTTCATCATCCATCCCGTCTACGAACCCAGCGAAAAAAGCTCCTCCTTCTAGCTCTCTTTTTTGGAGTGCGGCGACTCGGCGCCGCTTTTCTCGAGATCGACCTGGCGATCTCCTCTGATTTTAAGCAGGCGCCGAGTCGCCGCACTCCAAAAAAGATAAATTAAATACTCTATTGCAGAAGATTTTTTAGTTCTATTTTAATGCTTCGATAATTATATTATTCAGAATATTTATTATGGAGAATTAATTTATGTCAGTTCGACCAGCAGACGCCACAGCAGCCACTTTTCCCTCTCTACACACAATGCGCGACTCCTCCGATTCATCAGCAGAAGAGAGCGATCTACAACTCCTATTTCCCAAAGAAGCAAGCCCCCAAGCAAGAGCGCTTGTGCGCGATGAGTCATTCTTAAAAAAGACGTACTCTAAAGAGCACATGAAGATGTTGCGCTTTCAGCTCGACAGCTCTTTTTTTGCTGGTGAGGTTAGCCAGCAGCTTCTCGAGGATAGAACTAAGGTAGATGAGTGCGTCAGAAAGATAGAACACCCCAACTGCCTTCAAGCCCTTCTTCAACACCCAGCGCTGTTAAATAGAAAAGTAATTGTGCTAGCAGTGGTCTTTGGCGTTCTGTATATTATCGGCAATTCGATTCCTTCAGATGTCGTGACCTTCGAAGGCTCTCCAGGATGGGCATCAGCTCTAGTGATAACCAAAGTCTTCTCATCAACCTGGGCCGTTTTTAGCGCACTCTCTATCCTATTCAAGAACTACACAACAACGACATACAGCGAACCAATGGCGCTCTCACGAAGCAGAATCGCTGCAACTTTAGAAAGTGAAAGAACGCGCATTGGAATTGTTGCCGTTAGCTTGACAAGGGATTGGATCAACTCTTCTCCTTGCCACGAGAGGCCAACACAACTAACAAAAATGGAAAAACTCGGCTTGTTAAGTGATCAAGCTAATAAGCAGGCGCTAAGAGTTCTGATTTTAAAAAATGTAGACACATTTGAAAAAGCTGGAAAACGTCATTTAAAAGAGTCGCTCGCAAGGTTTCTCTCTTCGGAGAAGGAAGTTATTTCTGTTATCGGACCATTTCTTGACGCAGTTAATTCCATTAGATTAGATACCACAGCAAGTTTTCCTACCGAGGCGGAAGAGATTGCACTCCTAGATGAAAATTCAATGCTTCCTGTTCTTCATTTTTTACGTAGTCGTCAAGAGAGACGCTTCCGAGAGAGATTAGATAATCCCGCCTCAATAGCCACGAGCCCCACTCGTAGAAACTCTGGAGCCGGAGCTGCTGGACTTGGACTCGAATTTAAGGGGGATGGTAAACAGGCGGCACCGGCAGCAGCGCCTACTTTTGGTAGACAGCAGTCCCCTCCTGTCCTTCCACGGCGCAGCCCAGCAAGCGGACCCGTGCCCGCCTTTGCTCCTGTTAAAGCTTTTGCTCTTCAGCCACCGCAAGGAGCCGCAGAACTTAGCGAGATCTCTGTTTCAGTTGGATCATCGGGAGGTTCTCCCAAGAAAGAGTCAACATTGAGACGCCCCTCGTCTCAATCCCCTGCAAAAACAGCACTATCTACTGGAGCCGGGGCAGGAGCCGCCGGCACTGCATCCCAGCGAGGAAGGTCGCCTGTTAGGCGCCCTACCACCCCTACAAAAAACGGAAGGCAATAAACAACGAATTTTAGAACTGGGAAACAGCAAATTTGAAGGAGAGCCGGTTTTTAAAGATATTCACAATATCTTCTGGCTCTCCGGATTTTATAAAATCAGCAAAACGAGCATTAAGATGCTTTCCTTCTGTTCGAAGCCTGCTTACTTCTCCTGAAACATCGGACACATCTCTGTTTTGCATATACTCCGTTATATATCCTCCAAAGGTCGCTTCTGTGCGCTTCTCTTCCACAAGTCGCTCCCTCTCATCATAAGCATTGTTAGGAGCGAACTTCGACCCATTGTGATTTGCAGATGCAACCGCTCGATTTCCAATATAGAAAATTAAATGAACGATCTTTAAGTCCCCTCCGCCTTCCGGATTTCTATAGGCGAGGTTATAGCGAGCAAAAAATGGTGTTTGAGGAGTGCTAACTCGGCTCAGAGGCGCATAATACTCGCCATAGGCGTGATCTGCTTTTTGCAGGAGTCGAAGAAACTGCTGATCTTCTGCAGCGTCCCCAATGCTTCTACCTTCAAAGGTCCGCATGTAGGCTTCATTTACGACATTCTTTATATGGGTCTCCTCATACCAGCCAAATAGTCTGCGGAAGATGCATTGGAGAATATTGAGCTGCATCGTCTGCAGCTGATTTGCATCATTGAAGTAGCTGTAGTCGTACGTGGGAAGAACACAAGATAAAAAGGCCATAAAATCCTCGTTTTATTATGGGAAGCACGCCTACTTACACAAAAATGTTGTAGCCGTTCTCTAATTGTATCATGTTTTGAAATGCAAACTGCAGAGAGAGCTGTGGGTAGGGATCGCCGCCTGCAGCTCCAGTAGAATATTGACGGTACTTTGAAACGCCATCTCTTATAGTTCCATAATCAGTTCCAAAATCATTCGTAGAAGACCAGCCGATTGCACTCATGCCATCTTTTTGAATCTCATCGTTGTATGAATGCTCGTGCCAGACAAGATAGGTATATAACTTGGGCATCTGGCTGCCAGTTAGAACGCCTCGGAGCACACCATTTATGATTTTAGCAACCGGGCTAGCTAAATCCTCTGCAACAGAATCTATCGACGATGAGAGTCGGGAACCTTGGAAAGCATTCCAGGGCATCTTGACCACAAGGCGATCTTCTCGATCTTTGACAATTCCAAATCTGCAGTTTGTTTCACGATCCAAGAAGTCCTTAATCTTCACATCAAACGTAACTGCATAGATCTGCGTAGGAGCAGCTGGGTCTCTCCGAGCCACCATTGAGTATTGAGCTGTAACCTCAGAGGTGTAGTTATCAGGTTCGTCACTAAAGCTGCCGACGAACGTTTTTATCTCTCCTACTTGCTCTAAAGCATTGGCTTTTTCAATGAGCCTTAGTAACTTTTGCGAATTTTCATCCGATATCTTCCAGTCATGATCAAAAGTCAACGGGTATGCCTGCTCAAGAACGGTTTTAAGGTGAGTCTCCTCGTACCAGCCGAATACCTGCCTGAAAATGTATTCTAAAATATTTAATTGACGAGTCTGTAACTCATTCTGGTCATTAAGGTAGATGTACTCTTTGTAGATGGGAAGGATACCAGTTAAAAAGGCCATAAAATCTCCTGTTTGGAGCAGTTATTTTAACTGAAATTTTGTTTCTTCTCAAGGAAGGCGTAGAATTAAAAATATGAGTTAACAACTTGACGAAAAGGAGCTGAAAATCATACAGTTACCAGCCTACCTGCCCAGGTGGTGAAATTGGTAGACACGCCAGATTTAGGTTCTGGTGCCGCAAGGTATGTAGGTTCGAGTCCTATCCTGGGCATTTCTTGTTAATGGAGCGCGCGATGAGAGATGATCTTTTAAAAAGCTTAAGCTCTCAACTTCAAGAGCTGAAGGGGGCAGGGCTGTACAAGAGCGAGAGGGTGATCTCCTCCCCTCAACAGGCTGCGATCCACGTAAAAAACGGAACGAGCGATGTTCTCAACTTCTGCGCCAACAACTACCTTGGCCTCTCAAACCATCCAGCGCTTGTAAAAGCGGCGCAAGAAGCCCTCTCAACCTACGGCTTTGGCCTCTCCTCGGTCCGCTTTATCTGCGGAACACAGACGATTCACAAAGAGCTAGAAAAGCGCCTCTCCCACTTTCTAGGAACAGAAGATACCATTCTCTACTCTTCTTGCTTCGATGCCAATGGAGGCCTCTTTGAAACGCTCCTCTCTGAAGAGGATGCGATCATCAGCGACGAGCTCAACCATGCCAGCATCATCGACGGGATCCGCCTCTGCAAAGCAAAGCGTTTCCGCTACCGCAACAATGATATGCAGGATCTCGAGAGCAAACTGCGCGAAGCAAAGGATTGCAGATTTCGCCTGATTGCAACAGATGGCGTCTTCTCGATGGACGGGATCATCGCCAACTTGCAAGCGATCTGCGATCTAGCAGATAAGTATGATGCGCTCGTAATGGTGGATGACTCTCACGCTGTGGGTTTTGTGGGTGAAAATGGACGAGGAACGCACGAGCTCTGCAAGGTGATGGACCGAGTCGACATCATCACCGGGACGCTTGGCAAGGCACTTGGCGGCGCCTCCGGTGGATACACAAGCGGACGAAAAGAGATCATCGAATGGCTTAGACAGCGTTCGCGCCCCTACCTCTTCTCGAACACACTCGCTCCTGTGATTACAGCCACCTCTTTAGAAGTATTAAATCTTCTCGAATCGAGCGGAGAGCTCAGAAAGAGACTTAAAGAAAATACGATCCACTTCCGCACAGGAATGGAGAAGCTAGGATTTAAACTGGTTCCAGGAAGTCACCCGATTATCCCTGTGATGCTCGGCGATGCAAAGCTTGCAAGTGAACTTGCAAGCGAGCTTCTTCACGAGGGAATCTACGTGATTGCCTTCTCCTACCCTGTTGTTCCTAAAGATAAGGCGCGCATCCGCGTGCAGATCTCAGCGGGACACGAGAAAAAACACATTGAACACGCGCTCGCCGCTTTCGCAAAAGTAGGCCGCAAACTCGGAGTCATTTAATCATATGAAAGCGCTTGGAAAACTGAAGAGAGAGACGGGTCTCTGGATGTATGACGCTCCGATGCCAGAGGTTGGACCCAACGACCTGCTCATCAAGATAAAAAAGACCGCAATCTGCGGAACCGATCTTCACATCTACCAGTGGGACAAGTGGGCTCAAGATACTATTCCTGTTCCAATGACTGTGGGACACGAGTTTGTGGGCACTGTTGAGAAGGTTGGAAGCGCCGTCTCTGGCTTCAATCGCGGAGATCGCGTCTCTGGAGAAGGCCACCTGATCTGCGGCCAGTGCAGAAACTGTAGAGCCGGCAAGTTCCACCTTTGCAGAAACACGCTGGGAGTGGGAGTAAATCGTACGGGCTGTTTTGCTGAGTATATCGCCATCCCTGCGTCTAACGCTTTCCCCGTTCCAGAAGATATCAGCGATGAGATCGCCTCCTTCTTCGATCCCCTTGGAAATGCAGTTCACACGGCCCTCTCTTTCGATCTTGTCGGTGAAGACGTACTGATCACTGGCGCCGGCCCAATTGGAATCATGGCTGCGGCAATTGCTCGTCATGTAGGCGCTCGCCACGTTGTAATTACCGACATCAACGAGTATCGCCTCAACCTCGCTAAGAAGATGGGCGTTACACGCGCCGTTAACGTTAAAGAGACAAACCTCACCGAGGTGATGAAAGAGCTCGGGATGAAAGAGGGCTTCGATGTGGGTCTTGAGATGTCTGGCAGCCCATCTGCCTTTCAGAACATGATCGACGCAATGAATCACGGGGGCAAGATCGCCCTCTTGGGAATTCTTCCTGATGGAGCCTCGATCGCTTGGACAAGAGTGATCTTTAAGAGTCTCTTCATTAAAGGTATTTATGGACGCGAAATGTTTGAGACCTGGTATAAGATGGCTAGCATGCTGCAAAGCGGGCTGGACGTCAAACCTGTGGTCACACACACATTCGCGGCAGACGACTTCCAGAAAGCTTTCGATGTCATGCTCGCAGGGCAGTCAGGGAAAGTTATTCTGAATTGGTCGTAAATATAGATGCACGAAAAATACATCCGCTGGTTCTCAGAGCTTAAAGCTACGGACACGCCCTTAGTTGGCGGAAAAAACGCCTCTCTAGGCGAGATGTTCTCAAACTTAAGCAGTCAAGGAATCGCTGTTCCAGATGGCTTTGCAACCACTGCAGACGCCTATTGGGACTTTCTTAAGCATAACCATTTAAAAGAGAAGATCCGAAACGAGCTAAAGAGATGGAAGGGCGACGAGGCTGGCCTTAGACGCACGGGAAAAGCTATCCGCAGCATGATCGGAAGGTCGACCCTCCCCGACTCTCTCACCACCGCAATCAAGACAGCCTACAAGACACTTTCAAAGCAGGACTCTCGAAAAGAGATAGATGTCGCTGTAAGAAGCAGCGCGACCGCGGAAGATCTGCCGACTGCGAGCTTCGCGGGACAGCAGGAGAGCTTCTTGAATGTCGTGGGTGAAGAGGATCTGATCGACGCCTGCATTAAATGTTTCGTCTCCCTATTTACAGATCGAGCCATCTTCTACCGCCACACCCAGGGCTTCGACCAGATGCAGGTGGCGCTTTCCATTGGCATACAGAAGATGGTCCGTGCAGACCTTGCGGGCTCAGGCGTGATCTTTACGCTAGATCCAGAAAGCGGCTTCCCAGGCGTTGTGATGATCTCTGCCGGATGGGGGCTTGGAGAGAATGTGGTCCAGGGAGCCATCGTGCCAGATCAGTACCTGGTTTTTAAACCCCTTCTCGGCAAGAAAACACTGCTGCCTATTTTAGAAAAAACTCTGGGAAAGAAAGAGAAGAAGCTAGTCTATGCAAAGGGCGGACGCACCAGAAACATCACCACCTCTAAAAAAGAGCAGGCTGCGTACGTATTGAGCGACCAGGAGATCCTCACGCTAGGAAAATGGGCAGCTCAAATCGAGCGCCACTATAAGCGAGCAATGGATATCGAGTGGGCAAAAGATGGCAAGAGCGGAAAGCTCTACATCGTGCAAGCGCGACCAGAAACGATCCACTCGCAGAAGAAGGGTGCGACCTACAAGAGCTATAACATTAAGCGTAGAGGAAAAGTAGTAGCCGAGGGGCTCGCAATTGGCGAGGCGATCGTGACGGCTCCCGCTCAGGTGATTAAGACAATTTCAGAGATAGGCAAGTTCAAGAAGGGATCGATTCTTGTGACTCCGATGACCTCCCCGGATTGGGTGCCGATCATGGAAGAGGCCGCAGGGATCATTACGGATCACGGAGGGCGCACCTCACATGCGGCTATCGTCAGTAGAGAGCTTGGTCTTCCCGCTATCGTCGGCTGCGGCAGTGCAACCAGAACGATAAAAAATGGAGCGCAGATCACACTCTCCTGTGCAGAGGGAGAGCGCGGCTTCGTCTACGCTGGAAAAGTGGATTTTGAAGAGAACGAGATCAGCCTTGATAAGATCCCCGAGACGCCTGTTCAGATCATGCTTAATATCGCAAGTCCTGAAGCTGCCTTCCGCACCTGGCAGCTCCCCGCCAAGGGGGTTGGACTTGCTAGGATGGAGTTTATCATCAACAACATCATCAAGATCCATCCGATGGCTCTTGTTCATCCTGAAAGGGTTAAAGATGCAAAAACAAGAAAAACTATCGAGAAGCTAACCGCGGGTTATAAAGATAAGAAGCAGTATTTCATCGATAAGCTCGCAGAGGGCATCGCAAAAATCGCAGCTACGCGTTATCCCCATCCCGTGATCGTCCGCATGAGCGATTTTAAGACAAACGAGTATGCCAATCTGATCGGCGGCGAGTATTTTGAGCCGAAAGAAGAGAATCCAATGCTGGGCTTTCGCGGAGCCTCTCGCTACTACAATCCCCGCTATCGCGAAGGCTTCGACCTCGAGTGCGCCGCCCTCTGCCAGGTGAGAAAAAAGATGGGCCTCACCAACACACTTCCTATGATCCCTTTCTGCAGAACTCTTGAAGAGGCCGACCGCGTTCTTGAGGTGATGGCTGAAAATGGCCTGAAAAGAGGCGAAGAGGGTCTGCAAGTCTATGTCATGGCCGAAATCCCCTCCAATATCATCTTGGCTGAAGAGTTTTCAGACCGCTTTGATGGCTTCTCCATCGGATCGAACGATCTAACTCAGCTTATCTTAGGGATAGACCGCGACTCGGCAGAGCTTGCTCCCCTCTTCGATGAGCGCAATCCCTCTGTGAAAAAGATGATCTCCGACCTGATAAAAGTCGCCCACCGAAAAGGCAGAAAGGTCGGTATCTGCGGCCAGGCGCCAAGCGACTACCCGGACTTCGCCGAATTCCTCGTCTCCTCAGGCATCGACTCCCTCTCGCTCAACCCCGACAGCATCCTCCCTACCATCCACCAACTCACCTCCAAAAAGAAGAAATAGCCCCTGTAATATTCTTTATTGTTTTTTAGAATGTATAAATTAGCAGAATAGACATGTCGGGTAGGCCAGGGGAAAGCTGCGCTTTCTCTCGGGGCCTCCCTGCGACCCTCTTGCGCTGCATCTCGCTTTGCCAAATCGCGTCCTCGGAGAAGGGGTGTACAGAGTACTACCCCGTTGGCGCGCTCACCGCGCTCTCCTGCGGGTGCAATTTTGCTGTGCGCGGGTCCCTTTCGCGTCCAGTCGCAGTAGTAGATAAAGAGACTGAAGACCTTTCTCTTCAAACTCTTTGCCTAGCCCTGCGACTGGACGCGAAAGGGGCCCGCACCGACAGGGGTGGGATGAGCTGCCTCGAGCAGCCGATCGCTTCAGATCGCACAGCAAAACCGAAGCGCAGGAAAGCCGGCCAGGCGTACAGGGTAGGGCAATGGCCCACTCTGTTTTCGAGCACACGGTTTGGCAAAGCGAGGTGAAGCGCAAGGAGGTCGCAGGAGGTGTGGCGCAAGCGCACACCATCCGACATGTCTATTCAACTAAGAAGAAAAAAATTAAAACATAAAAAAAAGGATAGCCCGAAGGCTATCCCCTTGCTGTGCTGTTGCACTTTTGGTGCACTAGCGTTACAGCTGGCCGAGTTCAATAAGTTCCGCGATATTGTTCTCAAACTTCGACTTGCTAAGGAAGAAGTCCGCAGCATGTCTTGTACGAGAATGAGGATCGTGGTCTGTGATGAACCTGCTCTGCATTGTAACCATATCAGCACGCAATTTGATATTTTGTGCTTCAAGTTCAGCAATACGTCTTCGACGCTCTTCATCTTCTGTATGGATTTTCAAGACCTCGCCTGTATTGCGAGCAATCATGATTTTAGCATGTTCGATATCAGCAGAAAGTGCTAAAGGATCAGAAGCGCCCGAAATGAGCTTTTCTTTTCTAGCAATGTCTCTCTGAAGATTATCGTTCATCTCTTGGAGTTCGCGTACACGCAGAACGTTATGGTTCTGTAGTGTTAAGCGATCTTCTCCTGAATAAAAGCCAGCGCGCTCTTCTAAAGAAAAATTCTTTCTAACGGGCTGAGCTAGCACTGTCTCTTGAAGATGGGCCCCGTTAACGTGACCATCTACAGAGAAAGTGGCTTGATGTGCGTCAGACTGTCCATTTGTCAACACATGTGGTTGCATAGATACCCCCGATTTTGCAACAATTGCCACCCGGAAGAAATTCCAGGTAGCGAGAGGCGATATTTATAATTAACATTACGCCTCTATGCTTATAATATATAATAAAACATTAGTTTGTCAAAATTAATTGGTTATTATTAATTACAAATTTTTAACTTCTTATTATTACTTGTTTACAAAACAAAAATCTTAACAAACCCTTAATACATGAACGAATCATGCCCCTGTGGAACAGGTAGAGATTATTCAAAATGCTGCGGACCCTTCCATAGAGGAGAACTCCCCAAAACAGCCCTCGAGCTCATGCGCTCCCGCTACTCTGCCTACGCATTGGGAGTTATCGACTATATCATTGAGACGACCCACCCGCTGCACCACGACTGGGGACAAGATAGAGAGGCTTGGAAAAAACAGCTTCTAGCCTTTTCAACAAACACCGACTTTGAACGCCTAGAGATACTGGGCGCCGAAGAGGGAAGCGAGGTCGGATTTGTTACCTTTACAGCCCATTTAAGACAGGCTGGACAAGACAGGACATTTACCGAGAGAAGTCGCTTTGAAAAGCTAAAAGGACGGTGGCTATACCTCAGCGGCTCAATTTTCTAGTTTTTTCAAATAGGATTCCTCTGTTAACCTCTATGCACAACTTGCCGACACTACCACTAGGAATGCGATATGACCTCCTTTACGAAAACTCTTCTGGCCTCAGCTTTCACTTTTCTTATCGTAAATAGCGCCTTTTCCACATCAACTACGCCTCACCCTGTTGCTCCACCGCAGATCTCCCAAGTTCCGGAAGAGAACCCAGAGAATCTTCCCCTCTTTGCGCTCACACACAACTGGTTAAGAGAGAGTGCAGTTGAGGGAAGAGATATCGGCCTTGGAGATGGGTCAAACTGGCGTGTTGAACCATCATACCGCAGCGAAGCGGCCTCTTGGATCCCAGGAGACCCTCTTCTCCTCTCTCCAAACTACATGCCATTTTCTTCAAACCTGTACTGGCTCAAAAACCTACGCACTAAGACCTATATTCTCGTGGATGTCATTCGCGAACCATACGACCGCGGCGAGCACTCTCATTTCGTATCTACCCATTCAGAAGATGGCGCAATCATCTACCTGGAAAATCGAGTAGGGTTCGAAATCGATAGGCGCGACCGTTGGCTTTCACAAGAGTGGCTCTATGAGGACCATATAGTTATCGGCGCAAGCAACGCTTGGTTTGGAACGTACGAGTTTATTCTCTATAACGTGAACCTGAACCACTATGTAAGAGCAAAACTACACAAATAGGAAGACCTCCAATGACACAAGCAGCTCATCTTACTCCTTCTAGCCACACTTTCAACTTTCCAGAGTTCACGGCGGATGCTGAAACAATTGGCAAGCAGAACTGTTCCGGATTTAGTTTCTGGTTTACGGCCCAGCTTGTTGGGATGTGCGCTCTTGCCCTCTTCGGCGTATTCCTAGTGATCGAATGGCCAGCTATCGCCGTTCCGGTTGTGATCATCTTCGGTGCAAACCTGGCCATTGATGGTCTTAATCTCTTCCGCTCCTGCCTCCCCTAAGAAAGAATAGAGAAGCTCTTTTTTTGGAGTGCGGCGACTCGGCGCCGCTTTTCTTAAAATCGACTTGTCGATTTTTTCTAGCATGGACGCTTCTTGTTATACCTGTTTGCAATTAAGAGAGATCGCCAGGTCGATCTCAAGAAAAGCGGCGCCGAGTCGCCGCACTCCAAAAGGTTTTCTTTTGTCAGAAAAAATTTGATCGGCTACCGTTGAGGTGTCTGATTTTTTGGAGGAATTTATGGTAAAAGAAAAAGAAGTACGCAAAGAAGATCGCAAAAAGCCGCAGAAGACGCTTAAAGAGAAGCGCGCTGCTAAGCTCGAGAAGAAAAAAGCGAAATAGTCCTTGAGATAGGACACTGGGGATTCCAGTGTCCTATTTTTCTATAAAGAGGAAGGGAATCTCCATCTCCTCTTTCGTAAGCCCGCCATGCGCTCCAAAAAAGTGCTGCTCAAAATGGTTCTTCTCATACCACCAGACAGCCTCTCCCTTATATGGCAAGATCACCAGATTTCCCACGCGTCCTAAAAACTCTTTAGAGAGTGGCAGCTGTCCGAAAATCCCCTCTTGAATCAAGCTATCTGTAAGGTAAACCTCTGCCCGACCATCCAGAAACTTTCTTAAAGTCTCTTGCATTTCAAGCAGATCTTCCTCTTTGATATGGAGAAAGAAATCTCTGCACGACCCCGCAGGCGCGATAAGCTCTCCTTTGCGGTTGCGCTGAATATGCTTTTCGATTGGCATTTCTAGATTTAGGTAGGTGGTCTTTTTGGGATCTACAGAGACCATCCCATGATCGGAGATGACTGCACACGCAATTTTTCGGTCGCTATTTTCCAGCTTCTGCCAAAAACTCTTCTCCATCTCACTCCAGAACTCGTCCATAGCCTTTTCAAAAGCCTCTGAACCAACTCCATAACGGTGTCCCATCGAGTCGATGTCGCTGAAATAGAGAAAGACGTAGTGGGGCTCATCTTTGACTTCACTACAGATCTCCACGAGATTCTCAAGCGCCTGCCCAATTTTCCCGTAAGGGAGAGCCTTCGCTCCCTTAAGCATGACTTGCGAATAGACAGATTGTGAAATCGTATAGTGCTGCATCGCAAAACTTCTCACACCCTCCTTGTGCAGCTGCTCGTAAAAGGTGTGAGTTGGGTAGATCTCTTTGGGCGAGATGCCCGTCTTTTTTAGAGTTTCGATTCTTCCATCTCCGGCAAAAGAGAAGAGAAGAGGTGAGATTACGCAATCTAATTTGGGCTCATAGTAAAACCACTCATACACGCCGCTCTGGCCCACAGGAAGCCCCGTGTTCATCGTCGTCACATGAGCAGCTGTCGTCGAAGGAAATTGAGAGGTGATCTTACTAACAACACCCTCTTTTTTAAATCTCTTTAGAAAGGGATACTTGTCGGCGTATTTTTCAAAAAATTGCCAGCCAAAACCATCTACAAAAAGAAGGATAACGAGGTCGTGAGATCCATAAGACCCACCAACAGCCTCGGCTGGTAGTGCAGGAAGAAGGCCCTCTTCTAAACCAAGAAGAGCTCTGATGGTTCCTGGAACGCGTGAAAAACAGTAGGAGTCGTATAGAGGCTTGCGAAAACTCTTAGAGAAGTGAGATGCATCGACGAGTTCAATCGAGCGTTTATTGATCATCTTGCTGCTGCTGAGAAGTGGTGAACAAGACTTTCGGCCGCTTTCTTTGCAACTTCATAACGACACTCCTCGGTGCCTGTCCCCAGATGAGGCAGAACAAGACAGTTGTCGAGATGCAGAAGAGGGTGTTGGGCAGGAAGAGGTTCTGGGTCTGTTACATCGAGTGCTGCTCCACGCAGAATCCCTGTTGTAAGCGCTTTGTAGAGATCGTCGGTGTTTACAATTGCACCTCGAGCTAAATTGATCAAAATGGGTTTTCTAACCATTTTTTTCATGGAAGAGAGATCGATTAGATTTCTTGTCTCAGCTGTAAGCGGCACATGGAGAGACAAGTAGTCGACTCGTTTATAAAACTCCTCAAGGCCAACCTGTTCTATACACCTTCCCATCTCGGGCTCAAAAGTGACTTGCGATCTGTGATAGACAACGATCTTAAGTCCAAAGCCTGCAGCACGTCTTGCTACCGCTTTTCCAATTCTTCCATATCCAAAAATTCCAAATGTTTTTCCTTGAAGCTCTTCTCCAAGGAAGAGCATCGGTTCAAACTGCTTCCACCGCCCGGCACGGACGTAGGCGCTCGCTTCAGGAATTCTTCTTATCATCGCAAGGAGAATCCCGAGTGTAAGGTCGGCGGTGCTATTTGTAACAATGTCCGGAGTGTTATAAACCGCGATTCCCATCTTACGTGCAGAAGCGACATCGATGTTATCCAAACCAACGGCGCAATTGGAGACCGCCTTGAGTCGCTTTCCTGCTCTGAGCACCTCTTCATCGATAAGATCCACATAAGTTGTAAGTAATCCATCGCAATTTTTAACGGCTTCTATCAACTCTTTTTTTGTAATCACATTCTCTCCAGCGAACTCCTCCACATGGAAGTGGTTAGAGAGCAGCTCTCTAGCTACAGGAGTGATCTTTCTTGTAATGAAAATGTGCTGTGAAAATTTGCTCATACGGGTATGCTCTGGTTCCTAAAATTACTTTCACATTTTTAAAATTAAATGACCAGTACTACACCTAGAATCGTCCGCACGCTAAGCGTCTTCTCTCTTGCCATGATCAACGTGGCTGCAATAGGAAGTGTAAAAAACTGGCCGCTTATTGCTGAATATGGCTTCTCAGCTATCTTCTTCTACCTACTCGCTGCTCTTGTCTTCTTTCTACCCATCTCACTCGTCTCAGCGGAACTTGCCACGGGATGGCCAAAACTTGGAGGCATCTACGTCTGGGTAAAGGAGGCGTTCGGCCACAGAACGGGGTTTCTTGCGATCTGGCTTCTCTGGTTTGAGAATGTGATCTGGTATCCCACTATACTCTCTTTTGTTGCTGCAACAATCGCTTACATCTTCAATCCCCTTCTTGCTCATAGCCGCATCTACACTGGAGCAATGATTTTAATTCTCTACTGGATTGCAACACTTGCAAACCTACGCGGAATGCGCTTCTCAAGTTGGGTAAGCTCGTTTAGCGTGATCTGCGGCACGTTCCTTCCTGGCCTTCTGATTATCGGCCTTGGAATCGCCTGGTTCTTTAGTGGCAAGCCCCTTCAAATCGACTTTACACCCGAGAGCCTCTTTCCCAACATGGGCAGCCTGCAGCCATGGATTATTTTTACCGGAGTTCTTCTGACTCTTGCTGGAATCGAGATGTCTGCAATCCACGCACGCGATGTAAAAAACCCCCAGAAAGACTATCCAAAAGCGATCATGCTCACCTTCTTGCTGATTGTAGGATTAACACTTCTAGGAGTTCTTTCGATCGCAAGTGTCATTCCTCATGAAAAGATCAGCCTGGTAGCCGGCTCGCTTCAAGCCTTCTCCATCTTTGTGGAGAGCAGCCACTTAAGCTTTCTAACTCCTTACATCGCCGTCTGCATCGCAATTGGCGCCATGGGAGCTGTCAGCACTTGGATCATTGGTCCAACAAGAGGGCTTCTTGCAGCGGCTCAATCTGGAGATCTTCCTCCCCTTTTCAGAAAAGTGAACAGCCATGGGATGCCAACAACTCTGCTCCTTTGCCAAGGAGCGATCGTCTCCATCCTCTCACTGCTCTTTATCCTGCTTCCCACTGTTAACTCCGCCTACTGGATCCTCACCGTCCTCGTCAGCCTGCTCTATCTGATCATGTACTTTCTCATGTTTGCAGCGGCAATCAAGCTGCGTTACAAACGTCCAGAAGTAGAGAGAAGTTATAGGGTTCCAGGAGGCAATGTGGGCATGTGGATCGTCGCTGGGATAGGAATTTTAAGCTCAGTCTTCTCCTTTACCGTGGGTTTCTTTCCTCCCACCTCTTTTACTCAGGAAGGATCTACCGCTTGTCCTAGCTTTTACGTCACCTTTTTAATGGTCGGAGTGCTTCTAGTCTGCATCAGCCCATTTATCATTCTCTCTTTTAGAAAGCCGTCGTGGAGCCACCCAGAAAAATCATGAAAAAGGAAGTAAGAGGAGAAGACTCCTGGGAGAGCTCAAATCGCTGGTATGACAAGATCGTAGGCCCGAAGGGGCACTACTACCATCAGAGAGTCGTCCTACCTGGCGTGATGAAGCTCCTTAACCTCTCTGCAACATCTGAGAACAAACTCCTCGACCTCGCCTGTGGGCAAGGAGTCCTCTCAAGACACCTTCCGCGCGGGACTGGCTACTTAGGCGTAGACGCCTCCCCCTCGCTAATACAAGCTGCTGAAAGGCAGAAGCAAGAGGCCTCCCATCATTTTAAAGTCGCCGACTTAAAACTCCCCCTCTCCATCAAAGAGCGCGACTTTTCACACGCCACAATTATTCTAGCTCTGCAGAATATAGCGGAACCTCAGATGGTGTTGAAAAACGCCGCCAGTCTATTAAAAAAAGGCGGGAGATTTATCCTCGTTCTCAGCCACCCCTGCTTCCGTATTCCCAGACAATCCTCTTGGCAAATCGATCAGCAGAAAAAAATCCAATTTCGTCGCATCGACAGGTACTACTCCCCTCTGGAGATCCCGATTCAAACAAATCCAAGCCATGGCGATGAGTCCGCCTCCACCTGGACCTACCACCACCCTCTCTCAAGCTATAGCCTCTGGTTAAAAGAGGCGGGCTTTGTTATCGAGCAGATGGAGGAGTGGCTGTCGGACAAGAAGAGCGTTGGCCCTACAGCTACAATGGAGAACCGGAGCAGGCAGGAGTTTCCACTCTTCCTCGCCCTCGCCTGCATTCGAACTTAAGGAGAAAAAGAAGAAACGAGACCTACCCCATCCTCACCAGCAATTAAGCGCATCCCTTTCATTGCTCCCAGCTGTTAAACTATTATTTGAAAATAAATGAAGGCTATTGCATATGAGGATTATGCGACGTCTTCTAATCCTTCTACTCCTGCTCGTTTTTTCGCGAGTACAAGCGCAATCGAATGCTGAGGAGACCTTTACCTCACCTCCTCCTAACCTACCTGTTAAGGTGGAGACCAGTTTCTACCTTGTCGACCTCGTTACCATTGATGAAAAGGCAGAGACCTTTCTCGCCGACGTCTACTTCAGCTTTAAATGGAACGACCCGCGTCTAGTATTTGGAGCCACAGATCACAAGCCCAAGGTCTATCTCGAAGAGCGCGCCGCAGCAATACTTAAAGAGATCTGGTGGCCACAGATCGAATTTCTTACAGCGAGCCTCCCGATTTATAACAACCGCTCTGTATTTATCTTTCCCGATGGAGATGTCGAATACTACATCGCAGTGACAGGCAACTTCCGCACCCGATTCGACTTCAAACGCTTCCCTTTTGACACGCAAACTCTGGATATAAAGATCGACTCCTTTTTATGGGATAAGAACATCCTAGAGTTCGTTCCAGCTAAGGGAAAGGTGCTTTTTCATAAAGCTCTTGAAGATACGCGCAACGAAGCCTCCATCTTGAGACTACACGACATTGCGGGAACAACACCTGGACCTATCCTCGAAAACTTAGGAAATACCAGTGAGTATTCGACCTATGAAGTTGTGATCGAGACCGAAAGGAAGTATGGATTCTTTGTCTACCAGATCTTCATCCCGCTCTTCTTAGTTCTCGGCATCGCTTGCACAGTGTTTTTTGCCCATAAAGAGCCCTTCCTAGACCGCATTATGGTGAGCTTGACTGCCTTCCTGGTCTTCATTGCTACCAAGTTTATGATTAACCAGGATCTGCCCCAGATAGGCTACATGACCTTCATCGATAAGATCTTCGTGGTCTCCTATATCTGCATCGGCGTGACAGTAGCAGTCAGTGTTCTCGAGAAGCTCTGGTCACCAAAAAACGAGAAGCGAGCAAAAAAGCTCGACGAACTGATGCGCTTAATTACCCCTATTACATTCATCCTTCTCTTCATACTCCTCTTCTTCCTCGAATAAATCAGAGTTTGAAGGCTTCGCGCTTTTTCAGGCGCTCTTCAGATTCTGTGCGGCGGCGCGTTCTGCGATCTTCGGCTTCGGCAAACCTGCGTTTTTCGAGGGGGGTTTCGGGGATAATCGTGGGAACTGGGGTAGGTTTTTTTTGGGAGTCGACGGCAACGAAAGTGAAGTAGGCCGATAGAATATGGTGCCTCTCCCCAGTCTTATAGTGTTCACTTAAAACTTTAACTCCAATCTCCATAGAGGTCCTCCAGGTGCGATTGACAGAGGCCCTAAAGATGAGAATGTCACCCTCCTGAGCTGGCCCTAGAAAGTGCATCGCGTCTACAGAGGCGGTAACGCAAGTGCTTCCACTATGCCTTTCAGCCACCACAAGCGCGGTTCGGTCGAGAATAGCCATGACTAGGCCTCCAAACACTGTCTTATTGGAGTTGAGATCGTTTGGAAAGACCTTGTAGGTATGGTCATTGACTGCCGAATCACTCACCTTTTTTGATGCCACCTTCTCCATAAGAACCTCAAATAATTTCTTGTCTTCTACTTTAGTTAACATTTATCGGCTTTTCTGTTACATTCCAACTAAAATACACACCCCTCCTGGATCGGTTCTTATGTGCGGCATTTTTGGCTACCTCGGACAGCGCAACTCGGCAAAAATATGCATAGAAGGATTAAGACGCCTCGAGTACCGCGGGTACGACTCGGCAGGTCTTGCTGGCATCCATGAAGGGGCGCTCGTCTCCTACAAAGAGATCGGCAAGATTGGCGCTCTCGAAGAGATCGTCAATGCTCTTCCAATGAGTTTTGACATCGCCATCTCTCACACCAGATGGGCCACCCACGGCAAACCTACAAAAGAGAACGCCCACCCCCACTTCGATCAGAACAACACCCTAGCTGTCGTCCATAACGGGATCATTGAAAACCACAATGCGCTCCGCGAGATGCTTAAAAAGAAGGGATTTGTCTTTCAATCGGACACCGATACTGAGGTCATTGCACAGCTCATCTCTCATCTCTATGAAGGCGATCTTCTAGCAGCTGTTCAGAAGGCGATAGCTCTTTTGCAGGGCTTCTGGGGCCTTGCGATTATTCATAAAGACCATCCAGACCAGATCGTTGCAGCTGCCAGAGAAAATCCGATTGCGATCGCGCTGAATGCATCGCGCACTGAGGCCTACGTCGCCTCAGACGCAAACGCCTTCTCAAGTTCCGATCTCGACATCGTCTTCCTGCGAAATAATGAGGTTGCACTCGTTTCAAAAGAGCATGTGAAGATTTTCGACTCCTCTTCCGCTCCGGTCTCGGTAACTATGAACCGACTTGGAATTGAGCAGCATGCGATCACAAAAAATGGCTTTGAACACTTCATGCTCAAAGAGATCTTCGAGCAGCCACACACGATCCAACAGGCTTTTCACAACCGCTGCATCGAAGAGTATGGCACTGCAGAATTTGAAAATCTCGAAATCAGCCCGAAAGAGCTCCTCTCGGTGCGCAGGATTCTTATCCTCGCTTGTGGGACATCTTGGCATGCCGGCTCCGTTGCCGCATCCCTGCTAGAGGATAAAGCGCGCATTCCTACTCAGGCTGAGATCGCTTCAGAATTTCGTTATAAAAACCCGATCGTCTCCGAAGACACGCTCGTAATTGCAATCAGCCAATCTGGCGAAACACTGGATACGATTGCCGCAGTGCGCGAAGTGAAGAACAAGGGCGCAAAAGTGCTTGGAATTTGCAACGTGCGCAACTCGACTCTTACTCGTGAAGCCGACTACTGCATCTTCTTAAGAGCAGGTCCTGAGATCAGCGTCTGTTCTACAAAAGCATTCACAAGCCAGCTCACCGTGCTCTCTCTCTTTACGCTCCTGATGGCGCGTCTTCGCCACATGAGTAAAGAAGAGGGTCAGGCGTTTCTCGCTGAGCTTCAGCAGCTGCCTGCAACAATCCAGAAGATCTTAGCGCAAAAAGAAGAGATCCAGCGCATTGCAAATAAGTACGCCTCATATGAGAACTTCTTCTTCCTGGGACGACACTACATGTTCACCACGGGTCTTGAGGCTGCGCTCAAACTGAAAGAGATCAGCTACCTCAATGCTCTTGGCTATCCCGCTGGCGAGATGAAGCACGGACCCATCGCCCTTCTAAATCCACAGCTCCCCGTAATCGGAATGTGCGGCAATAAGCGCACTTACGACAAGATGCTTAGTAACCTCATGGAAGTTAAAGCCCGCGGAGCGCCAATTCTCGCTTTTGCACCCGAAGATGCCCAAGAGATCGGCGCGATTGCAACCGACGTGATCTCTCTTCCGCCAGTCATCGATGAGCTCGCCTGCATCCCCTATTCGGTTGCAGCTCAGCTCTTCGCCTACTACGTCGCCTTAAAACGCGGCACCGACATCGACCAGCCTCGCAACCTCGCCAAGTCGGTCACCGTCGAATAACAAGCAGCCCGCTAAGGAAGCGCTCGGAGAAGAAATGGACGTCAACGGACGAGTCACGGACAGGAAACGGACGAAAATGGACACGCGCCAAAGAAAGAATTCCTTCCCTCTCTCTTGCCCGCCTGTCCATTTTCGTCCATTTCCTGTCCGTGACTCGTCCGTTAATGTCCGTTTTTCTCGGCGGGGTCTTTTCGCGCGTCTATGCGGGTTACTGTTTGAGGAGGAGCTGGCCGGTGCCGGTGATATTGCTCTGGATTTTGCGGGGACTGCCGGAGTAGTTGATTACTCCGCTGCTTGTGATGGTGGCATCTAGAGTTTCGGTGGCTTGCACGTAGGCGACTCCGGATCCTTCAAGGACAATTTCACACGCCTCGCTCGAAAGGTCGCTAGCTCGATAGAGCCCTCCGTCACTGATCAAGATGTTCTGATTGCCCACATGACCAGAGGCTGTCACCTCTCCATCGCGGATTAGATAGAGCGCTAGCGAGTTACCTTGGATATCCATGTTGAGCTCGGCATTATCTCGCACGATAGCTGTTAAGTCGTGCACTTTAAAACCATCGATTTTAACGCGAGATCCACCCTCGAGAGTAAGAGAGGTAAGGTCCTGCAGTGTCACTGTGCATTTAAGATTAGAAGGACGAGAGCGGAAGAAATCTAAAAATCCACGCTTCTCCTTAACTACAAGCATATGGTCGGAGATAAAAACGGAGGCTCCTTGAAGCTCTTTTTCACTACCCTCTAGCACAACCTCTGATGAGGAGCCCTGCTGAATGACCAACTCTCCATTTCCTTGGAATAAAAATTGGTCGACATCCTCGATGGGAATCGCCTTTGTCTGAGCAGAGACAAGTGAAACCGCAGAGATCATGAGAAAGATGATGCTCTTCAAGTTTTAGACCTCAATGTGATCTGGCCTGTTCCTGAAACACGCTTTTCGAGCTCTCGCGGTTCCGCTGTGTAGTTAACCCTCCCTTGACCCAGCACGAAGGCCGAGAGCTTCTCCTCAGCTTCAACATCAGCAACCCCCTGCCCCACTACTTTCACTTCGCAGACTCTGCTATCAAGCCCCGCACCGCGATACTCTCCCATGTCTTCTACTAGAACCTCTTGACGTTTCACACTTCCTTGAGTTGTGAGACGCGCAGCATCGTAGATCCTGCATGAGAAATTACCCCCCGTAAGGAATAACAAGCCGGAAGACCTGTCGTGAAGATCGGCCTGAAGATTAGGAAGCACCAGCCTTTCTGTCTCAAGAAGAGCATCTCCTTTGAGTGTAAGCTTACGAAAATCGTGGGTAACAGTAACTGTACATACGAGAGAAGATGAGGGCTGTCTGAAGCCTGTGTCTCTTCTGGTAATTCTCAATGCACCCGCTTGAACCCTAATCTTGGTGTCGTGGACGATCTCCTCATCCCCCTCGATTTGAAGACCTGCCCTCTCCCCTTCTCTGATAATTAGCTTCCCAACCCCTTGAAAATCAATCTCTTCTATGTAGTTAACACTCTTGGAGATAAGAACAGTGCGGGCTTCAACCGCACTCAATTGAACTAAAAAGGGTAGAAACAGACAAAAGAAGGCGCGCATTGAGCTCTTTTCCTCTTAAAAAACTCACTGTAGACAATGAATCTTGTTCCATCAACTATTTTTTTAAAATTATCACAAAACGCTTACGATCAATGCTTTATACAAAGCTATATTTATTGAAATTAAAGACAAATTGTTATAAAATTATTTTAAATAAATTATTAAAGGTTCACAACTATGTCAGTTACAGCAAGATTAAGACCAACTTCACAAAGTGAAGTGGCTACTCCTCCAGGTAGTTCTAATACTCCCGCAGCTAGCAGCACCCCTTACGCCCCTCTCCTTTTAGGCACTTATGTGACCTTTGGAACGCAGTCATTCTACGTCACTCACTTAAGAGATGGCGTCGAGATGGCCCACAGTCAACAGGAGTGGAATGAGATCTGTGCAAGTAGTCTTAAAGAGCTCTGGGAAGAGATGCAGGCTGAGAACCCCACACTAGCCAATCCGGAAGCGATAAAAGAGGTAGAGCTCAACTTCCAAGGTCGCTCGACGGTTATTCTAAACTCTCAGGGTCAATCTACATCTGCTCAGACACCACAATTTCTTAAAGTTGGACGTTTAACCCAAAAACACTTCACGGCTCTTTCTCGCGCTCTAAAAACCTCAACGGGAAGGCCCGCCCTGAAAAGCTTCGGCTTCAAGACAGTGTATGGCAACTACCATCAGGGAAACACTCCTCTAATTCAAGACGAGAGATATCACAGAGCTTGCACAGCGATCAATTTACAATTCGCACAAGAGGCTCTTCTTCTTCTTTCTCAGAACGGAGATAATATTGACGCTTCATTTATCGATGAAGTGCTTGAACAAGGTCAAAGAAAACATGGCGATGGGATCCGACCTCGCATGCAAGGACCGGAAAGTGAAGCTGGTATAACAAGTTTTTACGACGCTCATAACAGCAACTGGTTTCCACTTCTTCAGCGAGGAGATCCAACGACAGTGCGCCTCTCTAATGTAGGCGCCAAAAATGAAATTCTACAGCAGCTAGAGAGATTAAGAGCGGCTGGGGGCAACTCTTCTGTTTTTGTCGGCATTACCGATGATCAAGGAGAGAGCTTCGGCGTTCAAATTTACAAGGATCAAAATGGGAGCCTAACAGAGGCTGTTTACTTCGATTCCCATTCTCATAAAGATATCAATGGGCATGAAAATGCATGTGTTAAACGCTTCACTTCGTTGGGAGAGGTAGCAGAATTCTTGGCAGTGCGTGTAGCACGCTCAGCTGAGATCACAATGAGCCCATTCATCTTGGATCTGCGGTTGATACAATTCCTCACAGCTCTGGGTGCATATAAAGTTGAAAAAGAGGCTGAAAGAGATTCCTCATTACAATTAGAAGCTCTGCAGCAAGCGCTAAGAGAACTTCTAAATAGAAACCAGCCACTTGGAACTCTAATTCTGCAGCTCTTGTTAAATCCGACAGAACCAGATCAAATCACTATTGAAAATGCATTACACTGGCTGCAAAATGCCAGAAGCCTTCCCACAACAAGTCAAATCATCGAACGGTTGCGCGCGATCACACCTCGACCTCCTGCAGATGAAGAGGTACATCCTATAGTCGAAGAAGTCGACTAAGACGCGATGATTGCGCTAAATAGGGTATTGATCTAAAAGTGCGTTATAGGAGCACTTAGAAAGATCATGCGCTATCGTACAAAACTCTATCTTGCGCTGCTAAGCATCTCGTTTATCAGCATTCTTCTCGCGCTCGGCGTTGTCTATAATGAGACCAAGAAACAGTTCATCAAAGAGTATAGCAGCAAGGTCCTCTCCATTGCGGCAACTGCAGCTGCGTTCATCGATGGCGATGCGCTGGAAAAAATCCGCGGAAAAGAGGATGTAAACCTACCAGAATACGCAAAGCTCCGGCGCCAACTCCAAAAGGCTCGCAATGCGAATCGTCGAGATGACATCTACGTTAAGTGGTTCTACACATTTCGTCAGTCTGAAGAGGATCCGGACCAGTTCTTTTACGTAGTAGACACTGAAGAGAGCGGAAAGGACTACTCCCCTCCAGGAGATGTCTACATAGAGGCTCCTAGCTACGATCTAGCTCGCCACTTCCGGTCATACTACGCTCCAGAAGAGTTCATCAGCGACGTAGAGGGACAGTGGCTCATGGCGACTGCTCCAATCCGTGATAATAGTGGAAAAATTGTAGGCGCAGTCGAAGCCGATATCAGAGCTAACGATATCCTCGTTCTGCTGCATAAACTCCTCATGTTTGGAATCACAGCCCTTGCCATCTCTTCGGCAGTCTCAATTGGACTCGGCTACCTCTTAGCTCGAGGCATCACCCACTCTCTTGGAACCCTGCATAAGTGCGTGAAAAGAATCGAACAGGGCGATTTAGGAGCGCGCGTTACACTCAAAACTCACGATGAATTCAATGAACTCGGAATGGGCATAAACGACATGGCTAAGGGCCTGCAAGAACGGGAGCGTTTAAAAACAGGCTTTGCTCGCTATGTCTCACATCATGCCATGGAGAAGCTCTTGCAATCAGAATCCTATTTAAAACTTGAAGGCGAGCGCAGGAAAGTGACGATGCTCTTTTCCGACATCCGCCAGTTCACTACCCTCTCTGAGAAACTTCCCCCTGAACAGGTAGTGGGCATCTTAAACGCCTACTTCGAAAAAATGATCGAGGTGATCTTCCGTAACCATGGAACGCTGGATAAGTTTCTCGGTGATGGAATGATGGTCGAGTTTGGAGCCCCGATTGAAGATGCAAGGCAAGAGATCAACGCGGTCTCTGCTGCTCTTGAAATGCAGCGAGAACTCTCAAAACTCTGCGATAAGTGGGAGAAAGAGGGGCGTCCGCGCATTGAGATGGGCATCGGCATCCACACCGGTTTTGCAATCGTAGGAAACATCGGCTCGGAGATCCGCACCGAGTACACTGCGATTGGAGACACGGTAAACGTCGCCTCCCGCCTTGAATTTGCTACAAAAACCTTGAAAGCGCACATTCTGATTAGCGAAAATACATTTAAAGCACTTCCGCCTAACCTGTTTAAATATAAGAACTTAGGTCAGATGCCCCTCACTGGCCGAGAAGAGATGGTAACCGTCTATTCGATTCTGCCATTCGATTGACTTGAGGTGCCACCCCGTGCGATACTCCCGCCTACATGGAATCTAAATCAGAAAAACAGGCTGCTCTGGAAAAGAGCACAAAGGTTGAAAGTAGAATCGTCCACAAAGGACACACGCTCGATATTCGCGTCGACACCTTCATCCTAAAAGGCAAGCAGAGACAGTGGGATGTCATTCTCCATCCAGGCGCTGTTGCCATCCTTCCTATCAATTCAGACGGCGAGCTTCTTCTGATTAAACAGTGGAGACGCGCAGCAGAGAGAATCCTCATCGAACTTCCAGCTGGGACTCTAGATGCAGGAGAGCCGCCCGATGTCTGCGCTCAACGAGAACTGCAAGAAGAGACGGGATACAGAGCCCAAGAGCTCATTGGCCTCGGAGGCTTCTTTACCGCGCCAGGCTTCTGCACAGAGTATATCCACTTTTTCATTGCAAGAGAGCTGACCCCCTCCTATCTCGAGGCCGATGATGATGAGGGGATCGACCTCCTTCCTGTCAGCCTTAAACTCGCACTTGAGATGATCGACAGCGGCACTATCTGCGACGCAAAGACGATAGCTGGCATCATGCGCTACGAGCGCTGGCTAAAGATACATGGAAAATAGATCTATGAAACGCAAACTCCCCACACTACTCGCTCTTATCTTTCTCCTTCTCATTCTCGCTATTATTGCGCTGCCCACACTTCTTTCCACCTCCTGGGGAAAGGAGAAGATCACTACATATTTAGAGCGCAAACTCCCCTATCAGATTGCCGTTAACGAGCTCTCGCTAAGCTGGCTGGGACCGCAAAAGATTCAGGGAGTTCAAATCGTCGAACGTGAAGGAGAGGCGCGGCTAAGCTGCGAAGAGATCCACTCCTCTGCTTCTCTTATCCAGATACTCTTTAAAAAAGAGTTTAAAGACCTTGAGATCACACGCCCTGTTGCGGCGATGGAAGCCTCTGCAATTAGCCCCACGATCTCCTACAGACAGCAGTATAAGCGCGGGATGCAGAGAGGGTCTCTCGTTCCCTCCCTATCCTGGAAGGCCTCTCCACTGCCAGTTTCTGGGCATATCAAGTTAAAGGATGGAGAGCTCTCACTCTACAACAATAAGATCCCTGTCGTGCGCTACTACAACCTTCAAGTAGACGCAGATCTCCCCTCTCCTGGCTCCAACTTGCGCATCGACCTCTCGGGCTCAACAAAAGAGGAGCAGATCCAGGGCACCTTCCACCTGCTTGCAGAGCAGTCGGTAGCTCCGAGCGAGTGCATCGCTCTTTCAAGCGAATTCAATAACTTCCCTTTAAGCGGCCTCGACGCCCTTCTATCTCTTGCCCATCCCGAGTACCAGGGGCTTCTGACAAGCGCGATCGGCCCCTCACTCAATCTAACGATGCAGGGAGACCTCTCAGCAGCGGGCTTGAGCTTCAACTTGAATGCAAGCTCAGCACTACTACAAGCGGCCGTGCAAACAGCTTTTAAAGATGGTCTCATCACACTTCTAGCTCCAGGCAAGATCTCTCTTACCCTCACTCCAGACTTTGCAGCAAGGCTTGTGAAGATCGCGCCTGCTCTCTCTGAATTAAGTCTGAAAAAAAATTTAAACAGCACGATCACTATCTCCTCACTCTCGCTACCCATCAAAGATGAGAAGCTCGATCTCGCATCGCTCTCCTTCACAGCTGGCATTGAAACCTCCCCCACAACCCTACTCTCAAAGGCAACCACGCAGCAGATCGACCTCGATTCACTCGAGCTGCATGTGACTAGCCAGAGATTAGATCAAGGCGCGCAGGCAGATCTCGCTCTCTCTGCCAAAGTCGATGGCTTTGTAAGCACTATATCGGCGCAGGGCAAGGTCGGTTCGCTCTTCGATCCTGAGCTCTCAGGAGAGGGCTCATGGAGCGCAAGCAGACTCTCTTTAGGCGTTATCGAAGAACTCGCAAAACAGAAATCAAAAATCGCGCCATTTCTCGGAGCCACACTCGATGCAAGCGGCTCTTTCAAGTTAAAGCGGAAGGCTCTTGCTTTTACTGTTCAGATGACCGCTCCCAACTTCTCCCTCTCGCCTGCAACGTTTACCTACGCAGATAAGCTCACGCTTACCAGCCCAGCAACTCTACGATTTGCCCCTTCAAAAGAGCTATTAACGGCATGCCTTCCCGCTGCTTTTTCTATGCAGCCAAGCTGGATCGAGATGAACATCCAGGAGCTCCTATTTCCAGTGAATGAGATCGAAGAGTTAACCCTTAAAGCCGATCTACGCAGCTCGCCTCTTATCTTTGATAAGTTCGGCGAGTTCGGACCTCTCAGCGTCGATAGCTGCCAGGGCCGCTTGGAGATAAACTCATTAAAATCGATGCTGATGCAGATGAGCCTCTCTCCCTGCAGCCAGAAGAAGGAGACCTGCGCGCTTCTTAACATCACAACTCAAGCCGCACTCGACAGTAAAAAATCGGAGTTTCACTCCTCATCCAACATCTCATTCTCCCTCCAAGACGTAAATGCTGGAAACCTGAGTCTGATACTCGATGGAAAACAGCTTGCAGCACCCGTTCCAAACTGGACAGTAACGCTCGATGCCAAAGAGCTCTCTGTTTCTCTCTTCGATAAGCTGCTTCAGCAGCAGAATGCTTTTACCTCTCTTCTGGGTCCTACCCTCAATGTTCACCTCGAGGCGCAAAAAGAAAAAGTAGAAGTAAAGGCAACGAGCGCAAACTTAAATCTGCACGGGACACTCTCGGCAAAAAACAACACCCTCTTTCTCGTGGGCGAGCCGATGGAGCTCTTTTTTACACTGAATGGAGAGGGTTTTTCCCGCATTAAAAGCTGGCTTGCAAAGACTCCTGCAACAGTCGAGCTACTTCAGCCTTCAATCTGCTCTTTCACAATTTCAAGTCTAAACATCCCTCTCACAAAAGACCTATCCTGGAAAGATCTGCAGATCGTCGCAAATGGCGGCATCGATAAGTTCGCCTTCCAAGAGAAGGGAAGCGGGCAGAGTGTGAAATTTGATCAGCTCATCCTGAAGCTGCAAAAAAAAGAGAAGCTCTCGCCTCTCTCTTTCCAGCTCACCTCACAAGTTTCAACGAAAGAGGTTTTAGGAGGGAAAGCAGCCGAAGGAAAGATCGAGTGCATCGGCAGCCTGCAAGAGAGTTCGGACCTTAAACGCCCCTCGCTTGAGCTAGATGCCACCATCGAGCAGCTCCCCAGCTCGATCTTCGATCTCGTTGCGCAGCTAACTAACTCCTCTTCACTCGCTCCACTATTTGGCAATGCGCTTGATGCCAAAGCACACGTCTCTCTAAAGAATGGCTCGGGACCAGTCCAGCTCAATCTCAAATCCCCCAACAGCCGTTTTTCAATTGCAGGAGTGGTTACAAGTGGAGTTCTAACTCTTTCTGAGCCCATTCACGCCCAGGTGCTAATGACAGAGGAGCTTACACGCCCAATGTTAAAAGAGGTCAATCCACTCTCGATCTCGTCGATCACCTCTTCTCACCCACTAACGCTTGAAGTCCAACCAGATGGATTCTCTCTTCCTTTAGACAACTGGAAAAAACTGTCGCTCTCCAAAGCTAAGATCGAGCTCGGCCAGATCCAGTGTGAGAATCAGGGAGCTTTCCAGGTGACGTTAGGGCTGCTCAAATCAAAGCAGTTTTCGGGAGACAAGCAGCTCCACCTCTGGTTCGCACCCATCGAACTCAGCATAAAAGAGGGAGCCGCTATAATTGAGCGCACAGAGATCCTCATCGCCCAAACATTTGAAGTGGCGATGTGGGGCAAGCTCAACTTGATCGATGAGAATGTCGACATGATCCTCGGACTCACCAGCCAGTGCCTGAGCAAGGCCTTCTCCATTCAAGACCTTCCCCCCGACTATGTGATGCAGATTCCGATGAAGGGCAAGATGAACGACGTCCAGATCAATACAAAGGCCGCAACAGCTAAAATCGCAGCCCTCCTCATCTGGCAGCAGAAGTCGCTTGGCGGCGGCCTACCCGGAATCGCAGGAGATCTCCTGGGCAAGCTTGCAACCCTGCCCGATAGCAACTCGCCTACCCCACCAGCCAAACACCCCTTCCCCTGGGAGAGCGGCAAACCAGCCACCCCCGAGCGCAAGAGAAGCAGCCCCTCCTCCCCCTCCAAAAAGAAGAGCGGCGTCCGCAAAGAGGACAAGCCCCTCAAGCAGCTCCTCAAAATCCTCAAGTAGCCCCTCTTTTTTGGAGTGCGGAGACCCGGCGCCGCTTTTCTTAAAATCGGCTTGTCGATTTTTCTTCAATTTAAGAGAGAGCGCCAGGTCGCTCTCGAAAAAAGCGGCGCCTGGTCGCCGCACTCCAAAAAAGATATAATCTAAAATTTAATTAGGTGCTTTTCGATATACTATTCATTTTGAAAGGCCTTAGCTTTTTACTTTTTTTGTAAAAATTGCTATAATTTTCGACAAAACAAGAGCGAAATATCAATGAGCACAGGTTTAGTCTTACACGAGACAAAAGGACCCGCTATAGCAGAGCCCACAGGAGACTCCTGCCCCGCGGACACTCTTCCTGCTGAACTTCTCAACAAGATTTTTTCTTTCTTGCTAAGAGCCGAGACATTCTTCACTGAGCAGACTCTCCAACCCGTCCATTTTGCAGCGGTCTGCAAAAGCTGGAGAAGAGAAGCAGATTTTGTGCGCTGGAATAGGCTTATGCAGCGCGCTTTCCCCTCGCTCCCAGCTGGAGAGGGCGACATCCCAACTCGCTGCAAAAACTGGCAAGCGATGATGGCGCGCAACGTGCTGGCAGGGCGCTTCACCATATCTGCTGCTCTCCCCATTTTTACTCAAAAGATGGTAATGACTGTTA
The DNA here is from genome assembly GCA_016185065.1 of Chlamydiales bacterium. NCBI lineage: Bacteria > Pseudomonadati > Chlamydiota > Chlamydiia > Chlamydiales > Chlamydiales bacterium. The sequence goes on from JACPOL010000008.1 coordinate 286,771, forward strand.
CCGAAAATGCACAAAGACACACTTGGTATCTCTCTCCTCTAGATGAACACTATGAAAGAGTTCGCATACGCCATTTTAAAACTGGTGAGATACTTAGAGAGTTTCGAACAGAAAAAACGCCAGCAAACAACTACCAGCTATTTAAGGGAAAGCTTTTCCAGACTTACCGTCCAGGTGGTTTTCGAGCTCTTACTAGAATTCAATCACGCGATCTCACCACAGATTCACATCTGTTCAGAATTAGTGGCTTTTCTTCGGACGAGTTCTCCGCCCCCCCGGAGGGGCTACTTCTTAATTCAGAAAGCGGTGACTTCAATGCATTAACCAGCCTATTTGAATATATAGTTTCAAATGACAAGCTAGTAATTCCTCTAGCGGACAGACTTGAAGTGCGCGATCCCAACACAGGAAAGCCCCTGGGCAGCATTCCTTGTACAGCATGGAAAAATTCTTGGACATCCTCCTTCGAAGAGTGGGTATTCTTAATTACATCTCAATCAATACACCCACAACTCGATGCAGAGGGATTTTCTACAGAAGTTTTTAATCTTCGAACAATGTCTCGCGAAAGAGCATTTAAGGATCTACGCTTTGGACAAGTGGTGAGAATAGATCGGAATTTTGTAGTAGCGCGAGTCACCGAGTACCAGAATGAAAAACTCACAGAGTCTCTGCTCCTCTTCAATCCTTTAAAACCTAATACGCCCGCCAAAATACTACCCATTGATGAACGCGACTACTTTGAACAAAATTGGAAAAAGAAGGGAGCTAATTTATGCAAGCTAGGCGAAGAGCACCTGCTTCTGCTCGGACGAAAGACCCTTTCAATTTACAACACAAGAACTGGAGAGAGAAGAGAGCTTCTTCAATCCGAAGAGTGTCTTAAAAAAGAAAACTCCTTTGAGTTTTTTGAGCTATTTGACGGTACTCTAAGAATTTATCCTTTTCTTGACGCTGATACTTGTATCGATCTTAATCTAGCTCTTTTCGAAGGAATCCGGCCCGATTTTACAGACGTAGATAGCGCACCTCCCTTTGAGTTTACCGAAAGAATGCTAAAAGCAATCCCCACTCCCTGGGGAGCCTCTTCATCATTGTGGAGAGATTGGAGAGACCCCTCAAAAGCACGTGAACGCTCATTTACATTTGAAGCCCACGCCTCGCAAATGATGAGCGACAGGATCACTCCGCTACCGCTGATAGATTTGAGGGAGTCCTCACTGTCACTGGAGCGCAAACACTCACGCGTAGCGCCTGCTCCCTTGATATCCGTCAGACCCCAACTTGTCCAGCCTCCTGCAGCACCTCCTGCAGCACCTCAAACTCCTCGCCCGGCTGCACCTCAAACCCCTCCTCAAGCTGCCCCTCCACAAAGAGCTCCTGAGCGCTCCTTCTTCACTCAGCTCCTCGACGCCTTCAGCGCCTGCTTCCGCTGGCTTTGGACTGCCCTCTTCGGCTCCTAAACTCTCTTTTTTGGAGTGCGTGCGACCTGGCGCCGCTTTTCTTGAAATCGACTTGTCGATTTTCTTCAATTTAAGAGAGAGCGCCAGGTCGCTCTCTTAGAAAAGCGGCGCCGGGTCGCCGCACTCCAAAAAGACGCCTAAGCGTTTGAGAATTAGGATGTTAGGCCAGAGAGATCTCTTTGCAGAGGTAGACGTCCTGGATGGCGTTTAGGAGCTCTACGCCCTCTTTGAGGGGCTTCTGGAAGGCTTTACGGCCTGAAATGAGGCCCATGCCGCCTGCGCGCTTATTGATGACGGCAGTCTCTACGGCTTGGGCTAGATCATCCTTGCCAGAAGGGCCGCCGGAGTTAATGAGGCCGATGCGTCCCATGTAGCCGTTAACAACCTGGTAGCGGCAGAGATCGATCGGGTGGTCGGTGCAGAGCTTGGTGTACATGTCGGGCGTCTCTTTTCCAAACTTCAGAGCCTTGAACCCGCCATTGTTTGTGGGCAGCTTCTGCTTCACGATATCGGCTTTGATTGTGGCGCCAAGGTGGTTGGCTTGTCCCGTTAGGTCGGCAGCTTCATGGTAGTCGGCAGCGGGTGTCTTGAATGCAGAGTTGCGGAGGTAGCACCAGAGGACGGTTGCCATGCCGAGTTCATGCGCCATTTCAAAGGCCTTGCTGACCTCGACAATCTGGCGGTCGCTTTCAGCGGAGCCAAAGTAGATGGTTGCACCTACTGCCACGCAGCCCATCTCATGCGCTTGTTTAACCGAACCGAAGATGATCTGGTCGTGCTTGTTTGGGTAGGTGAGAAGCTCGTTATGGTTGAACTTCATGAGGAAGGGAATTTTGTGCGCATACTTGCGCGCTACAGAGCCGAGCACGCCGAGTGTAGTGGCTACAGCGTTGCAGCCCCCTTCCATGGCAAGTTTGATGATATTTTCGGGGTCGAAGTAGTCGGGATTTGCAGCAAAGGAGGCGCCAGCGGAGTGTTCGATTCCCTGGTCGACGGGAAGAAGAGAGAGGTAGCCAGTGCCTGCAAGTCTTCCGTGGTTATACATCGCCTGAAGGCTTCTTAAAACGCGGATGTTGCGGTCGGACGGTGCAAAGATGCGATCGATCCAGTCTGGTCCTGGAATGTGTAGCTTCTCTTTTGGCACAGTCTTGCAGACGTGGTTCAAAAGTAGATCTGCTTTGGGTCCAAGTAGCTTGCTTATCTTCTCTTTTGACACGGTCTATCTCCTATTTCTCATCTCATTCATGTGAAGTTCGATCTCTTCTAGGCTCTTGCCTTTCGTCTCAGGAACATATCTCTTAATTGCAAAAAAAGCGATCAGCGAAATGGCTGCAAAGAGCAGAAACACTCCTGCGCTCCCCATAAACTTAATCATATCCAGGAAGGTAATCGCAATCAGAAAGTTGAAAAACCAGTTGGCCGCTGTTGCGATGCTCATCGCTCTTCCTCTGACAGAGAGAGGGTAGATCTCAGCAAGAATCAGCCAAGGGATTGGGCCCATGCCGAGTGCAAAGAAGGCGACGTAGCTCATCAGCGTGACGACGGCGATGGGGCCTACTTGAGGCAGCTTCATGAAGAGGGATCCCGACAAAATTAGTAGGCTGATAAGCATCCCTAGAACCCCGATGAGAAGTAGAGGTCTTCTTCCTGCGCGGTCGAGCAGTTTTAAAGCGAGGAAGGTAGTTAAAACGTTAATGACACCAATGCCCATTGTGGCAAGCACCGAGGTCGCATCGGAGCCAAATCCAGCTTCGATAAAGATCTTTGGTGCGTAGTAGATCACTCCGTTGATCCCGGTGATCTGTTGAAGAACGCTTAACATGACTCCCACAAAGAGCGCGAACTTGACGCTAGGCGTAAAAAGTCGGTGCCACGAGGAGTCTTTGCGCGGAGAGGCCACTCTCTTCATCTCAGCGAGATGAGACTCCCACGACTTATCCTTGCGAAGCTTTTGCAGCACATCTTTAGCACTATCTTCTGTGCGGTGGGCAAGCAGCCATTCTGGAGTGTCGGGAAGAAAGATCATTCCCAGCATGAGCAGTCCTGAAGGAATCATTCCGACCGCGAACATCGCTCTCCAGTTTCCCGTATCCAGAAAAAGGTAGTTCACCACATACGCAGTGAGAATCCCGATCGTGCCGACAAACTGGTTGGTTGCAACGATCGCTCCCCTCTTAGAGGGCGGAGAGATCTCTGCGAGATAGAGTGGTGCTGCAAGCGAGATAAAGCCCACCCCAAAACCGGTTAAAAGGCGTCCCAGCAAGATCATCGTAAGATCAGCAGCGGAGGCGGTGGTAGCTGCACCAATTGTGAATACAAGCCCAGTGATGAGGATCATCCGCTTTCTACCGAAGTAGTCGGAGAGCGTCCCAGCAAAAATGCTGCCGACTCCCGCTCCTAGAAGTAGAAGGCTGACGATTAATCCCTCTTGCAAAGGTGTGAGTAGGAATTTTTTCTGGAGCACTCCGAGCGCTCCCGAGACTACAGCTGAATGGAAACCGAAGAGAAATCCACCTAGTGAGACTGTAACGATTGCGATCCAGCCATATGCTGAAAGCCTTTCAGAACTCTTTGCTCGTGTCATGCCGGTTGTAGCCTCTTATTCATGCGCTGTAAAAGCACGCCTTTTTCTTTCTTAAGTTCACTCTCGCTTTTATAACCCATGCGCTCATAGAAGCCCACCTTGTCTTGCGGCGCAAAGAGATATATTTCTGTGAAACCCTTTTTAATAAGAGCCTGCTCTAATGTGGAGATGAGTTTTCTGCCGAAGCCTCTGCCTTGATGTTCCTCACTTAAAGCCATCTCATGGAGCTTTCCAGAGCTCTCACCCTCCGGAAAAAAGAGAACACAGCCTACGAGCTTCTTCTTTTCAACTGCAACGAGGTGCAGGCTTCCCTTCTCTTCATCTATAAGTTCATTTCCTGGAGGAAGACCCAAAGGTTTGAGGAGAACCTCCCATCTAAGCATCAGCTCGTGGGGATACTCAACATCGTCGGGAGTGATGAAGCAGAATTTCATCATTTTAGACCTCTTGCCCAACCTCATTTATTTGACAAAATCGTTTTTTTTTCGCGGATTTTTATCGCTCTCTCTCGCCGACTCTTTAGAGTCGACTCGCTCGTTTGATCCGAAACTGCAAGCAGTTTCTAAAAATCGGCAAAAAAAATCTCCGATCTTTTCAAACAAAGCAGGTTACGCAAGAGGTCCATTTCCGCACCTTACCACACCGACACTATAGTGAACAAGCACGCGGAAAAGAAAAGAGCGCTCGGAGAAGAGATGGACAAAAAACGGACATCAATGGACGAGAATGGACAGGAAATGGACACGCGCCAAAGAGGTAAAGAGCAGCCCTACTTTTTTCCTTCTTTCTTGCCCGCCTGTCCATTTTTTGTCCGTTTTCCGTCCATTAATGTCCGTTAACGTCCACTCTTTTGGGCGGGCTATTCAGTGGAGGTAGAGGAGGAGGCTTTTGAGGTAGGAGCCTTCGGGGTGGTAGATGGAGATCGGATGGTCGAGGGCTTGATGGTGGCGAGAGAGAATCTTCACGTTGCGGCCAGCTTCAGCAGATGCTTGGAAGAGAAGGTTCTGGAAGAGCTCATCACTGATGTGGTGCGAGCAGGAGGCTGTAAGCAAGAGCGAGCCGGCAGGCATCTTCTCTAGGGCTTGTCTATTGATCTCTTTGTAACCTCTGCAGGCAGCATCGACATCGCTGCGCTTTTTTGCAAAAGCGGGAGGATCTAGAATCACAAAATCAAAGTCGAAGGCAGATCTTTTTAGATAATTGAAAGCATCCTCTTGAATAAGCTTATGCTTATGAGCTGCAAATCCATTGAGCTCTGTGTTTCGCGCTGCAAACTGAAGCGCCTCTGCTGATGAGTCAACGCTCTCTACATATTCGGCTCCACCTTTTAAAGCAAAGAGGGCAAAACCGCCAGTGTAAGAGAAGCAGTTGAGCACCTTGCGCCCTTTTGCATGCTGCATCACAAGCGTGCGCATCTCGCGCTGATCTAAGAAGAAGCCGGTCTTCTGGCCTGTCGAAGCAGAAGTGATAAATCGAACTCCCCTCTCCTCGATCACAACCTCATCCATCGGTGTTCCGTAGAGCAGCCCTTCAGAGTCTTCTAGTCCTTCAAGGCGTCTTGCGGCTGAGGTCGACTTCTCATAGATGCTCTTGGGATTAATCACCTCTTTGAGGATCTGAACGATCAGAGGCTTGAGCCGCTCCATTCCGCACGTATTGATCTGCACTACAACAAGCTCGCCATAGCAGTCGACCACAAGACCTGGCAGGCCATCCCCTTCTGCATTCACAAGCCTGTAAGCTGCAGCCTCTCCCAACTGCATATGCGCTCTTCTCAGCGCGTACGCCTCCTGGAGGAGTCTTTCAAGCGCGCGGTCTACGGGCTCATCTTTAAAAGTAAGCACTCTTCCCGCAAGGGAGTTGGTCGGATTAAAGTAGGCGTGTGCAAGAAAAGCCCCTGTAGAACTTAAAACAGGGAGCATCTCTCCTGGTGTAATCTGCGGCAAGGAGTCAACAGCGCCTGAGAAGATCCAGGGATGCCTCTGCATGAGAGAGCGCTCTTTACCGGCTTTCAGAACCACTGCGCGAGGATAAGTAGTGGTCATACAAGAGCCAACTTCTGCATCTTCTTCTCGGGCTGAACAGGAGCTGCTGCTGGAGAGGCTTTAATCACACGGCCGATCAGGTCGTAGCCTGCAGCGTCTGTGATCTCAACTTCATAGAGCTTCCCAAACGCGGTGACCTTGCGACCATCATTGATAATCACCTGTCCGTCGATCTCGGGGCACTGACCAGAGTAGCGGCCACGCATCAAGAGCTCGGATTCTGGGTGGTAGCCCTCTACCATCACCTGCATGCGTTTGCCGATAAATCGGGCTGCTCTCTTCTCGACAACCTCCATCTGAACGCTTGCGAGGCGCTTGTAGCGCTCCTCTTTTACCTCTTCAGAGATCTGATTCGGCAGAGTAGAGGCGTGTGCTCCAGCCTCAGCCGAGAACTTAAAGATCCCGACGTTATCTAAAGGATGCTTCTGCACAAATTCCACAAGCTCTTCAAACTGCTCATCTGTTTCTCCTGGGAAACCAACCATAAGGCTTGTGCGGATGGTGATGCCTTCAACTTCATTTCTAAGCTTTTCAATGATCTGAATAATCTGCTGCTTCGACGTCTTGCGGCGCATCGCCTTCAGCATCGTGTCATTAATGTGCTGAATCGGCATATCAAGGTAACGGCATAGGCGCTTGTCGGACTTGATGAGCGTAATGAGTTCGTCTGTGATCTCATCCGGGTAGAGGTAGAGAAGCCTGAGCCAGAACTCTTTTTTAACTTTCAACATCTCGCTGAGTAGACCTTCAAGAGCATTCACCTCTTTGCGCTCTTTTCCAAAGTCGCCAAGATCCTGAGCGATGAGGATCACCTCGTGCGTTCCCTGATTTAAGAGTGCATTAAACTCTTTAACCACCTGATCGACCGTCTTGCTGCGGAGAGGTCCTTTAATCGTAGGAATAATACAGAAGGCGCATCTCTTAGCGCAGCCTTCAGCAATCTTTAGGTAGGCGTAGTGTTTAGGAGTCGATGTGACGCGAGGAACTTCTCCCCACTGCAGAAAGCTACGAGCAGAGGTCACAGCATCGCCGGGAGATGCGGAGCGAACGGCATCGAGAACCTTCTCCATATCGCCAGACCCGATAAAGTAGTGGATCCCAGAAAATCTCGCTGTAATCTCATCCTTGTGCTTCTGGACCATGCACCCAGCTACGATGAGCTTTGCGGACGCCTTTTTCTCTTCAAAGAGCTGCCCGATTGTCGCGAGAGACTCCTCTCTCGATGCAGCAAGAAAGCCGCAGGTGTTAACCACGAGAAAGTCCGCCTCTTCCACACTTGTTGCAACTTCGTAGCCAGCTTGGAGAAGAATCCCGATCATCACTTCAGTGTCGACCAGATTTCTCGCGCAGCCTAAACTCGTAAAATGGATCTTGTTTCCGCTATGCAGCATCTCAACCTCTCATAAAAGAGACGAATTGTACGCTGAATTTTCTTTATTTACCAGGAAAGGTCGCTCGTTTAAAATTTTGTTTCGCACAACTTCTATCTGGAGAGAACTTTGAAACTACCTTCGGCACTGTTTATCACCTCAATTCTTTTATTAACTGCCTGCTCAAACTCCACAACAAGTGTAGAGCGTAGAAGCAAACAGACCGCCCGTTTTAACATCCATTCGGAGCCCCCCTCCTTAGATCCGCGTAAAGCCACCGACACCACATCGATCTCTGTGATCCGGATGTGCTTCGAAGGATTAATGCGATTGGGACAAGGATCCGCTCCAGAGCTCGCTCTTGCAAACCAAGTTTTAATTTCAGAGGATGGAAAATCGTATACATTCACATTAAGAGAGGCGAGCTGGTCGGATGGAACGCCGATCACCGCCATGGATTTTGAGAAGAGCTGGAAGACGATTTTGGATCCCAGCTTTCCCTCGGAGATCGGTCTCGACCTCTACATTTTAAAAAATGCGAAGGCGGCAAGAGAGGGAAAACTTCCGCTTGATCAAGTGGGAGTAAAAGCGGTGGACGCGCGCACACTGCAGGTGGAGCTCTCCTACCCGCATCCCCACTTCCTGCTTATGGTCACATCCCACACTTTCCTTCCGGTTCCAAGTCATATTCCAGAGGCCTATCCCAACTGGGCTGAGAATGAGAAGCACTATGTAAGTTCGGGACCTTTTAAACTTAAAGAGTGGAAGCACTACAACCAGATCACGCTAGAAAAGAACCCAGACTACTGGGACGCTCAAGCAGTTAAGCTTAACGAGATCCAACTGGCGATCATCGAAGATGAGAACACAGAACTTGCCATGTTTGAAAATGGAGAGCTCGACTGGGCGGGAAGCCCGCTCTCTCAGCTTCCTATCGATGCGCTACCTACCCTTATGAAAAAGAAAGAGGTTAACCTCTACGACCTATCCGGCGTCTACTACTTTATTTTTAATACAAGAGAGTTTCCCTTCAACAACGTGAAGATGCGCAGAGCGTTTTCTCTAGCTATCAACCGCCAGGCGATCATTGAAAATGTTACGCAGGGCAGACAGAAGCCCGCCACCAGCCTTATCCCTCCCTCCATGTGGAAAGAGGAGATCTCCTACTTTAAAGATGCGGATATCACAGAGGCGCGCCGCTTGTTTGCAGAGGCGCTTAAAGAGCTCAACATCACTAAAAGCGAGCTCCCCTCTCTTGCACTCAGCTACAACACAAGTGCGGCACACCATAAAATTGCACAGGCGATCCAGCAGCAGTGGGTGGAGGCCTTCGGCGTCCAGGTCCACTTAGAAAATAAAGAGTGGAAGGTCTTTTTAGATGAGGTCTACCACCACCAGTTTCAGATCGCGCGGATGGGTGGAATTGCAGCCATCAACGATCCAGCTGACTTTTTAGAGGCATCCCGCTATTATCCCTCTAGCAGAAACCAGTCGCAGTGGTATAGTCCGCGCTATGCGGCTCTTATGGATAAGTCCGAGCAGACAAAAGATGCCGAAACGCGCAAAGCCATACTTAGAGAGGCGGAGAAAATTTTGATCGAGGAGATGCCGATTGCTCCCATCTATTTTTACACCGGAGCTTTTCTGAAAAAGCCCTACTTAAAAGATGTCTTTGTCTCTGAGCTCAGCGAACTAGATCTGAAACACGCCTATCTCGAGAAAGAGTGAATATGTTTCGTTTTCTGATCAAAAAAGCGTGTATCCTCTTTGTTTCTCTCTTCCTCGTCTCTACGCTCACTTTTTTTCTGATGCATGCAATTCCAGGAGACCCCTTTGTGCAAGAGAGGGCCGTCCCAGAAGAGATTCTGAAAGCCCTACACAAGCATTATGGATTGGATCAACCTCTTCACGTTCAGTATGGAAAGTACCTGAAAGGACTATTCACCCTCGATCTGGGCCCCTCCTTCAAGTATCAAGGCAGAACAGTTAACGATATCATTAGCGAGGGGTTCCCCATCTCTCTCACTCTTGGCCTTGAAGCCCTGCTGATTGCGCTCGCATTTGGAATCGCCTTCGGCACGATTGCGGCTCTGAAGCATCAGCGCTGGCAGGACCACTTCTCTATGATCTTCGGAGTCATTGGCATTTCAGTGCCAAGCTTTATTCTCGCTACATTTCTGCAGTACCTTCTAGCCATGAAACTCGACCTATTCCCCGTTGCTAGATGGGGAACATTCAGCCAATCTATCCTGCCAGCTCTATCGCTTGCAGCACTGCCAATGGCGTTTATCGCAAGGCTCACACGCGCAAATATGATTGAAGTGCTGCAGCAGGAGTTTATACAGACCGCTAGAGCGAAGGGGCTCAACTCCTTTCAGATCGTCTGGAAGCATGTGCTGCGCAATGCACTCCTTCCTGTTGTTACTTACTTAGGCCCTCTTACTGCCGCGGTGCTCACGGGCAGCTTTGCTGTCGAAAAGATCTTCGGGATCCCGGGCTTGGGCCAGTGGTTCGTGCTTTGCATCACTAATCGCGACTACACCGTTATCATGGGAACAACAGTTTTTTATAGTGCGCTGCTGATGTTTGCAGTTTTTCTTGTCGATATCCTCTACTGCTTTATCGATCCTAGAATCAAACTTGGGAGCCGAGAGACGTAATGGATCAAGAACTCTTTTCTCCGCTTGCACCTGAACAAGCTGCTCGCCTCTCGAAAGAAAAAGAGAAGTACGACTCATCTTCTTACTGGAAAGATGCGTGGGCAAGACTACGCGCAAATCGCTTGGCGATGGTCGGCCTCTGCATACTGATGGCACTTCTTGCGCTTGCAATCGTTGGACCTTTCCTCACGCCATACACCTACTATGAGACCCACCTGCATCTTAAAAATCAGCCTCCCTCTTGGCAGTTCTGGTTTGGTACAGATGAGCTTGGAAGGGATCTTTTTACCCGCCTCTGGTGGGGAGCAAGAATCTCTCTCTTCGTCGGTATCTCCGCCTCTCTTGTCGATCTGGTGATCGGCGTCTTTTACGGAGCAGTAGCAGGTTTTGTGGGATCGAAAACAGCGGAGCTGATGATGCGCGTTGCAGATATTCTGTATGCGATCCCCTATCTACTCGTAGTGATCCTGCTCATGGTGGTAATCGGCTCGGGCCTCACTACGATCATCATCGCCCTCACAATTACAGGATGGATTGGCATGGCGCGCATCGTGCGCGGGCAGATCCTCCAAATTAGAGAGCTCGATTTTGTTAAAGCAGCTTACGTAATTGGAGCTAGCCGCCGCAGAATCCTTTTAAACCACCTCATACCAAATGCGATGGGACCCATCATTGTAACGGTAACTCTCACAATCCCCACCGCAATTTTTGCAGAGGCATTTTTAAGCTTTTTAGGACTCGGCGTGCAGGCACCGATTGCCAGCTGGGGCACAATGGCAAGCGACGGCCTTGCTGCACTGCGCTACTACCCCTGGCGCCTCTTCTTCCCCGCCATCTTCATTAGCCTCACCATGCTCAGCTTTAACCTGCTTGGCGACGGACTGCATGACGCCTTTGACCCGAGGTTGCGCTCGTGAAAAAACTCCTTGAAGTCAAAAACTTAAGCGTTAGCTTCGAAGTTCATAAGAAGAGCCTTCATGCAGTGCGCGAGATCTCCTTCTTTTTAAATGAGGGAGAGAGGCTTGGTATTGTCGGAGAGTCGGGCTGTGGCAAGAGCGCAACGGCAAAAGCACTTATTCAACTCCTTCCCTCCCACTACTCTAAAGTTGGAGGCGAGGTCTGGTTTGATGGTAAAAATCTACTTTCGTACAGCGAACGAGAGCTTCAGAAGATCCGAGGAAAAGAGATCGGAATGATCTTTCAAGATCCGATGACCTCTCTTAATCCCACACTAAAGATAGGAACGCAGATCATCGAAGGCTACCTGAGGCACCACCCCCAAGCGACCTACCAAGAGGCGCATGCGTGCGCCATTGAAATGCTAGAGCTCGTGGGAATTGCACAGCCAAAAGAGCGTGCAAACGCCTACCCTCACACCTTGAGCGGAGGAATGAGACAGCGGGCGATGATCGCACTCGCGCTCGTATGCAGGCCAAAACTTCTTCTTGCAGATGAGCCAACAACTTCGCTCGACGTTACCATCCAGGCCCAGATTCTAGATCTAATGAAAAACATCCAGCAGAAGACGCGCACAAGCGTAATTCTAATCACACACGATTTAAGCGTTGTTGCCGGCTTTTGCGACCGAGTACTTGTAATGTATGCCGGACGAATAGTCGAAGATGCGCCCGTGGAAAAACTCTTTGAAAATCCCCAGCACCCCTACACACAGAGGCTCCTCCAGTCCATTCCTCGCCTAAACATGAGAAAAGACCACCCTCTTATCCCGATTGAGGGCACTCCGCCTAGCCTCTTCTCTCCGCCTCAAGGATGCGCATTCTGTAGTCGCTGCGCTGGAGCGATGAACATCTGCCTTTCGCAAGATCCGCAGGGTTTTTCAATTAGCCAAGATCATACCAGCTTCTGCTGGAAACACGATCCACGAGGAGTCTCAAAATGAAAAATCCTCTAGTTCAAATTAAGAACTTAAAGAAGCACTACATCGTCGGAAAACAGACGTTAAAAGCTGTCGATGACGCCTCTTTGGAGATCTATCCAGGAGAGACATTAGGGCTCGTAGGAGAGAGCGGCTGCGGAAAATCCACTCTGGGTAAGACGCTTGTGCGCCTTGAAACGCCAACCTCAGGAGAGATCTATTTTGAAGGAGAAGATATCTCTACCCTCTCCAAGCAGGGGCTTAAAGAGTTTCGAAAAAAGATACAGATGATCTTTCAAGATCCCTACGCCTCACTCAATCCACGAATGATGGCAAAAGAGATCATTGCAGAACCCCTTGACATCCATGGAATCTACACAAGGCAAGAGAGGCAGAAGAGAGTTGAGGAGCTCTTAGATCTCGTAGGCTTAAGCGGTAACTACTCGGGTCGCTTTCCCCATGAACTCAGCGGCGGCCAGAGACAGAGAATCGGAATTGCGCGCGCCCTTGCAGTTAACCCCTCATTTCTCGTATGCGATGAGCCGATCTCTGCGCTTGATGTCTCGGTGCAGGCTCAGATCATTACTCTTTTAAAGAGACTCCAAGAAGAGATGGGACTTACCTACCTCTTCATCGCACACGACCTTGCGATGGTTAAATACCTCTCAACTCGTGTTGCCGTGATGTATTTAGGCCACCTAGTTGAGCTCGCTCCTTCAGATGAGCTCTATGCAAAACCCCTTCACCCCTACACACAGGCGCTGCTCTCTGCGATTCCTATTCCCGACCCCAAAATCGAAAGAAGCCGCACGCGCATCGTCCTTACAGGCGAGGTTCCAAACGCTTCAAATCCGCCAGCAGGCTGCATCTTCTCCACTCGCTGCCCGCACGCAACCGAGATCTGCCACCGCGTGCGCCCCTCTTGGAAAGAGAGCTCTCCCGGCCACTTCACCTCCTGCCACCTCCACCCTTAACTGCACAGAAAGAGAAAAATTTTACACAGAGATCACAGAGACACAGAGAAGGAGGAGAGCAGAAAAAATGATCTTCTCTTCTTTCTCTGTATCTCTGTGATCTCTGTGTAATTCTTTGTGTAAATCCCTAAAAATTAGTAGGTGACGAGGAGGCGATCTTCGCCGAAGAGACCATCGCTCTTTTTCTCGCCGCTGCAGACCCAGACTCTGCAAGGTGCGTTGCGGAGAATCTTCTCCACCATTAGTCCAACGCCCTGCTCATCTTTTTCTCGAGCTGCACCAATTACGAGAAGATCTACCTTCTCTTCATTGAGAATCTCTAAAATCGCCTTGTCGGTGTAACGCGCACGGATCACACGCAGTTCAATGGTGAGGTTGAATTCGCGCGCAATCGCCTCAGCCCTTTTAAGAACAGCCTCCGCGATAAGCGTTCTCGATTCGAGTGTCGCATCCAGAGGCATCGAAGCGGGAACTTCGATCACGTGGATCGCTGAAATTTTCGCCTCATGGAGGTGCGCAAGCTCGCACGCCATCTGAAGCGTTTCGACCTGTGTGCGGCCTAAGATCGGAACAAGAATGTTCTTTACTTCAAGCGGCTTGTAATCGGGAACGTGTACGCGTTCAATTTCGAGTTGGCCTGTAGATGTGAGCTTATACTTCTTGCGGTAGTAGAGATACATGCAGACCCCGAAGATCATCCAAGCAAACCCGATGTAGCGACCAGCAGGCTTTGTGACCACGACTAGAACCCAGACGCTGAACGTAGCAAGACAACCGATTACCGCAGTTAGCGGGATCGAATGCTTTCCAATTCTGATGTTGAATGGGATTCTAAAGGGGCGGTGTAAGTTTGGTTTTTTAATGCGCAGCATGATTACCGAAAGATGCGCAAAGAAGAAGGCGATCATCGCACCGAAGTTGTAAAGGTCGGCCAAAAAGACCATCCTCCCCTCACTCACAAGCACGATGATAATTGCCACTACTGCAAAAAATGCAAGGGCAACGTAAGGAGTGCGGAAACGCTTATGCAGTTTGTAGAAGAAGCGCGGCAGCTGGTAGTACTCACCCATGTTAAATGAGAGCCTCGAAGCTCCTACAAGACCCGCATTTGAAGCCACAAAGAGAAGAACAGCTGCAAAAATCCCCACCCATGCTCCCAAGGCTACATTTCCAAAAGGAAGATGGTTGACGATTCCCGCAACAGGATCGTCTACATAGGTCGTTCCAAGTTCAAGCGGAGAGACGACAGAGAGAGCAGAAAGAGAGATCCCGATATACATGAGCACCAGAACCGCCATCGTAATCATGATTGCGCGCGGAACTGTTTTCGAAGGCTTCTTCGCCTCCGCTCCCAGCTGCGCAATCGACTCGATTCCCGTGTATGCCACCATCGCCATCGCAGTTCCCTTCCAGAACTCTGGCCATGTGGGCGACCAGGATACATTGGGCACGTTAATTCTCAGATGATCGATAATCTTCTCAAGATCAAACAGCCAGAAGATAGCAATTACGACGATGATTAATTGAGTCACAATCGTAACCGAAACGAGCACAAAACTCATCCGCGTCGACTGGTGAACGCCAAGCGTGTTAATCAAGAGAAGCAGGAGAATTATCCCCACCGTAAAGGCGAGGTGGACCAGTTGAACCTCTTTCATGACTGGGAAGAAGAAGGAGAGGTAGGGGGCAATTGCAAATGCCGAAATAGCGATGGTAACAATGTAGTCGAAGAGCAGTCCCCATCCGGCAATAAAAGAGATCAGATCGTTAAACGCGTGTCTCGCAAAGCTCGCCGTTCCTCCCGATTCGTGAAATGTGGAGGCGAGTTCAGCATAGGTGAGCGCCGTGCACACAAAGACAACACCCGCCAGCACGAGCGCAATCGGTGTTGCCCCCATCGCATAAAGTGCTGTTATCCCCAGAGCGTAGTAGATCGACGACCCGAGATCGCCAAATCCTATTGCAAAAAGATCCGTAACACCGAGCACCCTCTTGAGCGCTCCGCGATCGAGTTGAGCCACCTGCTTTGCACGATTTAAAATACGCTTCATTCCGCAGCTCCTATTCTTAAGCTACGTATGACCTCTTTAGCAACTTTTTGCCAAGCTTAAAGATGCATTAGACGAGGACTTGTCGGGGAAGCTGAAAGAAGACGTTCTCTTCAGTGAAGGTGACCTCTTCGACCGAAGAGACACCGAGCTCTTGAAGACGCTTAATGCAGCGCTGAACCACCTCTTCAGGTGTTGAAGCCCCAGCTGTTAAGCTAATCGTCTGCACGCCGATGAGCCAGGCAGCATCGATCTCCTCTTCGCCATTGATCAGGTAGGCCGTTACTCCGCGCACAGTTGCCACTTCGCGCAAGCGATTCGAGTTTGAACTGCGCGGATCGCCCACAACAAGAACGAGATCAGCTTCGGCAGTGATCTGTCTTAAAGCGAGCTGTCTATTTGTGGTTGCGTAGCAGATGGATGAGCTCGGAAGCGTTTCGATATGTGGATACTTGGCGCTGAGAGCATCTGTAATCTCCTTCACATCATCTAGGCTTAAGGTAGTCTGAGTCGTGTAGAAGAGCCTCTGCTCAGGAGGAAATCTTAACGCCTCCACATCCTTTGCCGATTCGACAATCGTTGTGACATCGGGAGCCTCGCCAAATGTGCCGATAATCTCCACATGCTTTTTGTGCCCGATCAAGATGATATGGTACCCCTTCTCAGCATACCGCTTCACAGCAGAATGGACCTTGGTTACAAGCCCGCAGGTCGCATCGATCTCAATCAGCTCTCTCGATTTTGCAAGAGCTCGCACCTCAGGAGAGACCCCATGTGCAGAGTAGATCAGCCTAGCCCCTCTTGGGACCGACTCGAGATCTTCAATAAAAATCGCCCCCTTCTTTTTGAGATCCTCTACCACATGCTTATTGTGCACGATCTCATGCTTCACGTAGATCGGAGCACCCCATAGTTTTAAAGCGCGCTCGACCGTTTCGATCGCCCTCTCAACCCCAGCACAAAACCCACGCGGCTTAGAAAGAAGAAGCTTCATAATAGACACTCCTTAAAATCAGAGGAGTCAGCTTAAACCAAGAAAACCCTTCTGTCAATGGCCTCTCCCCAGTGTTTAAATGCATAGAAACTCAGCCATCAGAAAGAGTCACGCAAAGACGCCAAGTCGCGAAGAAAACCGAAAGCTTTTAAAGAAATATCTTTACACACTAACGGCTTCGCGTCTTTGCGTTGATCTTCTTAACTACTGAGTTATGCAACAGCATCCCTGCCAAATATATATATATATTAAATTTTAAATTATATGATTCGGCGAAAATTATTAATATTAAACAAATATTAATTCCATTTAATCAAACTTTTAATCATAATTGTTACTATAAACTTTAAAACACATGAGAACATTAACATGTCACTTGAAATAGCCGTCTTTAATGAAAATTACTTTCCGAGACCGCCAGAGGCTCTTCCAAGAGAAGAGACCTCAGCTGCGCCCATAGCAAGCGTTGAGACTCTTCCAGAGGAAGCATTTCACCCAACCGCGATTCACCACGTTCATCGCCTAATTAGCGAAGTGCAAGGGTATGTAGGATTTGGGCTTGATGGCGGCGAGTCGATCGATCTGGGAGAGCGCTACGTGTTCTCTATTGATACAAAATCTATAGTGACTATGTCTACGACAGCTCCATATGCCTTAGCAGATCAGGGCAGTCTCTTTTTGTCGGAAAAGCTATTAAATCTAGATATCGCACTACTTAAGCAGTTTGAGCCTGGCATCTGTCTGGCCCTTTTTCGCTCTGCAATCCTTATAATTTCAGCTGTTCAGAGAGCTGCAGTCTTTACTGTGATCTTTCTCCCTTCGCTTATCCTCTGCACAGCAGCTTCACTTGTTGTAGGCGCTGGAGTTCTTGCCGGCGGAGCCTTTGTACTTGCGTTTGCACTGCTGTTATCTCTGCTTCTCGGGGCAGCCTCCCTTATTCTAAAAATAGGCGAGTTTATGGGGCTCGTAGAGGGCGACCGTAGACCTCCCGCACTCGAGATCCCGGGTGATGATGGAGATGACTTCTTCCCAGAGATTCCAGAAGAAGAAACAGTCGACCTCTCACCAGGAGCTCTAGCGCCTGTCGAATTAGTTATTACAGAATCAAATTAATAATAATTTTAGGAGCCTGAAAGTTATGTCAATTGAATTAACTGAAATTTTAACCCCAGAAGCTGCTCAGAGCAGATTCAACGCGTCGCAGTCACAGTACGCATCCGTTGAGGTTGACTTGGAAAGAGACTTCGAACTCTCAAGTTTAACAAACCGCATTCTTACCTTTATCGAAACTAAACACGCCTATTTGGGTGCAGGTTTTGATGAAGAGGGCGTAATTTCAGAAATCGACAGAAGTAGCCTTTCAAGCTTCGTAGAAACAGCTCCGATTGCAATTGCAAACAGGCTTAGCCTTCCCCTCTGCCAATCTCTAAGAAGATTCGACAGCACCTACTTCGACTGGACGGCACTTTCAATTACTCCACGCTTAGCGCTTCTCGTCATCTCTGCAGCTATTAGAACCTTCATTTTCTTCCCCGTCTACGTAATTGTAACTCTCCTGTGTATACTTGGAACTGCTACCCTCGCGCTACCCGCCTACCTCCATTTTACCAAGCCAAAACCCGACTCTGCACCCGCGGAAGATCTCCCGGTCCCTATGCTTGTAACTGATCCCTATGGCCGCACATACAGCAACGTGGTAGAAGAGTAGTTTAAAATAATTACTTTACACAAGTAAATAGTAATTATTTTAATTCAGATTATAGTAAAAAATACATTCTATTTTATTAATTCTTTTACTATAATATTGGCAATATTTAATTAGATTAAAGACATGTTTAAACATATTAATTTTTAAAAAATGGAGAACATTTATGACAGCAACAAACGCATCAATTGCAATTGGCAATACAGGCCTTGCGCACACATTGATTGATGAAGCGCACATGTATATGGCAAATACTGAAGAGTATAGCGCAGAAGCTACAAAGCTCGATACTACTAGCTACCTGGCATTTGTAAAGAGCGCACCTTTTGCAGCAACAGATAGAGTCTGCGTACCTTTTTCTAGAGCTGTTGAGTGTCTAGACACCAAATTCGTAGAACTGCTGAAAGGCACCTATTTTGAGGGTGGTATGGTTTCGGCTTTCGCACGCGGTGTTTTACTTACAATTTCTGCGCTCTTAAGAGCTGCACTTTTTGCTACAATTTTTGTGGCAGTAGCAGTAGCAGCCTGCCTAGTTGGCATAGGGGTTGCCGCTCACAATGCTTACAACAATTACCCTGTCGACTGCCTCGGCAGCAAATACGACTTGCTGTAAGTCTATACCAGACAAAAAAATCCATGCTCTTTAGTTGAGCATGGATCTTTTTTTAACTAAGATAGTAAAAAAACGGAGTAGTTTTATGGCATCGTCAGCAGGATTAACAACCAGAAGCGGCCTCGTCCATGCGGCGGTATCTGCAACTCATGAGAACATGGCAAACAACAGAAGTTGCAAAGAGGAGCCGACACTGATCGATACACGCTCATACGAAGCTTTTATAAGAAGCGCACCATTTGCTGCTAAAGATGTAGTCTGCTACAACTTTTCAGCAGGTGTTCAGTTCATCGATGATAAATTTATTGAAGCGATTAAGGGCACCTTTTTTGAAGATGGTGCAATCGCTGCTTTTGCGCGAGGACTTTTTCTAACGCTCTCTCTAATTGTTAGAATCCCTCTCTACTTAGGTGTGGTCTCGGGCACGTTTCTACTCTGCCTCCTCGCCACTGCAATACCCGTGCTTCCGATCTACCTCCACTACACAAACCTCCCACCTGAAAAGGTCGACGCTACCCCAAAACCAGTAAGCGAAAAAGGAATGGAAGAGCTGTAACCCAGCTCCTCTCCACCCAACTAAAAGGTCCATGCCTTCACAGGCATGGACCTTTTTATTTTTTGCCGCTCACATCATGTTTTTTCAGACAAAATATTTCTCTAACAACCATTCAGAGTTATTCTTATAATTCTGTAAGATTCTAAGAGAAACAGGATAAAGAGGATCGCAAGCGGCAGGATATGCAGGATTTACCCCATTACAATTTAACAAAAAACATTCTCAAATGCTGCTTCGAGGTAATGAATACTCTAGGAGCCGGTTTTCTTGAGTCTGTATATAAAAACGCGCTAATTATCTCACTGATGGAAGATGGTTTGCAGATAACTAGCGAAAAAGGCTTTGAGGTGATCTTTAAAAACCGAAAAATTGGTCTATTTATCCCAGATCTTATTGTTGAAAAAACAGTAATTATTGAGTTGAAGTGTTGTGAGCACCTATTAGCTGAACATCAAGCGCAGCTCATCAACTATTTAAAGGTGACGGGTATCCAGCTTGGATTATTAGTAAATTTTGGTAAGAGGAAGTTGGAATATAAAAGATTGCACCATCCTGCATATCCTGCCGCTTGCGATCTTCCTTATCCTGTTCTATCTTCGTGACCAAAAAAATTCATGCCTTCACAGGCATGGACCTTTTTTATTGAACGTCGGCAGCGCAGCGGAAGCCGTAGGTGCCGTTCATGGTGCCGGGATTGTTGCGGTGGCGGTGAGAGCAGCGCATATCTTCTTTTAAGCTCTTCCAGCAGCCGCCGCGTAGAACGCGGTAGATCCCTTGAGCTGGACCAGGAGGATTGTTTGGCTCTTGGACGGAGACATCATAGTAGTGGTAGCCATACCAGTCGCTACACCACTCATACACGTTGCCAGCCATATCATAGAGACCACAGCTGTTGGGCGGATAGCTCATCACAGTTGTCGTATCCGAGCTGAAGAAGTTCGCTTGAGAGCGCTCGATATTTGCGCCTGTAGGATATGTAGAATCTTCTAAGTTTCCGCATGCGGCGACCTCCCACTCCGCTTCTGTTGGAAGGCGCTTACCCACCCACTTGGCATAGGCGATCGCACCATACCAGGTGACGCCAACAACAGGGTGTTTACTGTAGCCCGATTCAATATTCAGCTTACCGCCGCTGCGCTTGATGCGAGACTCTCGAAGGCGAATAATGTCGCTGTTCTGCGCATCCTTCTCTCCACCCATCGCCTGCAGAAAACGAACAAACTGCTCGTTTGTTACGGGATGGATGTCGATTGCAAAGCTATCAAGCGTGATCATGTGGCGAGGGATCTCATCGCGCCCGCCATTATTGCTGCCGCGGTGGAAGTTACCACCTTTAATAATCACCATCTCTGAAAGAATAGGATCGAGCTCTTTTATCTCTTGAGGTTTTGGGCGAAACTGGGCAACGCTTGTATCTTTTTGGAAGATGGCACCTGGATCCTCATCAAACTCTGGCCTTATGAGTTCTGGCTCTTTAATTTTTGGCTTTAAAGCAGTGCCCTCGGTCTTCGCATCTTGCCCATGAAGAGCTTTGACAACAGCGTTCAAAGAGAGAGGTCGTTTTACAGGATCGGGCTGCAAGCACTGGATGATTAGATGGTCCCATGCGAGTTTATATTCCGGATGTGCCTGAGACGGCAGCGAAAAGAAGCCTTCTGGATAGAAGCCCATGATCATGTAGTAGACGAGCACTCCAAACGCATAGATATCACCTGCTCTTGCGTCGACACTTGTTAGATTTCTCTGTTCTGGCGGCAGGAAGGCGAAGTGGCGTGAAAAGAAGCTCAAATGAGCATCATTTAATAAAACATCATAAGTGCGGCGCAGCAACTTATCTGCACTAAGAAGAGAGCTAAGCCCCGCATCCGCAAGCGATACGGATAGGCTCTTCCCATCGTTCGAGATGAAAACGTTATTAAGCGAGATCGACCCATGAGAAACTCCCTTCTCATGCAAGCAGTTTAGTGCCGAGGCGATCTGTTCAACGATAGAGAAGAGCTCGCCTTCATTAAGAGGATCTTTTCGCGCCGCAAGAAAATCGGAAAGCGTACTGAGATCTTCCCGACTGCTAAAAATAAAGTCGCTAACAAGAAAGTATTTGCCCGAAGAGAATGAGATGTTATGCACCTTTGCAAGGTGCGGATGGTCGATGCTCGCAAGAGCCGCCACCAGCTCTTCAAATCTCTTGCGGAAGTTCTGGTCCGCGGCTAAATCTTCAGGTAGGACTTTAAGGAGAAAAGAGCGTTTCAGAAAACTGTGGTGTCCGAGATAGAGCGCACCGAGCGCACCTACTCCCATCTCTTTTAAAATCTGATAGTCGCCAAGTGTTCTTTCCATGAACCTATCCGCAAATTATAAGTTTAGGATCGCTTTTTCTATCTTGTCTCTTTCAGTGATCGCAGCTTCGCACAGATTCTGTCTACAGATGTAAATTGCCGTCTTACCATCGATAGGCGTTTTTTCAGACTCCTCTGGCAGAAGAAGATCGAGCTCGCTTCCATACTTCCAGATCACTTCTAGATGAGGAGAAAACCGTTTTGCCAGCCACCCTTTGATCTCCTTTTCAAGAGAGCGCTTCTCATCAAGTGCTACAACGAGTGTGGGGGCACGTAGATCGAGATAGCGTTGAAGCGCCATCAGAAGATAACAGGCGCCAGGTGGATATGTCTCCATATAATTTTTTGCTGCCTTCAGAATGTCCTCAGCTTGCCTCAAGTAGGTCTCTTCTTTAGTTAGCTGGTAGAGACGCAGAAGGTTTTCACAGTGGACCCCGTTCCCTGAAGGTTCTGCTCCATCATAGAACTCACACTTGCGAACAACGATCTCCTCTTCCGTGTGATAGAAGGCTCCTTTCGGTGCTTTAAAACGGTGGAAGAGAACTTCAGAGAGCTCTATCGCCCACTCAAGCCAGTGGACGCCACGGCCATATTCAAAAAGAGTTAATAAGCCTCTAATTAGAAAAGCGTAGTCCTCAAGCGCAGGCGCACATCCCGCCTCTTTTTCGCGCAGACGCCTTAGCAGCTTTCCATCCTTCCAGAGCTGACCGTGAATCAGTTCTGCTGCTTTCACTGCGGCCGCTGTAAAATCCTCTCTTTCCAAAGCTGCACCTGCATGAGCAAACGTATCGATCATGAGTCCATTCCAGCAGCAGAGAATCTTATCATCCTTAAACAGCGCTGGGCGCTTTGCACGCTTTTCAAAAAGCGCGACTCGCGCTTTTGCAAGACGCGCGGAAGCGGCATCAATGAGATCTTTTTTACCCTCTAAAAGCTGCTCTAAAGGAGTTTCGATATAGAGAACATTTCTGCCTTCAAAATTTCCAGCCTCGGTAACTCCATAGTACTTGCAAAAGAGGTTGGCATCCTCTGGAGATAGAACTTCGCGAATTTCTGCGGGTGTCCAGGTGTAGAAGAGCCCCTCGTGTCCATCTGTATCTGCATCTTGAGCCGAGTAGAACCCTCCTTCGGAGCTGCACATTTCACGAAGCTCATAGGTAAGCGTCTCTTCAACAATCTGGCGAAATACTGGTTTTCCAGTGAACTTCCACGCTTGAAGGTAGGTCTTAGCGAGAATAGCATTGTCGTAGGCCATCTTCTCAAAGTGAGGAGTCATCCACCTCTCATCGGTAGAGTAGCGCGAAAAGCCACCGCCGAGATGGTCGTAGATTCCACCCCTGTGCATCATCTCAAGCGTGAGTTCAACAAAGAAGAGCGCGCGACTCTCCTCTTCCGTCTTTGCGTAGGAGAGAAGAAAGTCGGCCTGATAGCCCATGGGAAACTTTGGCTCTCCGCGCACCCCGCCGAAAACTGGATCTGCAGTTTGAAAGATCACGTCGATCGCATTTGAAATCTGCTCTTCGTCGGGAAGCTCGTCGCCTTTTGTTTCAACTGCATTTGCAAAGGTCTGAACAAGCCGGCTCGCCTGCTCTACGAGTTGAAGCCTCTCTTCTCCTGCCCAGAGCTGCTTAATCTGCAGTATGAACTGATCGAAGCCGATCAATCCCTGCCGCCCGTTGGGAGGCAGATAGGTAACCGCAAAGAAGGGCTTTAAATCTGGCGTCAAAATCACATTGAGAGGCCATCCTCCCCCCGTTCCCATGAGAGCTTGGGCAAACTCCATGTAGATGCTATCCACATGTGGGAGCTCTTCCCGATCGACCTTGATGCAGATGAAGGTCTCGTTCATCAGCTTTGCAAGCTCGGGATTTTCAAACGACTCGCGCTCCATCACATGGCACCAGTGGCAGGTGGCATAGCCAATAGATAGAAAAATCGGTTTATCGGCGGTTTTTGCCGCTTCAAAGGCCTCTCTCCCCCAAGGGTACCAGTCAACCGGGTTGTGCGCATGCTGGAGAAGATAGGGAGACTTCTCGTGGATTAGCCGGTTGGTATAGGGGGGTGTGGCCATGAGAGATCTGCCCTTTTAGATAACCCCTAGATACTTAGCGAGATACCACGCTACAACTAGAACGAGTGCTGAGGCTCCCGCCCAGACGAGATTGGGAAACCACTTTACGCCCCCTCCCATGCTTCCTCTGACCTCTAAAGTCCCGATTCCATAGGAGAAGTCATGCTTCTCTGCAGGCACTTTAAACGCGTGTGGATGCTCTTTCATGATCTTTTCTGTGTCTAGCCCCAAAAACGAGGAGTATTGCCTCATAAAGCCCATTGCGTAGACCCCAGCCACATGCTGCTGAATCTGCCCCTCTTCGATCGCCTCGATGTAGGAGGACCTAATCGACGTTGAATTCTCAACCTCTTTTAACGAGAGATTAAGCTCTTTTCTCTTCCCTTTCAAAAGCGCACCTACGCGCTTTAACTCTTCACTCATAAAAACCCTCCAAACCTGTCTAAAAACAGTCCTCTATCTTTACCACATGCGTCAAATATGCAAAACCTAATTCACAACCCTCCACAACACTCTAAAAACCAACAACTTACACAATCAAGCAATTTATTGAAATTAAAGTATTTTTTATATATAATTGTAATTACAAATTAACAATTTAATAAAACAAACAAAACAAAATGACATCTACTTTCGGTTCTATTCAAAAAGTTTGTGGAAGCGCTGAAGAAATTGTCGTCTTCGGTTTCAGCCACTGTCGTTACGTCCATGCGAAGACTATTCTTCGAAAAGACCCCAAAATCAAACAAGTCTATGATTATGCTCTAATGGGGCAGAAAAACCTTCAAAACAGGCCTTTCTTAAAGGTCCCTATCGACTCTGGTGGAAACGCAATTGCTCGATCCTGCAAGGCTGTGCTAGTTAGCCTTATCTTTGAAAATTACAAGAGAGAACATGAGGGAAAGCCACTCATCCCTCTTATCTTTTGCATCGCCTACAATGACATCCCTCCCACAAGCGCAGAAGATCTAGCGTCAAAAAAGCATAATTTAAATGCACTCGTTACACACTCTGAAATGAGACGCGCTTATAAACTTTGCGAAGAGTTCCCCGATGAGCAAGTGAGATCTGTCGCCAAAAAGACCTTTAAATTTGTTAGAGTCGAAGAGGATCTTTCTATTAAAAACGGCCCGTTATCCTACGTAGAGATCCCTGCACCTTGGGAATTGGGCGCCTGGGCCAAGGCCTGGGAGCTTAGAAAAGAGAAGAAAGGATCGCAGCGCGAAGAGAGCAAATCAGAGTCCACAAGTTCAGAGAGCGAAAGCAGCAGCAGTAGCGATAGCACCAGTACATGGGCAGAACCTCGAAAGAAGGAGCACCCCTGGCGCCAAGAACTCTTAGGTCTTATCGAATCTTACACTCCCCCTAAAAAAGCCTCCTGCTTCTGCACCATTTTATAATATCCATCTTTCTTTGATTGAGCGAAGCGAAATCCCTGGAGTGCGGCGCTCCGCGCCGCCTTAATTTTTTGGGTTTTATTGAGAATATTCTTCTCGGGAGAAGCCAAGGCGGTGCAGAGCACCGCACTCCAGGGATTTCGCTTCGCTCAATCAAAGAGGACCTTTCCATCTCCTGTTAGCGCAACAACATTTCCTTGGATTGTTTTGGAGGGTTTCGTTTATACATGGCGGAAAAAAGCGCTTAAGTCTGCCAAATGCCATCTTGTTTTGTAGCTACAATCGACACTAGCCTCGCTCAGAAGATGCGAGAGGATCTCGCTGAAAAGGGGTTCACCCTGACCATGCCCCCCTACACCTTTTTCTCTGCGGTAAAAGAGGGGGTCTCCTGCACTCTCTACACCTCTGGGAAGCTCACCGTGCAGGGCAAAGGGATGGATGAGTTCATCACCTACTACCTGGAACCGGAGATATTAAAAAACGTCTCCTACAGCTACCCCGAAGTCAATGTGGATCTCACACCGCGCATTGGTATCGATGAGGCCGGCAAAGGGGACTTCTTCGGCCCTCTCTGCATCGCTGGAGTGCAAGCTGGCGAGGAGAAGGTCAAAGAGCTAATTTCGATTGGTGTGCGCGATAGCAAGCAGATGAGCGACGCTGCGGTGATCGCTTTAAGCAAGAAGATCCGTCAAAATTTCGCCCACAGCATCGTCAGAATTTCGCCTCCGAAGTACAATGAGCTCTACGGGAATTTCAAGAATCTAAATCGCCTTCTCGCTTGGGGACATGCGACTGCAATTGGCGAGCTCGTAACAAAGACGAGCTGCCAGAATGTGATCATCGACCAGTTTGCAAGCGAACACCTGGTTATCTCGGCACTAAAAAGTAAAAAGCTCGATGTCAACCTCACTCAACGCCATGGAGCGGAGAGCGATCCTGTCGTCGCTGCCGCATCGATCCTCGCGCGCGCGGCCTTTCTGCAGGGATTAGAAGAGCTGGGGCAGCAGATAGCTATTCCCCTGCCAAAAGGAGCCTCAAAGAAGGTTCTTGAAACGGGAAGAATCATCGTGCACAAACTAGGGGAAGAAGCGCTTGGAAAAGTTGCTAAGCTCCACTTTAAAACCCGAGACGACATCCTCCGCACCCTTCTATGATCTACCGTCTTCTTATCAAAAATCTAGCTCTGATTGAAAGTGCAGAGATCTCTTTTGAAAAAGGGCTGAATGTGCTCACTGGTGAGACGGGAGCGGGCAAGACGATCGTCTTAACCGCGCTTGGTCTCATTCTGGGAAAAAGAGCGCAGACTAATCTTTTGAGAACGGGCGCCGATAAAGCGAGCGTAGAGGCGACCTTTCAACTCGACGACTCGTCGCCAACCTGGAAAATTCTTGAAGAGTTTGGGATCGATTACGATCCCAGTGAGATGCTCATCATCAGCCGCCAGCTCACCGCCGATGGCAAGAGTCGGGCGCAGATCAACTGCCAGACAGTGCCTCTTCCAGTTCTACAAAAAGTGGGTTGCTCCCTCTGTGATCTCATCGATCAGAGCTCACATCAAGAGCTAAAACAGATCGAAAACTTGCGCGAGCTCTTAGATCTCTATGCCGAAGCGGTAGACCTCCGAAAAGAGTTTGAAGGCTCTTGGGAAAAAGAGAACGCTCTTAAAGCAGAACATGAAAAACTTGTTAAGCTATCCGAAAAGAGAGATCAGGAGAGCGAGTTCCTCTCCTATCAACTTGAGGAGCTTCAAGAGGCGCGCCTGCACGAAGAAGAGAGCTGCTTTGCCGAATATCAGCTCCTTGCGCGCAGAAAAGAGCTGCTTGAAAAGGTTCATAATATTCAGGGAGCCCTTTCAGACTCTCCCCACGCGGTTCTAAACCAGTTATCTAAACTTAAGAGCGCACTTGAGTCGGTAGCAAAAATCGATCCTGAACTGGAGAAGACCCTTCCTCTATTCCAAGAGGCTCTCATCCCGCTCAGAGAGGTAGGAGAGCTATTAAACAGCTGCTTAGACCAGAAAGAGGCCGATCCTAAAAGACTGCTCTACCTGGATGAGCGCCTAGCCAAAATGCACCTTTTAAAGCGTAAAATTGGCAAGAGCACAAGAGAAGAGATCGCCCTTTACGAGAAATCACTGTCAGATCAGCTAGAAAAGCTCGACTCTCTCGATCAAGAGATTAAAAGCATAAGAGAGCAGTTAACTCAAGTTCAACAGGAGACAGAATCGCTCGCTTCTAAACTCACTGAAAAGCGCAAGAAGAGTGCTGCAAAATGGCAAAAAGAGCTCACCACCTCTCTGCAAGCCTTGAACATGCCCTCAGCGGAGCTTAAACTTGAGATTCAGCCGCAAGCGAGAAGCGCCTCTGGAGATGATCTCCTCGTCTTTTTAATGAGAGCAAACAAGGGAGAGTCTCTTTTGCCTGTACAGGCGTGCGCAAGCGGAGGAGAGCTATCGCGTCTACTTCTTTCGATAAAAACTACGCTCGCTGAAAAAAATCAGACTCCTATCCTCGTCTTCGATGAGATCGACGCGAATGTGGGTGGAGAGACTGCTACTTTAATCGGCCAGAATCTAAAGGCTCTAGCTCAAGTTAGACAGCTGATCTGCGTGACCCACTTCCCTCAGCTGGCCCGCTTCGCAGAGCAGCACATGCGTCTTCGCAAGAGCGAGCTAGATGGACGCACGACAACAACTATCCAGACGCTCAATTCATTAGAAAAAGAGAAAGAACTCATCAGAATGCTCGGAGGAGAAAAAGTTCCAAAATGAATCTCAAAATGCATCGATATACCGCACTCGCACTTATCC
This sequence comes from Chlamydiales bacterium, assembly GCA_016185065.1. Classification (NCBI taxonomy): domain Bacteria; kingdom Pseudomonadati; phylum Chlamydiota; class Chlamydiia; order Chlamydiales; species Chlamydiales bacterium. The sequence goes on from JACPOL010000008.1 coordinate 314,272, forward strand.
CCATTCAACTCGCGACCTCTTCCTACGTCCTGCTCACCGACTACAGCTTTTTAAAAAATCGTCCCAGCCTCTATTTCGAATCTGAGTATAGACAGGTTGGCAAAGCCAAGTTCCGCACAGAGTCTGTGGAAGGCTCCCACGTCAAATATGCCGATGGTTTTGGCTCCCTCTACTTCTCCCACCCCGTCTCTGAAAACAACTACCTCTCTTGGGAGGCTGGCTACTCTGCCATGAAGTTCGACTGGAAAGATAACCCGCGCTTTAAAGGGGATGACTACCATATCGCTGTTGGCTCTCTCGGGTGGGTCTCGACCTCTATCGACCGCTGGCGCTGGGTTTTTACAGGTTCGGCAACCGTTGACACCAGAAGCTTCAATTTCGGCAAGGATGGGGTCTATTACGGCTTTATGTGGGGCAGATACGCCTATAGCGCTACCACCGGTATTCACATCGGCTGGTATGGCCACTATGGAATGGAAAATGGGTATGTGCAGCCTGTGATTGGTGTTGATTCAAGAATTGGAGAGAAGTGGCAGCTCAATGCGATCTACCCGATCGACCTTTCGCTCTCCTACCTGATGAACCCCTCTTGGTCGCTTACATTAAAGTATGCGACCTTCGGGCGGCCCTATCGCCACCCGTGGCGCATTCATGGCGGAATTGGAAAATTTAAAGATGGTATCTTTGAAGTCTATGCTTCTGGAGCAGAACTAGACTTGAACTATAACTACAAAGCAAACTTTCTAGCTGGAATTGGCGGCGGTTGGAATTTTGGTGGCTGGATCCTCATTAAAGACAGAGACAACCACCACCCAAAATACTACAAGTATGACGATGCCGCTTACGGCAAGGTCTACCTCGCGGCTACTTTTTAACCAATTCTTATAAAAATTTCTCTTAGCAAGTTTACTAGCTGAAGAGACATGTCGGGTAGGCCAGGGGAAAGCTGCGCTTTCTCTCGGGGCCTCCCTGCGACATGCCTCTTCAATCACCTACAAATTTCTCGGCTACTTTTTAACCAGCTTGAATGAGTTGATGAACTGGTCGAAGTCGGCCTCGTCGTAGTGCTGCATCTCGCACTCCATTGCCATTAGGTAGAGGCTGTTCTTCACCATCATCGCACGTCCTTTGAAGAAGACGCTGCCTGTACGAATGAAGAAGTCGAGAGCCTCTCTTCCCCCAACGAGAACGAGGTCTGCGAAGATAAGCTGGTTAGCAGGGTTGTGTGAGAGTAGCCCATTTAAGAAGCTCTCCAAACTAATCTGCGCATAGCTCTCATCAACGAAGTCTGGGTATTGGGCGATAAGAAGCATGAAGACGCTCTTCTTATCTACATTTGCGATGTAGGCGTCATACTTCAGATCAAACCCCTCTTTATTACCATCGCTCATCTTCTCGCTCACGTGCTCAGGAGAACGCGGAAAGAGCATTGAGCAGCTACCGATTGTAGAGTGGTACTCCTGCCAGGAGGTCTTCATCTCTAGATTCTTATCTTTCGATCTGTTTGCCTTTGGAGCTTCTGCAGCAGACAGATTGCACTGTGCGAGAGCCATGCAGCTAATTGCGCTTACGATGATCAGATTTTTTATATTTTTAATAGATAGATTGCCCATATCTCTCCTTTTAACTTTTCATTCCTATAGCCCAGCACACAAACACAAATACTGCCCAGAGTGCGATTGTCACGATGACAAAAGGCAATATGATATTCAGAATGGCTCTCCAGACTGAAAACTTTTGGATCTCAGCCAGAGACTGGAAAAGAAGGACAAACGACCAGATCGATAGAACTGTTTGCAGGAGAAAGATGATCGTCACTACTGCAAGACTTGCTCCTTCAAACGGCAATTGAGGAAAGGTTTTAAAGAATACATCTGTGCCAAACACAAGAACAAGCAGCAGCCATAAAGCGCTTGTCGCAAGGTTAGTTACATTCGACCAGGCGATTGCTGCTCGGATCTGCTGAAATGTGCCGACCCCTCCCAGCCACTTACCTGTCCAGTGCACAAGAGCACTTGTAATCATAAAACCCAACATCCCGATCGGCGCGCAAAAGATCGCTGCGATCAGCAGAATCATTAATAAAGGGATAGAGGCTGCAAACGACATGTTCTGAGACATGTTGAGCAGCATTGGAAAACCATACACAGCAGCTAGCCACCAGATCTGATAGTTAGGATCAATGGAGACGATCGATCGGATCGTTTCACGAGGTTTTGTCCACATCTTCACCCATGGACTGCTGCTCATCTGTTTTGCCATCTCTCTACCCCTTCCTTAATTAGGCTTCTGGATATGTAATTATCCAGATAGCCCGCGCCTCTCGAGGGCCTCTAACTTCTTATTTCCGCCCCATGGACTTATCTTACAAATAAAATATTTATTATTACAATATTAAAAAGTAATTATAAGAAATTAATTTTATTAATAAAAAGATCAGAGAGAGAATCTCTCCATAATGGCAAGAAAATGGCGCTAATCTATTAGGATATCTACGGATTTAAAGGCGTAAAAAAATAGGGCGGTGCAGAAAGCACCGCACTTCAAGGATCTCGCTTCGCTTGATCAAAGGGGAGGATTACTGGTCTTCGTCGTCTTCGATGAGGTCGTCGCCGCCATCGAGGAGAGCGATCTCTTCGTCGAGGGTGTCTTCGCCTTCAAGGAAGTCTTCATCAGCATCGAGATCTTCTGATGGAGAAACCTGAGCAACTGGATTCTGGGCAGTTGTAGCTTGAGCGGCGGCTGGAGCAGCAACCGGCGCGACTGGGGCTTGGGCCACAGCAGCTGGCTGCACTGCAGGAGTAATGTCGCCCAAGAAGAGGGCGCTAAGCATGAAAAGTGATGTCATCGGTCTACCTATATTGTTTCTGCCCTCCCAAATTAACCTAAGCGCCTCTGGCTTTGCAATGTAAAAAATTATTTGAGCCGTATCTCGAAAGTGGATATATAGGAGTAAACCTAAAAAAGGAGCCCCCTATGACCACCCCTAAAAAGAGAAAAGAGCCTAATAACCCGAAAGAGCCACGCTCTTCCTCACTGACCCAGCAGATCGGCGACCTCGAGCATAAGTTTAGCATCGATATCGGCTCGCTTCTCGTTCTGATGGTAGAGGGCTCTCAAGAGCAGGTCACTCTAGCCAACCAGAAGGCTAAGAGGGATCTCATCAAGTTTGGCCCTGAGATGCAAAAACTGGCTGAGCAGGCGGGTGGGAGCTTTCCTGAAGTGGTTGAAGAGTACCTTAACAGCGTAGATGCCGTCGTGCACAGCGCATCGGGCTGGATAGATGAGGCGAAGATCAGCCACTGCTACAACATGACACAGAAGTTGAAGCAGGAGCTCGATTCATATAATAAGTGAGTCGAAATAGCCCTTTAAGTCTGGATAGCGGAATACATAGCCGCTCTTCAAGAGGCGTTTAGGCTCTACATTTGCACTTGTAAGAAGAAGCTCATTTGCCATCTCTCCAAGAAGAAGGCGTAGCACTGCAGCTGGAATGTGAAAGAAAGCAGGCCGATGCAGTTTTTCGGCAAGAAGCTTTGCAAACTCCTTTTGTGGCACAGAATGTGGAGAGCAGATGTTTACAGCTCCCCGTATATCCTGCTTTTGCAGAAGATGCGAAATTGCACCGACCATATCCTCTACTGCCACCCAGGGCATGATCTGCAAGCCGCTTCCCAATCTACCTCCGAGACCTAAACGAAATGGAGTGAGCATCTTCTGAAGAGCGCCTCCTTTAGGGCTTAGACCTATTCCAAACCGCGCATGCACAACGCGTATTCCCGACTCCTCCGCGGTGGCTGTCGACTGCTCCCACCTGCCGCATAGATCAGCAAGAAATCCATTTCCTTTGGGACTCTCCTCGGTTAGAGGCTCCAGACCGCGATCTCCATAAAATCCGCAGGCGGAGGCTGTAATAAGCGTGTGAGGCGGCTGTTTTAGGCGCGTTAGAGCCTGGCTTAAAAGCCAGGTATCTCGGCATCTGCTGAGGAAGAGCCTGTTTTTCTGTGCGTGAGTCCACCTGTGCGCGGCGATGTTTTCTCCAGCGAGATGAACCAGAGCGTCGAAGCCCTCCATCTGCTCTCTATCAAACTGCCCCGTCTGCGGATCCCAAAACACGGAGCCCTCCGCCTGCGGCTTCGCGCGCACAAGCTTCCACACCTCATGTCCCTCCCCCTCTAGCCGCAAAACTAGAGCAGACCCCACAAGCCCACTTGAACCACTAACAAGTATTTTCATATTTTTCTTCAGTTTAAAAATAACGCCTACGCCATAAAGCTATTTGTCGAACCTTTTCGAAGAGCCCAAATAGACATGTCGGATGGTGTGCGCTGACGCCACACCTCCCGCGACCACCTTGCGCTTCACCTCGCTTTGCCAAACCGTGTGCTCGAAAACAGAGTGGGCCATTGCCCTACCCTGCACGCCTTCGGCTTTTCTGCGCTACGGTTTTGCTGTGCGATCTGAATCGATCGGCTGCTCATGCGCTCATACCCCGACGGACTAACGTCTCGGTTGCGGGGCCCCTTTCGCGTCAATCGCAGGGCTAGGCAAAGAGTTTGAAGAGAAAGGTCTTCAGTCTCTTTATCTGCAACTGCGACTGGACGCGAAAGGGACCCACGACGTAGGAAGTGGGATGAGCGCCTCGAGCAGCCAATCGATTCAGATCGCACAGCAAAATCGCACCCACAGGAGAGCGCGGTGAGCGCGTCAACGGGGTAGTACTGTGTACACCCCTTCTCCGAGGACGCGATTTGGCAAAGCGAGGTGAAGCGCAAGGGGGTCGCTGGGGGGCTCCGAGAGAAGGCCGAAGGCCTATCTCCTAGCCAACCCGACATGTCTCCTCAGCGAAATTACATATTTACAGCTTATTAAATGTAGAAGCCTCTTCGGGAAACCCGAAGAGGCTTGATTAGGGGCCTATCGGCAGCAGCCGCCGCCCTTCTTGTCGGATTTGCATGAGCAGCCTGATCCACAGGATTTGCAGCAGCAGAGTTTAAGGCTCCAGACGCCAGCTAGACCGATGATCGAGTAGATCACACGGCTCATCCAGTTGGTGTTGCCTTTGCAGAGCCAAGCAACTAGGTCGAATTGGAAAAAGCCCCAAAGTCCCCAGTTAAGAGCACCAATTACAACGAGAAACATAGCAACAGTACTAACACACTTCTTCATAGAATCCTCTATTGTTTGAGATTTATGTTCAGTCTCTTCAAAACTTCTTGGAAGATCTCTCTTCTCTTATTCTCAGCTTTCTCAAGAAGCGGATAGACACGCTCAAAATAGCGGCTTCCGCGTCCGAGCAGAGCAGAGTTGAATTCGATATGCACTCCACTTAAAAGTGCTCTTCCATTTCCAACTTTACACTCAATCATCGCTGCGGGACGCTCTTCGAGATTGAGATATGAACTTAAAATCCGCACATTCGAAAATTGGTGCGGAGATTCAAAATAGCAGCCTCCGTTAAAATAGGCAAAGCACTCTTCATCTCCCCAAGAGATGTGAGCAGCTTCGACCCCCTGATCGTTTTCGTAGCTGTACTTCCCAGGACCATAAGCGGGGCCAACGGCAATGCCCGGATAGAGCTCGAGAGACCTTCTTCCGCAAACTTGGAGTCTGCCCCCTTTTTCGAATTCTATCGATTCGGATGCGAAGTAGGCGCCCGCGCAGAGTCCCAAATAGGAGCCCCCCGCCTCTACAAACCTGCGTATCTTCTGTGTCCCGATTCCATCAAGTGCAGAGTGGTAGTAGACATCTCTTCCCCCAGGCATAACTACAAGCGCCGTCTCCTTTTCCCAAGGATCGGTAATCAGCTGTTTGGCATCCATGCGCTTAATAGTGTGCTGGGTTAGATCAACCTCCTGCTGGAGGCCTTTAACAGTCTGACGCAGGGCTTCTCCCGAAACTCCCTGGTCTACATAGACAATGATATCGCGCATACTTGACTATTCCCTCTAAGATGATTAACATATCCACCATTATCTTTATTTTGTAAATACCACTATGACCGAGTTCGACGAAAAGGACCTGCTGAAGCTCACAAAACTCTGTCGTATCGAGTGTTCTGAGGCTGAGCAAAAAAAACTTTTACACAGCCTGAGAAATATTCTCTCCTACATCGATCAGTTAAAAGCTGTTGATACTGAAGATGTTGCGCCATGCAGAAGCGTACTTGAAACCCAAGTTAATGTGACCCGCGAGGATAGAGTGGAGGGCCTTTTAAGCCGCGAGCTCTTTCTATCCAACGCCCCTGCCCACACGGGAGGAATGGTACGCGTACCCCCGGTGATGAAACCATGACAGATAAAACAAAAATTCACGAACTCTCAGCAACCGCCCTAACATCTGCTTTTAAAAGCGGAGCTCTTTCAGCTGTTGAAATCGTTGAAAACAGCCTATCTCGCATAGAGAAGATCGACCCAAAAACAGAGGCCTTTCTAGCCGTCTTTAAAGAGCGCGCTCGTAAAAAAGCAGAGGCTCTAGACGAGAAGCGCAAGGCGGGCAAGCCTCTTGGCAAGCTGGCGGGGGTCCCTGTTGCACTGAAAGATAATATGCATGTGAAGGGAGAGCTGACTACCTGTGGTTCTCGCTTTCTTGCTAACTACCGTGCCGTTTTTGATGCGACTGTAACCTCTCTTCTGGAAGAGGAGGATGCTCTTCTCATCGGCAAGACAAATCTCGATGAGTTTGCGATGGGCTCTTCAACTGAAAATTCTGCATTTCACCCAACTAGAAATCCCTGGAATCTCTCCTGCTCTCCAGGGGGCTCGTCTGGAGGTTCAACAGCCGCCGTCTCAGCGCGCCTCTGCCCTCTGGCCTTAGGCAGCGATACAGGCGGTTCTATCCGCCAGCCCGCAGCATTTTGCGGCACTGTTGGTTTTAAGCCTACTTACGGCAGAGTCTCCCGTTACGGACTAGTCGCCTTCGCCTCCTCTCTGGATCAGATCGGCCCTCTTGCGAACTCTGTTGAGGACGCGGCTCTCATGATGGAGGTCATTGGACGCCACTGCGAAAAGGATTCAACAAGCATCAATCACCCAGCAGAGCCCTATTCGAAACACCTTTCCGATAACATGTCTGGAAAGAAGATCGGGGTGCCATGGAGCTTTCTCGAAGATTTAAATCCCGAGATGCAAGAGGCCTTCAAGCAGGCTGTTCAAACATTTAAAAGCCTAGGCGCTGAGATCATCGACATCGACCTTAACGTGCTTAAGCATTCGATCGCCACCTACTACATCGTCGCAACCGCCGAAGCCTCTACCAACCTGGCGCGATTCGATGGAATCCGTTACGGAGTGCGCTCTCCGCGTGCAACGACCCTAGATGAGATCTACGACTTCTCTAAACAAGAGGGGTTTGGCCCTGAAGTGAAAAATCGCATCCTACTTGGGACCTACGTGCTCTCTTCAGGATACCAGGACGCCTACTACAAAAAGGCGCAGAAGGTGCGCGCGCTTATCATTAAAAAACTGAGAGAGGCCTTTACCCGCTGCGATGCGATCTCAATGCCCTCATGCCCCTTCCCTGCGTTTACAATTGGCGCTATCCAAGAGCCGCTACAGATGTACCTACAGGACATTTATACGATCTGCGCTAATCTGGCAGGCATCCCAGCTATCAACGTTCCTTGCGGTCTTAGCAGAGATAAAAAACCTCTGGGAATTCAGCTACTCGGGCCTGTGATGCACGATAAGGTCATCTTAAGTCTTGCGCACGCTTTCGAGAAACAGACAAAATTCTCTTACAATCCACCAGCTGCTTCTGGAGTCTTCTCATGACCGACATCCTCTACGAATCTTGGCAGCCCGTTATCGGCCTTGAGATCCATGTGCAACTAAACACGAAGTCGAAGATGTTTAGCACAGCTCCGAACCGTTTTGGCGACGAGCCCAATACCAACATCACAGAGGTGTGCACAGGTCAGCCAGGCTCTCTTCCCGTGATCAACAAGGAGGCCGTCCGCAAAGCCGTACAATTCGGCTGCGCAGTAGGCGCGCGTGTGCAGCACTTCAGCAAGTTCGACCGCAAATCCTACTTCTACCCTGACAGCCCAAGAAATTTTCAGATCACGCAGTATGATGAGCCGATTATTTTAGGTGGTGCCATTACGGCGGATGTTGAGGGAGTAACAAAGCACTTTCTTATCAACCGCGCACATCTAGAAGATGATGCTGGCATGTTGAAACACTTTAGCAACTTCGCAGGTGTCGACTACAATCGTGCAGGTGTTCCACTTCTCGAAATCGTCTCAGAACCTTGCATACACTCTCCTAAGGAAGCTGCGAGCTATGCGATGGCAATACGCGCCATCATGCTCTATCTCGACGCCTCAGACTGCAACATGGATGAGGGATCGCTCCGCTTTGATGTGAACATCTCAGTTCGGCCAAAAAATGAGAGCACTCTTCGCAACAAGATCGAGATTAAAAACCTCAACTCCTTTACTCACATGGAGATGGCGATCGAATCTGAAATTCGCCGCCAGATCCGCGCCTACACTCTCCAGCCTCATGAGAATCCCGATCTGGTAATTTCCAAAGGAACCTACCGTTTCGACTTAGAAAAAAAGGAGACGGTTCTGATGCGCCAGAAAGAAGAGGCGGCCGACTACCGCTACTTCCCGGAGCCAGACCTTCCTCCCCTTCTTCTCTCTGATGCTTACATCGAAGAAATACGCGGATCGCTCCCAGAACTGCCACATCAGAAGTTTAAGCGCTACATCGAAGAGCTAAAACTTACCCCCTACTCTGCTTCGGTTCTCATCAATGAGAAGCCTCTATCCGACTACTTCGAAGAGGCGCTAAAAAAATGCTCCAATGCGAAGAGCCTATGCAATTGGATCACCATCGAATTCGCAGGCCGCGTAAAAGAGAGCGGCAGAACGATTCAAGAAGCTGGCATCCGCAGCGAGTATGTCGCAAAGCTCGTCAACTTAATCGACAAGGGAACAATTACGGGTAAGATCGCAAAACTCGTCGCAGACGAGATGATGCTGCACCCAGAAAAAGATCCCGAAGAGATCGTAAAAGAGAATCCAGACTTCCTCCCCGTACACGAGACCGCCTCGATCGAGCCGATCGTCGATCAGGTGCTTCTAGACAACCCGCAATCGATTGCAGACTTCAAGGCCGGCAAGGGCCGCGCCTTCGACTTCCTCGTCGGACAAGTGATGAAGCAGACCAAAGGCAAGGCCTCTCCCACTGTTGTTGGCGAGCTGCTCACCAAAAAGCTGAAATAACTCGCCTGCAAATAGAGATTTCGCCACGGTAGCGATGAAAGAAGTTTGTGTCGCCGCTTCCGCGGCTAAGAATAAGGTGGAGGGTGTTATTGTTCCCCACGTTCCGCTTCGCTTCACGCGGGGCTAGCGCCTGACATCGCTTCCGCGATTAAGAAAAGGATCCCGTTCTCTTAGCCACGGCAGTGGCGTAAGGCGCTAGCCCCGCGTGAAGCGAAGCGAAACGTGGGGAATGAAAGCCCTCCCCTCCTTCTCTCCGAGCCACGGAAGTGGCGAAAGAGGGCTGTTGAGAAAAAAATCGATATAAACAAGATATTTTATTATAAAATTTCTGTGAAATATCAAGCAAAGAAAGAGCATGTCTCATTCGTATAGAATTCATTTTTTCCATCTTATCTGGTCCACGAGAGAGCGGCGCTGCTGGATTACCTCCGGACTTCAATCTTCTCTCTATTCATACATAGGAGGAATCGTTAAGAAACAAAACGGCCATTTGATAGAAGTTGGAGGAATGTCTGATCATATCCATTTATTAGTGGAGGTCAGTAATCTGGATAAATTTTCTCACCTCATTCGAGATGTAAAAGCAAGCTCATCACTTTGGATTCACAAGCAGTCTCATGATCTAAAAGATTTTGCATGGCAAGAAGGTTATGGATCCTTTTCTGTTAGTTTTTCAGGTTTGGAAGAAGTAAAAAAGTATATTCAGAATCAGAAACAACATCATTCGACGATGTCATTCGAGGAAGAATATCTTAAATTTCTAGCGTGCCATAGAGTAAAATACGACGATCGATTTGTCCTGGGATGACTCTTTATTTTTCGCAAACTCCTGACGCCGCTTCCGCGGCTAAGAATAAGGTGGAGGGTGTTATTGTTCCCCACGTTCCGCTTCGCTTCACGCGGGGCTAGCGCCTGACATCGCTTCCGCGATTAAGAAAAGGATCCCGTTCTCTTAGCCACGGAAGTGGCGCAAGGCGCTAGCCCCGCGTGAAGCGAAGCAGAACGTGGGGAATGGAAGCCCTCCCCTCCTTCTCTCCGAGCCACGGAAGTGGCGCAAGGCGCTAGCCCCGCGTGAAGCAAAGCGGAACGTGGGGAGTTTTTTTAGTTGAACGGAATTTGAAAGCGTTCTAAGAAGGGTTCTACTGTATGAGAAATACAACCCTTCTATCTTCTACTTTTGGTATTTTATTGTTGTGCACGGGCTGCTTGCCCGATAGCGCTGTCTTGTCGCCGAATAGCTTTGCGCCAACTACATCGGATAAGTACTGGACGCCACGTGAAGAGCCGAAACTTCGTCGACTTTTCCCCGTTACCTATCCCGAACAAGAGTCGCCACTTACACTAGCTGAGCTGGTCGATATCGCACTTCGCAACAACACCCAAACGCAACTGACATGGGCGCAGGCCAGAGAGGCTGCTGCGAAGTATGGACAGTCGCAAAGCCCTCTCTTTCCTACAGCCACTGGCGTCTTTAACTACGAGCACCTACGCATCCCAATTTTTATTAGCCCAGCTTTTAACCCTCCAGGATTGCAGACCGCTCCAACCCCTACCAACCTCCAAGAGGTCATCTACAGCCAGTGGGGCCCTGCGCTGCAACTCTCCTACCAGGTTCTAGACTTTGGACAGACGCGGCTCACCAGCCTTGCAGCGCGAGAAGCGCTCTACTACGCGGATTTCACTCACAACCGCGCCATCCAAAATGTACTGCAGACGATTACCCTCGACTATTACAGCTACCTCTACCAGAAGCAGCTTCTTGACGCCTATCAGGCAGATGTTGAGACAGCGAAGACGACACTTCAATCGGCAGATCAGAAGCTAACGAGCGGTGTTGCCGACGTCTCCGACGTGCTGCAAGCTACAACAGATCTAATGCAGAAAGAGACCCTCTTTGTAGAGCAGAAGCAAGAAGTGGAAAATGCCTACGCCACACTTTTAAACGACATGGGACTTCCAGCGACCTTCTGCTTCAATGTTGAAGGGCTTCCCAAAGACCTCCCCAACGAGCCGATGATTAAGAATGTCGACGATCTACTAACTCTTGCACTGCAAGAGCGATACGATTTAAAAGCAGGAGAGTCTGATCTGAAGTCGAAGGAGTACGCGGTAAAAGCTGCAACGCAGGCCTTCTATCCGACGGTCCAGTTCAACTTCAACATCGGCCGCACCTACTTTACAGGAGGCGTGCACGATAACTACGACTACATCGCAGCCCTCTCGCTCAACTTCCCTCTCTTCAGCGGCTTTCAGACTATTAACAATCTGCGTCAAGCGCGCGCAAAAAGAGATGAGTCGTCAGCAACTTTAAGACAGAAGCAGCTCTCAATTATCAAAGAGATCACCACATCCCACTATAATGTAAAAGTCTCTCATCAAGCACTCACCTACGCGGACAAGTATCTTAAAGCTGCGGCCAAACAGTACAGAGTCTCTCTCAGCAAATACAAGGCCGGCACAGCAAACATTATCGATGTGATCTCAGCTCAGAGCTTTCTTTCCGATGCGCGTGCAAAACTCGCAAACGGCCAGCAGCAGTGGTACACATCACTTGCAACCCTTGCCTATGCAACGGGCATTCATACTCAAAATGTTGTCGACAGTATCGTTCAACCAGCTCCTGCCATTAGAGCCTCGACGATTGAAGAGGTCGGTTATCCAAAGTGCAGCGAGCATCCAAACTCGGAGGAGCTCCCATGAAAAAAACTCTCATATTTTCTTCCCTATGCCTCCTTTCTCTTACCCAATGCTCTAAGCCGCCAGCACAGGCGCCTCGTCTTGCACCTGTTGCTGTTGTTCAGCCCACCCAGACTGATGTCGCGCTATATAAAGAGTATGTCGGGCACGTCACTCCATTTGTGACGGTCGAAGTCCGCTCTCAAATTGCCGGCACGATCATGGCCAAATATTTCACAGAAGGGCAGCTGGTTAAAAAAGACTCTCCTCTTCTCCTAATCGATGATCGTCCCTACATCGCAGATCTTCACAAAGCAGAGGGCGCTCTTTCGCGCACCATCGCAAGCTTAAAATTTAACGAGGAGAAGACACACAGATACGCCTCTCTTGTACAAGAGGAGTTTGTCTCCCAGCTCGATTACGACCAGTATGTGACAAATGTTTTAGAAGATAAGGGAACCATCAAAGAGAATCTCGCCGACATTGAAATTGCAAAACTCAACATTGGCTACTGCCACATAAATGCTCCGATGGATGCGATTGCGGGCGTGCTTAATGTCGAAGTGGGTAACTATGTCGACAAGGGAGGCTCGAACCCCCTCATGGTTCTCAATCAAGTAACCCCCATCTACGTGGATTTTTATGTCCCAGAGAAGGACCTTCCTCAGATCCAGAAACTCCAGCGCACCGGCCAATTGAAGACTCTTGCCTACTTGAACGAAGATCTAAACTCCTGTTTCGAAGGAGAGCTCACGTTGATTAACAACCAGGTTGACGAGAGCACAGGCACCATCCTGCTGCGAGCCACCTTTCCAAATGCAGAGATGGGTCTCTGGCCCGGAGAGTTCGCAAACGTTAGGCTAATTTTAGGAGTAGCAAAGGATGCGATTCTCCTGCCTACTCAATCTATCCAGCTCGGCCAACAAGGCCACTATGTCTACGTGGTGAAATCCGACCAGACTGTGGAGTTAAGACCAGTAGAGCTCGGTCAACGCGAAGAGGATAACACAATCGTTCTTCAGGGGCTGCAGCCTCAAGAGACCGTTGTTCTTCAAGGGCAGATCAACCTCTATCCCGGTGCTAAAGTTGCAGTGGTGAGCATTACTCCAGGAGGAAAATAGGTAACAAAGAGCGCTAGCGAAGCAAAGCAAAATCAATTTTCAAATTGCAGGACAGTATTCCTGCACTACGGCCTGCAATTTGAAAATTAATTTTGCAAAGCTGCAGCAAGCTATTTGCTGCCTATCTTCCTACTGGAGTAATGAATGAACATCTCAGAAACGTTTATTAAAAGACCTGTAATGACAACTCTTGTGATGGTTGCCATCACATTTTTTGGAATTCTGGCCTACCAGTCGATGCCTGTGAGTGACCTTCCCAGCGTCGACTTCCCCACCATTGAGGTTAATGTCACCTATCCTGGTGCCGATCCAAAAACGATCACTAATAACGTGATCGTGCCTCTCGAGCAGCAGTTCACGACGCTCCAAGGCATCCAGACGATCTCATCCACAAGCTATTCGGGCAGCGCGGTTATCGTCCTCTCTTTCCATCTCGACCGCTCGATCGACCTCGCAGCGCCCGATGTGCAAGCTGCGATCAATGCGGCTACTCCTCACCTTCCCAAAGACCTGCCTTATGCTCCGACCTATACCAAGGTGAATCCGACAGCGACGCCGATCATGATCTTCACCGTTACTTCACCTACAGTTCCTCTCTACCATCTCTATGACTATGGATATAGCGTTCTTGCTCAACAGCTCAACATCATCGAAGGTGTTGCCCAAGTACAGACCTACGGCTCTCCTTACGCAGTGCGTCTCCGTGTCGATCCTCAGAAACTCGCAGCGCGAGGAATCGATATCAACTCGTTAAGCGATACTATTCGTACAGCAAACGTCTACCTTCCTACAGGAACGCTCTTCGGCCAGAACGACGAGTTCACAATTTCAGCCAATGGCCAGATGTATGAGGCAGAAGAGTACAACAACATCATCATCAAAAACGATAATGGCTCCTTCGTCCGGTTTAGCGACATCGGCTACGCGCTCGACAGTCTCCAAAATGATAAGTACACCTTTCGCTTCTTAACCTCGGAAGTCAACCAGGATATGGTAGCGCTCGGGATTCAGAAGCAGGCTGGCGCAAACACCCTCGATGTAATCAAGCGGATTAAAGCTGCTCTTCCAGTGCTGGAAAAACAGCTGCCCGCATCGGTCTCTCTTTATAATATGTATGACCAGTCAGATTATATCATCGAAGCCGTGGACGATGTGAAGTGGACGCTACTCATCGCCCTCTGCCTTGTCGTTGCGGTTATCTTCATCTACCTCGGAAGAGTGGTGAACACCTTTATCCCCGCCATTACTATCCCGATTACAGTGATCGGAACTTTCATTGTGATGAAACTCATGGGGTTTACGATCGACGTTCTTTCACTGCTGGCAATCACCCTTGCGATCGGGTTTCTGGTCGACGATGCCGTCGTCGTTTTAGAGAATATCGTGCGTCACGTTGAACAGGGAGAGAAGACCTACGACGCCGCATTAAATGGATCTAAAGAGATCAGCTTCACTATTCTCTCAATGACCCTGTCGCTCGCCTCCGTCTTTATTCCCCTTGTTTTCATGGCAGGCATCGTCGGAAGGATCTTAAATGAATTTGCCGTTACTATCGTGACGGCCATTTTAATCTCCGGGTTCGTCTCCCTCTCTCTAACCCCACTTCTCTGCAGCCGAATGATTCCTCAACGGAGGGAGAAAGAGAGCCGCATGGAGCGCTTCTCATTAAGATTCAACGAAAAACTCGTTAGCTACTACCGCCCTACGCTTGAGTGGGCACTTAAACACAAGAAGAGTGTATTGACAGCGGCAGTCTTAAGCGTCATCGGAACCTTCTATCTCATTGCCATTCTACCCAAGGACTTCCTTCCTGGAGATGATGTCGGCTTTATTCAGGGATTCACAAAAACCACAGATGGAACTTCCCCCTTTCTGACCGGAAAATTTCAGCGTCAGACTGGAGAGCTCTTCATGAATGATCCCAACGTCGAAGCTGTAGTCAGCATCGGTGCAAATCCGCAGGACAACCAGGGAATCACCTTCATTAAGCTCAAACCATTTAAGGAGCGCCGCCCCATTCTAGAAGTGACAAAAGAGCTCTACATGAAGCTCGCTCCCATTCCTGGGCTTCAGATGTTCTTAAGGCCTCTACCTCTCATCAACCTGGATGTGGGAACGAGCACGGCTAAAGGAGATTACCAGTATGTCATTCAGGGGATAAACGCTGACGATGTGTACAAGTATGGCGATATCATGGAGAAAAAAATACGCGGGCTGAAAGGCTTTACCAGCGTAACTTCAGACCTCGACATGAACCAGCCGCAACTACAGGTTGAAATTCAACGCGACCGCGCCTCGATCCTCAACATCTCTGCTTGGCAGATCGAAAATGCGCTTGGCCTCGCTTATGCCGGCACCTACCTCTCCCCAATCAATGAGCCCCAAAACCAGTACTATGCGATCATGGAGACCATTCCAAAGTTTTATCGGGCTCCAGACAATCTAAAGCAGATCTGGCTCCGCTCCTCGAAGGGAGATCTCGTCCCCCTCTCAGCTGTCATTAAGACAACAGAAGGAGTAGGACCCCTCACAGAGAACCATTTAAATGGTCTCCCCTCTGTGACGATTACCTTTAACCTCGCTGCTGGAGTCTCTCTAAGCGACGCACTAAAAAATCTAGACAGCGTCGCAAAAGAGACGCTTCCAACGACTCTTGTCGGCATTGCTGCAGGAACTGCGAACGTCTTCACCTCCTCATTTGCCACCTTAAACTTCCTTCTGCTCATCACGATCTTCGTGATCTATCTCATTCTCGGCATTCTCTATGAGAATTTCCTGCCCCCAATTGCCGTGATGTCAACTCTTGCCCCCGCAGCGCTTGGAGGACTTCTCTCTCTTGTAATCTTCAACTACACGCTCTCTCTCTATGCTTTTGTCGGGATCATCATGCTTCTTGGCATCGTGATGAAAAACGGAATTATCATGGTGGATTTTGCAAATGAATCTGTAGCCAAAGAGAAGAAGGCCCCGCACGATGCAATTCTACATGCGTGTCTCGTCCGCTTCCGCCCCATTCTCATGACCACACTGTCGGCAATGATGGGAGCCGTGCCGATTGCAATCGGCTTTGGCGGCATGACAGCACAGAGCAGAAAATCACTTGGGGTTGTCATCGTTGGCGGCCTTATCTTCTCTCAGATCCTTACCCTCTACCTCACTCCCGTCATCTACGTCTACCTCGAACTCCTCAAAGAGAAACTCAAAAAGAAAGAAGCAAAGGGATAAGGAAAAAGAAAAGAATGGGAGAAGATCGGGCGCGGGCACGCACACGGGCACGTTCACGAAAATTCGGAGTGTTTTCTATAGATCTACCCATCCTTTTTTTCTTTCTTTCGTGAACGTGTGCGTGCCCGTGCCGGTGCCCGATCTTCTTCCCCTCTCCTCTTACGGGCGGGGGTGGAAGGATTCGAAGGCGTTTTTCAGATGCTTCTGGCTGATGTGGGTGTAGCGATCGGTTGTGGCGATGCTTGCATGCCCGAGCATCTCTTGGATGACGCGCAGATCAGCTCCGTTTTCAAGCAGATGCGTTGCAAACGAGTGGCGAAGGGTGTGTGGCGAAATCTCCTTAAGAATTTGTGCAGCCTTTGCGTGGAACTTTACCCTCTTCCACACCTCTATCCTATCGATCCGCTTTCCTTTTGGCGTGACAAATACCGCACTCTCATCTTCTGCAGCTTTGCGAAAGTTGATCAAGTAGTGGTCGACCGCATCCACTGCCACCTTGGCAATCGGCACAATCCGCTCCTTCCCCCCTTTTCCTTTTACGCGGATTGAAAGATCATCCAGATCCTGGATGTTGAGCCCGCACACCTCTGAAACGCGCAGACCCGAGGCATAGAGAACCTCTAGTATCGCCTTATCGCGCGCTCCTTGCATGGTAGTGACATCCGGAGTTTCAAGAAGCCTTCTCATCTCTTCGATGGAGAGCACCTCTGGAATCAGCTGCCACATTTTTGGGCTATCGAGATAGCTCGTCGCGTCGTGCGCAATTTTGCGCTCGCGCTTTAGAAAGCGAAAAAAGACCTTCACCGCAACGAGCATTCTGCAGATCGTGCTGCTGGCATACTGCTTATCTTTAAGATAAGCGAGAAATGCGATGATCGTCTCTTCTGTAACAAGCGAGATCTCTTCAATCTTCCGTTTTTCAAGAACGGAAAAGAAGTGCTCAAGGTCCTGTTCGTAAGCGATGAGCGTGTTTCTTGCGAGCCCCTTTTCTGAAGCGAGATAAGAGAGAAAATCTGAAACCAGATCTTTCATAAAAATTTTAGTTGAGTTATAACCAGCGCTTAAACTTCTAAAGGAGTGCACTCAAATGAAGCATACCCGTTTTCTTCTTGCATCTGCAACTCTATTGACATCTGCGCTATATGCTGATGCTACACACGAAGAAGCTGTGAATAAAGAGATCGGCCTCTTCTTTAACGCGGATTTTCTCTATTGGGAGATGCATGAAGAGGGGCTCGAGTTCGCAGTTTCGGGTGTAAAGGGATCCTCTAACCCCAGCCCCAATTCCGTAAAAAAAGGAAAAGCTTATAAGCCGAGCTTCAAGTGGGACCCCGGATTTCGCGTGGGAGCAGGATACATCGTTCCAGAACGAACATGGGACCTCTGGCTGAACTGGACACGCTTTAGAACTGAAGGAAAAAAATCTGCCTCTCACTCTGGAGATCCTGCCCTTAATCCCATCTACTCTGTTTTGGATAACCAGGGGTTTGTTTTAGGTGAGGTTCAATCGAGCTCAGCTAAGCTAAAGATGCAGTACAACACCTTAGATTTCGAAGTTGGACGTCGTTATGAGATCCTTCCAAAACTTAAACTGCGTCCCCAGATTGGCCTCAGAGGCGCATGGATCAACCAGGACTACGATATCGACTATCTCTATAGCAACGGATCGGGCTCCATTGCTCATGATCAAGACATGGACAACGATTTCAGCGGACTCGGACTGCGTGCAGGTTTAGACTCCCAGTGGGCAATCACCCCGCATTTTGGTTTTTTTGGAAATATTTCAGCGTCAATCGTCGGAGGTAAGTTTCACGTAACAGAAGAGTTTACTGAAACTCTCAATACTATCCTTCCTCCAAGAAGAGGCGTCTATGTCAATCTACACGACCACTTCTTCGACCTCGCACCAGAGGTCGAAATCATGCTCGGCTTTCACTTAGAGCCAGGCAGCAGCAAAAATCGCTACCGCTTAGAGATCGATCTGGGATGGGAGTATATCGTCTGGTTCAACCAGAATCAGCTCTACCTCTTTACATCTAGCGACATGCGCGGAGTAGGAATACGCGAAAGAGGAAACCTGAACTTCCAGGGCCTCGTTCTCAGCGCCAAGCTCCACTTCTAGCTTTTAAGGCAAAGAGTAACAGGATAGACAAGATAAGAAAAGATTAGAAAACAGGATTTAGCCGCGGTAGCGGCGACAGGCGCTAGCCCCGCGTGTAGCGAAGCGGAACGTGGGGAATATCGCATCCCTAAATACATAAGAGCCGCGGTAGCGGTGAAAGAGATTTGTGTCGCCGCTACCGCGGCTTTTTGATAGGGGGGATCTTCTTTCCCCACGTTCCGCTTCGCTACACGCGGGGCTAGCGCCTTACATCGCTTCCGCGATTAAGAAAAGAAAAAATCTAGGTGTAGCGCTGGGTGAGGCAGTAGCCGAGCATGAGGGTCCAGAGAAGGGCAATTCCGGCAGTTGAGAGCTGCAAGGCGAAGCTTACCTCGAGAAGCGCTGTTGAGATAACTGCAGCTAGGCACACAGCAGTGAGCATGAGCATCAAGAGATGGTCATATCTACCAGGCAAGCTATTTGCAGAGCACTCTATGAGCTGGTTGATATCGATTGCAAGCCAGCCGAGCGCGCCAAGAGTGTTGAGAAGCGCAGCAGCAACGAGAGCTGAAGGCGCAGCAGTGACTAGCGGGATAATAGCTGCCGCAACCCCCATCGCACATAAAGCAAGCGAAACTGAAGAGAGCAGAATCCTGCTTGCGTTTTCGGAAAAAACACGCGCAGCTACTGCCTGAATATGCTCCGTTGAGGCGCTCTGCACTGCAGTCACAGAATCGCTGCCTATTGCGCGACTGAGCACGCTTATCTTTTTCTGACGAAGAGCCTCTATCGCATCAGCATCATTGTCGGCATCGATCTGCTCACACAATGTAACCTCAAGCTTCTCTCTTAAAAGAGCAACTACTGACGCACTTTTTACGGCTTCATTTTTGCCAATGTAACTTGCATTAAGTTCGCGTCTAAGCGAGATCTCTTCTGTGAGATCGATCACCGAACTTGCACCGAGAAGAAGACTTGTTACACCAAAAAGCGAACCACCTATCGTGCCGCAGCTACCCGCAATAGATTCCATCGATTTGGAAGCCTTTGCATAGGCCATTATGCTAAAAGCGCGTGCGGGCACAAAGAAGAGACCTGCAACCGTCTGCACAGCTCCTCTCACGTATTTAAGAGTCGCTAGCACGCTTCCAGTCGCATCGCTGATACGCTGCATAAGGATGCTCTCGTGCCATCCCTTGTGGAAGCCCAAGACCCCTCCGACGATGCTAAACGTGGTGGTGATCCCCAGTGTAGAAGTAGCAATGGGGTCATTCTGCTCATGTATTGCGCTAAGAGTACTCACGGCATTTCTGAAAATACCGGAAGTATCAGATGTGATATCAGCCCAGCCTAAACAGACCTTGCCAAAAGGCGTCTCCATGCCGTTTCGAACCCCAAGGTCTGAAACTGTACAAAATGAGCAGCTGTTGCTTTCTAATGAAATAGCCATAATATAAACAAAAGTAAATTTGCTTATATTATAGACTAATATTAATTATATGGTAATAAAATTAAAATATTGATAATACTAAATATTTTAATATTACACTACAGAAGCTAGAGCCTGGTTAGTATCGAACTGAGGAAGAGGAACAACCCTCCCCTCAAGACCAAGAGCTCTCTTCTGATGCGCGTTCACAGCATGCCAGCTCTTCGCATTCACCGAGAGCCAGATCAGCCCGATAGCAATCGCTCCAAGAAGCGGCACAATCCCCAGTGAAAGAACGCTTGCAAGAACGATCCCTGCAGCGCATGAGAGAGCACCCACAGCTGTGCTAATTTTGAGCATCGTAGTGTCATACTTGCCCGGAGCCACATCTTTGAGGCTCTGATGCAGACGGTAGCCGTCGAGAACCGTCATCAAGACAGTTACGATGACGAAGGCTGCCATGATGATAATTGGACCAAGCGGGCCAAGGGCGATAAATCCTAAAACTGTTGCGACGATCCCCACGATACAAGCAACCATGTAGCCCGCATTCATCAGGATGCTCTTATCCAGAGCCCCTTCCATCTCTGTAACCAGAGGGTCGATCATTCCCAAGAGATCTTTTGCCTTTTGGATCGCCTCTTTGTCGCCTTCTGCAACTCGTTTAGAGAGCAGCTCGCCCTCATGAATTAAATCGTTTTTAACCGCGAGAAACTTTTGAGCCATAGCTCCACCCACGAGATTAGATAGCTTTAATTCAGATCTTGCTGCTGCTTTCTGCTGAAGTAACGCTGCTCCCTCCAGCTCCAAGTAGGTAGAGAGGTAAGAAGCAGGATCTTCTTCTGCTGCTGCTTCCATCGCAAGCATCTCCATTGCAATTGCGCGGTACTCTTTCTCTGTTAACGTGTCTTTTATCGCCGCTTTAATCGCCTTTATTCGATTTGAAAGAGCCTCATTTCGCTTCTCTTTATCAGTTGCGATAACCTCTTCCACTCCGGTGTACTTCTCCAGGAAGCGGACGCGTTCAACTAGATCTTTATCTTTCATAGTCGTCAGTAGCTCTGTGCGGAAGTTCGACGCATTGCGAATCTCCATTGCACACACCACAGCGAGAAGCAGGTAGAAGAATCCCCAGATCGCACCACCTACCGCTGAGACAACATTAGTTATACGTCCAAGAAGAGTTGGAGCTGCAGGAGTAGTATCCACCTTTTTTATCACACAGGCGAGAGCAAGACCCCTCACCCCGATATAAGATGTACCACCGACGGCCTGAACTACGCATCTTGCAGCATCGACCTTAGCGACCTGAGCACCTTCAGCATAGCCCACATCTTCTGCGGCAGCTATACGTCCTTTAGCCCTGATGAAGCCATCGACTGCAAGCGGAGCATTAAGCGTTGTAGAAAAACCTATCGTCGCATCGAGCGCATCGCATCCCAGCGGATTACGGATAAGATAGGAGACGTCCGTTGCAATGTCAGTAGTTGGGCCTGCTAGGCCGATATATCGTACGTTATTTGAGGACAAAGCACAGCGCACCGTCGGATTCGGCAAAGCCCCAAGCAGAGCCTGCGCATAAGCTTGAATATGCCCGCGGCTCGCTCTCAACTCGGCAAAATCCTTCCCTAAGGAGACTTGAGCAGTTGGGCTATCCTGGCGACAGATACTGGGTGTACTCATACAAGCACCATTATTAATCAATTTTGTTAAAAATCATTCTGATTATACATTAAAACTAATTTTATGTAACAATTAATTTTTGAATATTTAACAAAACACTAACAATAAGCGGGTTGCACAGAAAATAATTCTATAACAGATTGATTCTAAGAAGCTTATCTTTCTTTGATTGAGCGAAGCGAAATCAAAGAGTATTACTCTTCGCTGTGGCTGAGGAGGCCGCAGAGCTTCACGAGCACATCCCGAAAGACTTCGAGCGGCCGCTGGTCTGCGTTAAAGCGAGAGATCAGCTCTTTTGGATAGCGCTCCAAAAGCTTAATCGTCTCTTTCTCATAGACCTGCATACGAGTTCTAAGCACCTTATCATCCGCATCATCCATGCGGCGCTCGATGATCGCCCTTCTCTGGATGCGCTTGATTAGCGCCTCATAATTGCCCGTATCCAGCACGATGATGTGCATGATCTTGATATGAGGAGCAAACAGCTCCGTCTGGTGCGAAGTGCGAGGCACTCCGTCTAGCAGCAGAAACTGCTGGTGAGGGAAGTAGCGGTTGGTGGCGATTAGCCCCTCTACGTAGTGGCGCCAGATCTGAAGAGTAACCTCGTCAGGCACCAGGTGCCCCTTGCTAGCATAGGTGTGAAAGAGCTTCCCGGCGGGAGACTCGGGTGCTAGGCCCCTAAAAATATCCCCTGAAGAGAGGTGAAAATGGTTGCCCGCGCTGCTTAGAAACTTGCCCAGAGTCCCCTTTCCAGAGCCTGGAGGTCCAAAAATTAGAATACTGCGAAATGGCTGGTGCACATCTTCAATGAGTGGAGCGGACATGGAAGGATCTCTCTAACAATGTTGTAAAGAATAGACATTCAACGCCTTCAATTGATTATTGTAAAGACCCTCGTCTATCCATCTTACAATCAACAACTTGCAAGTTAGTAATAAATTGTTGAATTTAAACAACAAATTACATACAATTTATTTAATTTTTAACCAAAATACATACTATGACAAATACAATAAACTTCGGAAAAATAAACTTAGGTACAGACAAGTTGTTTGAACTCGTCGTCACCGTTGAAGGTGCCGGAGAGGTCGATCTAGAAAAGATCAAAACCGCGGCGATCAGACACTTTACTGCCATGGCAACTTCGCATATCAGCCGACGCAGCCAAGCCCCTTCGCTTGCCGATGCTCAATTCTCTAAAATTGGAGCTCAATTCGGAAGCACCCCTCCAGAAGCGCACAACGATCAAGAGAGAACAGACTGGGAAGAGTTCGAAAGACTCATCCTACAAACTGCTAGCCATAGCTCACGCAGCCAAAGAGCCTCAGTAAGCTCTCAAACATCCCCAAGAAGAGCCCCCACTGTTGAAGTTCTTTCCGGTGATGATTTAAGTGATGCAGAAGAGCCTGTTCGCAGCGCATCTGCAGCAGCTGCTTCGGGAAGCGGCTCCCCTGCCGCCCAACCTACTGCTCTCGCACGCGCCACTCTTAAACCCCTTAGCGACCGTGTTTCTCAGGCAGCCCACTCAATGAGTACGGAAACAAGGCGCTGGGAGAGATTTAAGGGGTATTATAGCCAGATCCAAACACCAGCCCAGCTCGAAGCCCTCATCCAAAGATTGGGGCAACACGAGGATGCGGCAGTATTAAAGTGGGTTCATGGAGTCTATAAAAAGAAACGTGGAGCAGACCTCCGCAAGATGCTCGATATACATATCGCCCATCGCGAGGCGCAAAACGCTGAAAATCAGAGAAAAAACAAAAAATTTACAAACTAGTTAATAAAACCTTTACTTATATTATATAATAATAATATAATTATACCATGTTTAACAGAAAAGACTGTTAAAGAAGAACAGAAAAATAATTACGTAATAAAAATATCAGGAGATAAAAACTATGTCACTCGAATCAACAAAATCAGCAGCAGCATCAATGGACTTGGATCTATCTATGCTCCCAAGACTTGCTCAATCAGAGCGCATCTACAACCGCTTCGTGCAACCAGTTGCGACGAAAGCAGTATTGGCAGTAAACAGCGCAGCAGGAAAAGAGTTAATCGAAGTAACAGTTCCAACCACGATTCTTAGCTTCGGTCAAAAGATGACCCGCGCTCTAGAAACAAGACTAGTTAACCAGCCTGCCGCACTCGGAGAAGATGCAGGAAAACTGCAAACTTTCGGCCACAAAATTCACGAGATGATGGCTGATTCCGATGCAGTTGCTGTAGACGTTTCTACTGCGGTTAACTTTGTTTTCCTCGCAGTTAAAAAGTTTGCCAACTTCCTCGCTCCTGCTTATCTCGGCGCAGATCTTGCAGCCTCATTTGTAGTGGGCGTTGCTAACGCAATCGTAACTCCTATCGTACGTGGTGCTGTAGGTACAGTAGCATTTACTCTTCTCTTAGTCTGGAACATCCTGAAGCTCATCGCTAAAGCGCTAGGCGCAGTGGCGCTTGGAATCTACAGCCTCATCTGCCTAATCTGCAGAGGAATCCACAACATCTGCAGAGCTATCGCAGGTAGCGCTGAGAAAGAGAGCATGGCAATGTCTCAAGTAGTACAGGCTCTACGAATCGCAACTGCAGAAGAGCAAGAAGAACCTTCAAACGAAGAGATTCTCGCTCTGATTCCTAACGTTGATGGTGGACAGAAAGCCGTCATCGAGCGCGCACTCAACGGTGCAACTCGTGCTGGAAACGCACAGCTAGTCGAGCTTTGCAACAGCTTGCTAACTTCTCTAAAGCCTGCAAAAGCAGCAGCCCCTGTATCAGTAGGTACAGATCTTCTGGATCTTGCGGCTGATTATGACTCTCCTGTAGCAGCAAGCGCCGGATTAAGCATATCTTGCGCAGGCCAAGGAACTCAAGCAGAAGGTCCTAAAAGACCAGCAATCGGTTCTCCAAGACCAGCAGCTGGTGCAGCAGTTAAGGCAGCAGAGCCTTTCGTGTTCTTCCGCCCTGCAACTAAACCAGCGGCGGCAGCAGCGTCAGCTGTTTAATTAGCTGAGGTTTGCTAAAAACGGAGTCCATGCTCGAAAGAGCATGGACTTTTTTTATTTCTAAATATAAAAAAATTTTTAACACCCTTCCTTTTTATCTCTAGATTTGCTACATTGCACCCTCATTTACCGAGGTAGTATGGCAAAACTCATTTTTAAACCTACTGGCGAAGAGAAGGAGATCGAAGACGACTCTCCCCTGCAGCAGATATGCGAAGAGGCTGGCGTTCCTTTTGCATGCACAGAAGGGGTATGCGGCACCTGTGTAATCGAGGTAGAAGAGGGGATGGAAAACCTCTCCGACTTCACACAGGAAGAGCGCGATTTTCTGGGTGAGCCAAATAAAGAGCGGCTAGCTTGCCAGTGCAAGATTAAGTGCGGCACCGTAAAAATTAACTTTTAAAGAGGAAAGAAACCATGAAAGAAACAGCAAAAGATCTAATTCATCGCGACATGACCATTGAGGAGATCTTAGGTGGCTTTCCTCAAAAGAGCCAGAAGCTTGCACAAGAGATCACAAATGCAGGTCTTCACTGCGTAGGCTGCCAGGCAGCTACTTGGGAGACTCTCGAAGCGGGTATGCTCGGTCACGGCTTCCCAGAGGAGGCGATCGACCGCCTGGTTCAGCGTCTGAATGATGTTCTCTCAGAGCCTGTGGATCTTTCTACCATCCGCATGACAAGTCGTGCGGCTGAGAAGTATAAGCAGATTCTGACAGAAGATGGAAAAGCGGGCTGGGGTCTGCGCTTTGGAGACAAAGCAGCTGGATGCAGCGGCTTTGAATATGTTCTCGACTATTCTGAGAAGGCGAAATCGGATGATGAGACCTTCCACTCAAACGGTGTGGAGATCCACGTCAACCGCCAGATGGCTTCTCGTCTGCTCGGCTCTGAGATCGACTACGTCGACGGCCTGAACGGCTCCGGCTTTAAGATCACCAATCCGAATGCCAAAGGCTCTTGCGGCTGCGGCAAGTCCCAAAGCTACTAACCTTCCGATTTTGGAGTGCGGTGACTCGTCACCGCTTTTCTCGAGATCGACCTGGCGATCTCTCTTTTTTAGAGAAACATCGTCAAGCCGATGTTAAGAAAAGCGGCGCCGGGTCGCCGCACTCCAAAAAAAGAGGACGCTACTTGTGGATGGCGCGTTTGTGGAGCGCGAGGGCTGCCTCTTTGAGCGCCTCTGCGAGTGTGGGGTGGGCGTGCGGCGTATGGGCAATATCCAGCGCGGTTAAGCGCTTCTGGATGGCAACGGCCGCTTGAGCGATGAGCTCTGAGGCGTGAGCTCCCAGAATATGCACTCCGAGGAGCCTTCCTGTGGAGCTATCGGCGATCATCTTAACGAACCCCTCCTCTTCATGGTTGCAGCGCGAACGCGAGCAGGCCTTGAAAGAGAAGAGGCCAGAATTCACTGTGAGCCCAAGGCTCTTGGCCTCGGCTTCTGTCATTCCGACAGAGGCGACTTCAGGATAGGTGTAGACGATGCTGGGAATAGCGAGATACTCGACGCGAGGCTTCTGACCGGCAAGGATCTCCGCAACAGCGATCCCCTCTTCTGAGGCCTTATGCGCAAGCATGGGGCCATCGATGAGGTCGCCGATTGCGAAGATGGTGGGCTGCGAGGTGCGGAATGAGCCGTTAACTGGAATGAACCCCTTCGGATTTGGAGTGATGCCGACGCGCTCGAGGCCGAGATTTTGTGTGTAGGGGCGACGGCCGATAGAGACGAGGACAACATCTGCAGAGAGAGTGAGCTTGCTCTTATCTGCCTTCTCAATCTGAAGCTCAACTCCCTTGTCTGTGTTCTGACCCGAGACAACCTTACTGCTTAGATGGAACTGCATCCCCTGCTTTGTCAAGCTGTCTTGAAGGCCTTTAGATAGCATCTCATCGTAAATAGGGCAGATGCGATCCATGAATTCGACAAAGACGACTTCACAACCGAGCCTCTGGTAGACTGAGCCGAGCTCAACTCCAATCACACCTGCACCGACGACGATCATCTTTTTTGGCACGCGGTCGAGCGCGAGCGCGCCCGTAGAAGAGAGAACCTTCTTCTCATCAAAGGGAAGAAAGGGAAGAGGTATGGGCTCTGAACCTGTAGCTAGAAGAATATTTTTGGCAGAGAGTGTCTCAGATCCAACCTGTATACTTGTAGGAGTAAGAAGCGTTGCATGACCAGTAAAAGATAAAATCTTATTCTTTTTAAAAAGAGCTGCGATTCCCTCATTGAAATTGCGGATCACCGTCTCTTTTCTCTGCATCGCGACGCCAAAATCAAAGAGGAGCTTCTCTCCGCGGATTCCAAGCTCCTTCCCCTCATGCAGAAGCTTCCAGAAGAGTTCTGTCGAGTGAAGCAGCGTCTTCGATGGAATGCAGCCGACGTTTAGGCAGGTGCCTCCAAGCGCAGCATTTTTATCGATGCAGGCGGTTTTTAGGCCGAGCTGAGCCGCGCGAATGGCAGCGACGTAGCCGCCAGGTCCCGAGCCGATAACGATGAGATCAAAAGGGTCCATGAACCTATCCGCAAATTATGAGTTTTTGAGTTTTGATGGATTTTTCGTCAGATTTTTGTGCTGCTTCGCAGGACATACTTAAATAAGTAGGCCAAGAAGCAGCACAAGAATATGGCGAAAAAGACGCAAAAGGCAAAAATTTAGAGTTTGCGGATAGGTTCATACCCAGCTCCTACAGTTCGAGGAGGAGACGTGCAGGATCCTCCAGAGTCTGTTTAAGTTGTACGAGGAAGAGAACAGCCTCTCTTCCATCGATGATTCTATGGTCGTAACTGAGTGCAACATACATCATCGGGCGGATGACGATCTGATCGTTAACTACCACGGGTCTTTTGACAATCGTGTGCATTCCGAGAATTGCGCTCTGAGGCGGATTGAGAATGGGCGTAGAAAGGAGCGAGCCGAAGACTCCTCCATTCGTTACAGTAAAACTTCCTCCACGCAGATCATCCACAGAGATAGTACCGCTACGCGCCTTCTTCGCAAACTCTTCAAGGTTCTTTTCCACGCCGCCGAAGGAGAGCTTATCGCAGCCGCGGATGACGGGCACCATCAACCCCTTTTCGCTTGAAACAGCAACACCGATATCGTAGGTCTGGAAGGTGACGATCTCATCTCCATCGATCATCGCATTGACCTGCGGAATCGCCTTTAGCGCGTGCACCACCGCTTTGATGAAGAAGGACATGAAGCCCAGCTTCACGCCATAGCGAGCTGTAAAACTATCCTTCTCCCTTGCCCGGATCTCCATGATCTGTGTCATGTCGATCTCATTGAAGGTAGTGAGCATCGCGGTCGTGTTCTTCGCTTCCACAAGCCTCTGCGCGATCACTTTGCGCAAGTTGCTCATCTTCTTTCTTGTCGCAACGCCCTCTTCAGTTACGATGCGCGGAGCGGGCGCTGGTGTAAACGACGGAGTTGAAGCTGGCGCAGGAGCTGGTGTCTTCAATTCATTTACAAAATCTTGAGCCATGATGCGCGAAGAGGGGCCTTCAGGTGAGGCTTTAGGTGCAGGAGCAGGTGCTGCCGCAGCTTTTGGAGCTTCCGCTTTCGGAGCAGAAGGAGCTTGTGCAGCTTCACCTTTTGCATCGGTGTCGACGTAGCCAATCACATCGCCAATTTTGACAGTCTGTCCTGCCGAGACAGTAAATGTAACTGCACCAGCAGCAGGAGCGTAGAGCACCTGATTGACCTTATCGGTTTCGAGCTCCAGAATCTCCTCATCCGCCTTCACATAACTTCCTGTCGGCTTCAGAATATTGCTAACGATCGCCTCATTCACCGACTCTCCCATCGCGGGAATCTTGATCTCTTTTTTCATTTTCTACCTTTATTTTGCTTTTTATAGTTTTTAGATTTTTTATTATAATAAATTGACAGGATAGACATGTCGGGTTGGCTGGGAGATAGGCCTTCGGCCTTCTCTCGAAGCCCCCCAGCGACCCCCTTGCGCTTCACCTCGCTTTGCCAAATCGCGTCCTCGGAGAAGGGGTGTACACAGTACTACCCCCCGACGCGCTAACCGCGCTCTCCTGTGGGTGCGATTTTGCAGTGCGATCTGAATCGATCGGCTGCTCGAGGCGCTCATCCCACTTCCTTCGTCGTGGGTCCCTTTCGCGTCCAGTCGCAGTTGCAGATAAAGAGACTGAAGACCTTTCTCTTCAAACTCTTTGCCTAGCCCTGCGATTGACGCGAAAGGGGCCCCGCAACCCGAGACGTTAGTCCGGCGGGGTATGAGCGCATGAGCAGCCGATCGATTCAGATCGCACAGCAAAACCGTAGCACAGAAAAGCCGAAGGCGTGCAGGGTAGGGCAGTGGCCCACTCTGTTTTCGAGCACACGGTTTGGCAAAGCGAGGTGAAGCGCAAGGTGGTCGCGGGAGGTGTGGCGTCAGCGCACACCATCCGACATGTCTATCTTGGCTTCTGATAATGTTTAATAAAAAAACCATAAACTGTTTGCTATCTAAAAGCTTCTTCGAGGAGCTGAGCGAGCTGCTTTTTGTGGAGCGCGTAGGAGCCAGCAGCTGTTGCTGCACTGCGGCCTCTACCAACATAATTGACGCGCATGTTATTTAACTGGTCGTCGATATGCGCGCGGATGTACTCCCAAGCGCCCATGTTCTGGTGCTCTTCCTGCACCCAGAAGCACTCTTTAAACCCTTTATACTTTTCAACTAGTTGTTTGAGGCGCTCGCTGTTTAGTGGATATAACTGTTCGATGCGCACAAGTGCAACATCAAAAGCAGCTCTCTTTTCTCGTTCAGCGACTAGATCGTAGTAGACCTTACCAGAGCAGAGAATGAGCCGACGCGGATTTTTTGGATCTCGTGGATCATCGAGCATCTCCTCGAAGCCGCCTGCTGCAAAGTCATTTAGCGAGCTAACACACAGTGGATGGCGCAGTAGAGCCTTGGGAGTGAAGAGGATCAGCGGCTTCTGCACCTTGCGCTTTGCTTGACGACGGATAAGGTGGAAGAGCTGAGCTGGTGTTGTGACGTTTGCCACCTGCATGTTCTCCTCACCACAGAGCTGCAGAAACCTTTCGATTCTTCCGGATGAGTGCTCTGGCCCCTGCCCCTCATAGCCGTGAGGTAGAAAGAGTGTGAGGTTGCAGCCATGGTTCCACTTCTGCTCCGATGAGCTGAGAAACTGGTCGATGATCACCTGCGCGCCATTGGCGAAGTCGCCAAACTGCGCCTCCCAGATGGTAAGTGAGTTGGGATAGAAGAGGCTGTAGCCAAACTCAAATCCAAGCGTTGCAAACTCTGAAAGCGCAGAGTTGAAGAGGTCGAAGAGCGCTTGATCCTTTGAAAGATGCGAGAGTGGAAAGTACTTGTTAGAATTCTGATTGTCGATCCACATCCCATGCCGATGCGAGAAGGTCCCCCTGCGCACATCTTGACCTGAGATGCGGATATGAGTGCCCTCAACGAGAAGAGAGGCGTAAGCGAGATGCTCTCCCATTCCCCAGTCGATCTGCGGTTTTGTCGCGTCTGCCACCATAGCTAGTCGCTCTTGAAGTAGGCGTTTAACTTTAGGGTGAATATTGAACCCTTCGGGAACGGTGCAGAATGTTTTTGCAAGGGTTTGCGCCGCTTGAACAGAGATCTTTGTTTCTACCTTTTCAGATCCATTCTCCTTAGCAGGAGGCTGAACAGATTCCGAATCCGCTTTCTTCGGCACCATCTCGAGCGCTTTCTGAAGGCCCTCTTTGAACTCTTTTTCGAGGGAGTCGGCCTTTGTTTGATCGATGATCCCCTCTTGAATGAGCCGCTCTCGGTAGATCGAACGGATCGACTGCCTCTTCTGAATCTGCTGGTACTCTAGCGGCTGCGTAAAGGTGGGCTCATCGCTCTCATTATGTCCATATTTTCTGTAGCCGATGAGGTCGATGAAGACGTCGCATTCAAAAGTCTGACGGAGTGCAATTGCAAGTTTTGCAACTGCAACGCACGCTTCGGGATCTTCGGCATTGACGTGGAAAACGGGAGCTCCAAACGCCTTTGCAATATCTGTGCAGTAGCGCGTGGATCTACTATCTTTCGGGAGAGTGGTAAAGCCGATCTGGTTGTTGATGACGATATGGACAGTTCCGCTTGTGCCATAGCCATTTAGGCGGGAGAGCTGAATCGTCTCGTAGACAACGCCCTGTCCCGCAAGGGCTGCATCTCCGTGAACTAAAATAGGAACAACCGTCTTCCTCTTCGCCTTATCTCTTTTAAGCTCTTGAAGGGCACGCACGTGGCCTTCGACGATCGGATCGACAGCTTCCAGGTGGCTTGGGTTTGGAGTTAACGCGACATGCACCTCTTTGCCCGATTTTGTGCGCAGCTCGCCCTTAAATCCCCTGTGGTATTTCACGTCGCCTGTTCCCTCGAGTAGATCCGGCGTATAGTGATCCTCAAACTCATGGAAGATCATCGAGTAGGACTTGTTCAAGATGTTGGCTAGGACGTTTAAGCGGCCTCTGTGTGCCATCCCGACAACCGCCTCTTCTATCCCCTCTTCGGCCCCTTTTTCAATTAGGGCGAGCAGTAGGGGGATCATCGTCTCGGCGCCTTCTAGAGAGAAGCGCTTCTGTCCCACATATTTGGTGTGGATGAACGACTCAAAGATCTCGGCTTTATTCAAATGGTGGAGAATGTCGATTCTCTCTTCGGGAGTCAGGCGCAGCTCGAAGTTGGGCTCGATTCTCTGCTGAAGCCAACTCTCAACGGCGCTCTCGCCAAGATCCATATACTCGATGCCGATGGTGCGGCAGTAGGTGTTTGCAAGAGCTTCAACTATTTTTTTCAGCGGAGCCTCTTTCTCTTTTAAAAAGCCAGCTGTCGGGAAGGGTTTTTCCAGCTCCTCCTGTTTAAAACCCAGCTTCTGCAGGTCTAGCTCGGGAACCTGGGCGGGCTTTTCAGTCGCAAGAGGGTTAACGTGCGCCATTAAGTGCCCGTAAATGCGATAGGCGTTGATGAGAAGGTGGATGCGGAGGTCAGAGCTACCGGCGGCAGCAATGGTAGGCTGGCGCCCAAAGGAGGCAAACTGCATCCCATCGAAAAAGAGCTTCCAGGAGGGGTCTACACTTTTAGGGTCGCGCAGGTACTTTTCATAGAGCTCTTCAATCTCAGGAAGATTGGCTAAATTGGCAAATGAGAAGACGTCTTGGCTCATGGAAGTACCCCCATTCGGTATATAGCACACTCCCCCTTGTTTGTTAAAAGAATTTTTTACACTCTTTTATCTTTGTCAAAAAAGAGCAAAAACCATAAGAAGTATGCAAAATTGAAAATAACGAAAAGAGACGCGATGAACATTAAAAGCGAAAGATTGAAAAAACTTGAGACTGAGATTCAAGATCTCCAGCAGTGGCTCAAGCTCGGACTCGTCCCTAAAAAGGATATGGAGAAGCACAAAGAAGAGATCCGTGCGCTCCAAGATAGAATCGCCGAAGAGAAGGAGCGCCTCCGCTTCCTGAAAGAGAGCGGCGAGGTCGAAGAGTATGGCCCCCCAAAACGTCCCGCCCACGGCAGACCCGCCTTCCAAGAGGCTAGCATGCCCGACATGGAGATCGGAGATGAGGGAATGACAGAGGCTGGCCTCGAGATGGAGACCGAATCCTTCGAGATGGAGACTAGCTCGGGAGAAGAGACAGAGAGTGAAGCCGAAGGCGAAGAGGGCGAAGGCGCCGCAGCTGCTGCCCCCGTCGAAGAGGAAGAGGAAGAAGAGGATCCATTTTCAGACCGCAACCGCTGGAAGCGCGGCATTCTAGAAGACCCGGATTCCGGTGAGTGGTAAGAAGGGTATAAGCCTATATTTTCACATCCCGTTTTGCAGACGCAAGTGCCCCTACTGCCACTTCTATGTGTTGCCAGATAAGGAGGAGTATAAGGTAGAGCTCTTGCGCTCTCTCGAGCTCGAATGGAAGTGGAGGCTGCCTCAGCTTGTAGATTGCGAAATCACCTCCATCTACTTTGGAGGAGGAACCCCCTCTCTTTTTGGACCAAAGGCGATCGGCACCGTTCTAAATTGGATTAGAAGCTCCGTTAAGCTCTCACCTGCATGCGAAATCACAATAGAAGCAAATCCTGAAGATGGAGAGAAGCTCGCGGCTTTTGCTGAAGTCGGCATCAATAGGCTAAGCCTAGGGCTGCAGTCGCTCCACTCCCCCACCCTGCTTCTTCTGGGAAGGAACCACGCAAAAGAGGACGCCCTCTCCGCACTTTCATCTGCTAAACGCGCCGGCATCACCAACCTATCAGTCGACCTCATGTACGACACGCCCGAGCAGACTGTGAGCTCGCTTGAAGCGACCCTCCGCGAGTTAAGAGATCTGCCAATTACCCACCTCTCCCTCTACAATCTCACAATCGAGCCTGAGACGATCTTCTTTAAAAAACGAGCTCAGCTCGTCCCCCTCCTCCCCTCTCAAGATGAGAGCTTAAAACTCCTTCAGACAGCAGTTGCGCATCTAGAAGAGATGGGGCTTAAGCGGTATGAGATTTCGGCGTTCGCAAGAGAGGGGCAAGCCTCCGTCCACAACGTCGGCTACTGGACCGCCCGCCCCTTTTTAGGCTTTGGCCCCTCCGCCTTTAGCTATTGGGAGGGAAAGAGGTTTAGAAACATCGCCCACCTTCGCAAATATAGCCAGTTTTTACAGCAGGGCTCCTCTCCAGTCGATTTCGAAGAGAAGCTCACCTACCCCGACAATCTACTAGAACTGCTTGCAGTTGAGCTACGCCTCCTGCGAGGCGTCTCTCTTAGCGAGTTTCAGACTCGCCATGCTCCCCTGCCCCCTGACGCCCTGGCTAGGCTCTCTGAGCTCATGGCCAAGGGCTGGCTATCCCAGCAAGGGGATAGAATCCACCTCACAGAAGAGGGCATCCTCTTCTACGACTCGGTCGCCTCCGAAATTCTTTAGATCTAAACAGCTAACAATCAACGAATTACGGAATCACTCATTTAATGTTATTTAATTGAATTAAAATAGTTTTTATATTATAATAATTTCTATAAATTATTAATTAATATGGAATTATGACATCTCTTTCAGTTGATTTCAGCTCTTCAGTTTCAAAGATCTGCGGAAGTAGCAGCAAACAGGCTATGGTCTATGGGTTTGGCAACTGCCTCTATCTTAAAATCACAGCTCTTCTGCCCACATTCACTCAGATAAAAAAGGTCTTCGACTGGCGAATAGGCCAAGAGTACATTGTCGATGAGGAGTTGCTCGTCACCTGTGAAGGCAATGAACTTCCCCGCGTGTCTGTCGATTACGAACAGCGCGCAATATCTCGCGCCTGCAAAGCTGGTCTTACAAATCTAGTATTTGAAAACTACAGAAGACAGAAGATGGGACTTCCAATTATCCCCATCCTCTTTTGCATCGATGTAGATGGCAACAAGCACCCAATTTCTAGCGCTAGCATCACTTCAAAAGAAAAAACATTAAACGAGATCGTTACGCATTCAGAACTCAGAAGGGCCTATAAGCTCTGCCATACATTTGAAAACGAGGAGATAAGAAGAGTCGCTCAAGAGAGTTTTAAATTTGTAAAAGTAAAGGTGCACGCTAAATCAGGCAAAGGCGCTGAGTATGCACTTGAAGAGGCCGCAGCCCCTTGGAAGAGCTCCGACTGGGAGGGCAAGTGGGCCAAGAGAAAAAAACATGGTGGCAGCTCTAAATCTAACGACTTTCCCTGGAGAAAAGAGCTCACTAAACTCATCGACAAGTTCCACGACTCACTAGGAATACACTCATCGAAAAAAAGTGAACGCGAAGAGCGTAAAGAGAACGTCGAGCACAAAAAAGAAGGGAAAGAAGATCACAAAGCCGCTTCAAAAAAAGAAGAGGAAGAGAGAATCCGAATCCGTGAAGAAGAGATGTTCAAACTCGATACTGAATTTTAATATGACAGCAACAACCTTCACTCTCAACGCCTCTTCAGTTTCTAAGATTTGCGGCAGCAGCAAACAGGCGATGGTCTATGGCTTCCGCAGCTGTCATTACGGGAAAATTGCAAGACTTCTACCTTCATCTACCCAGATAAAAAAAGTCTTCGATTTCATGATAGGAACCGAAGAGATCGTATGCAGCGAGAAGCTCACAACTCTTGAAGGCAGCATTCTCACACGCATACCTGTCGATTATAGCGAAAGAGAGATGGCCCGTAGCTGTAAAGCCGGCCTCACCAACATTGTATTTGAAAACTACGCGAGAAAAAAGCTAGGCCTACCGCTCATTCCCATCCTCTTCTGCATCGATATCGACGGCAATAAGCATAAAGCCACGAGCGAGAGCTTAACCTCAAAAGAGAAGCAACTTAACGAGAAGTTCACCCACTCAGAAGTGCGAAGAGCTTTCAAACTCTGCCACACATTTGAAAACGAGGAGTTAAGAAAAGCGGCTCAAGAGAGCTTTAAATTTGTGAAAGTAAGTGTTAAAGAGGGCTCTGAACTCTCTCTTGAAGAGATCGCCGCACCCTGGAAGAGCTCCGACTGGGAGA
Source organism: Chlamydiales bacterium (assembly GCA_016185065.1). Classification (NCBI taxonomy): domain Bacteria; kingdom Pseudomonadati; phylum Chlamydiota; class Chlamydiia; order Chlamydiales; species Chlamydiales bacterium. The sequence continues at coordinate 349,249 of JACPOL010000008.1, forward strand.
GCGAGTGGGCCAAACGAAGAAAGCAGAGCGGCAGCTCCAAATCCAACGACCACCCCTGGAGAAAAGAGCTCGCTAAGCTCATTAAAAGATTCGACGCCTCGATAGACAAAACAGGCTCCAGCAAAAAGCCAGAGCTCGTGGAGTGCAAAGAAGAGCACAAAACCCCGAAAGAAAAAGTCGGGGCTTAGAGACTGTTAAAGACCATCCACAAATCCTTTCGGCTCTCTAAAAACGAACATTAAATCCCGTATAGAAAAAATGATCTTGGAAGAGCTCATTCCATTCAAAATCATAGCTCGCCTCGATCCCGTATCTCTTATAAAGGGTGAATAAAAGATCAATGCCAGCTAGAGCCGTGTTACGTCCAGCACCTTTGATTCCAATAGAAGAAATGGGGCCGGCCACGCTTATTGGAGTAAAATGCAAAGAGCGATGCTTATCTAAATATTCCCTTTGCCAGCCCAAATTAATTTCCGGTGTGAAAACAAGGTTAGTGCTTTCCCAACTATAGTTAATTCTTGTACCTAAGGTGGAGCGCAGAGATTTTGCTTTTTGCTGCCTAAACGACAAATCAGAATCGCCAGCACCATGTTCTTTATAGTCATCTACTTGAAGATGGATGTACTGAAGATTTGCAAGAGGAATTACCTCTAACTTCTTCGGCATTTTTTTGATCTGTCTATGTGCTAAAGCATACTCTACTCCAAAGAGAAGATCATACTCGTTTCCGTGCGGACTACCTTCAGCGGTATTAGAGGAGTTCACATTACGACGGATATCGTACCATTCATAACTACCTCCGACGATACCGTTAAAGGCAAGCTCTGGCAGGCGGGATGGGGCATAGGTAGCATAGAGACTAGCGTGCGCTTCATCAATATCGAACTTCCCCCAATGATGGTCGACATCGGCATGGATTTTCTCATAATCGGCGAGCAATCCTACTCCTACTTGAGAAAAGGCATAGTCGAAGCCGACAAGAGCACCCGCCGACCAGTAATCAAATCCCGGTTGTTTATGTCTAGATTGCACATCGCCGATGGTGCCAAGTGGTCCTGCATAAAAGTTCCAGCGTCTTTCTTGCGTAGGAGAGACAATAACACGTCTTAGCTGCTCTTGCTTTTCTGGGACTTGCGGATTTAAGACGATCTCATTTTTATTCGAAGCCAAAAGGACGCCCTGATCCCATTTGGAAGAAAGAGCTACAGGTTCGCTGGACTCTTTATTGCTCCTGAAACGCTTACGCAATCTCTCCATCTCTATTTCCAAATGGATGTTGATATGGTTCACCGATGAAAAAATTGTTTGTTGAAAGCCACCAACATAGGATGACAACGAAGAACTTGCTGAAGTTGGACGTAGACCAAAGAAAAGTTGAACGCTATTTGGAAGATACGAGACCATCGGTATGAAAGAATCGGGAAGGTTTACACCCTGCACATCGGAAAAGGTCCCCGAAATACTAGAACTAGAAGTAGTGAGAATTGTCAGTTTTTCTCCAAGCGGGACGTTGAAACCAGGCGATGCCACGACTTTTAGTTTCCCGTTAAGCGTTGCACTACCTGCGCTGATAGAGCTAAATGAAGAGCTGGTCGCAACGTCTACGGTGTATGTTCCACTCGAAGTTTGTTGATATAAATTGGTAACTGTCAGCAGGCCTAAGCCAGGACTTACATTCCCAGAGTTTAATATTGCACTAGCAGTACCGTTACCGGTAAGGGTCCCTGCAGAATTTATGGTGAAGAAGCTGGGGATGAAGTTGTCCAAAATAAAGGTCCCTTCATTGACAATGATATCGCCGTTGTATGAGTTTGCATTTTGTAATTGAAGCTTAAAACTCCCCGTGCCTGTTTTGTTTAGCGTACCCCCGTTATTGGTGCTATCGAAACCCGCAACAAAAAACTGCTCAGTAAGGCTATCGCTAACATTGACTGTTGTTGTACTGCCGGTCATCAGATAAAAGTCTTGCCCATCGGCGTCACCATTTCCCGCTGAACTTGCGCCGCTAGTGCCTCCAGTGCCACCGGTGACCGTGTTATTATTTAGGGTAAGTCCATTGGTAGTTAACGTTCCGCCCTGTCTTACAAAAACAGCCCCGCCAAATCCCGCACCACCGCCGCCTGCACCAGAGACATTCGGAATGACACTTGCTGCCGTTCCATCACCACCGCCACTACCACCGGGCCCAGCTAATCCTTGGACTCCACCTGAAAAACCGGCACCACCACCTCCTCCTCCAAAACCGCCCGCTCCGCCGTTGCCACCTTGAACTGCCAGTAATGCGTTAAAATTACTAGCGCCACCACCTCCACCACCACCGAAGCCTCCAGCTCCTCCACTTCCACATGCCCCACCGCCAAGGTCTACAGCGCCGCCACCTCCGCCGCCACCAAAGTCTCCACCTGGCCCTCCGTCACCACCAACCCCAGATGGATTAGAAGCACCGCCACCGCCGCCGCCTCCACCAAAATCTCCACCCGCACCGCCAACTCCGCCATTGTCGGCATCAAAAGCACCGCCGCCGCCGCCACTAAACACTCCTCCCGCACCACCATTTACTGTTCCGAGAGTCGTACCACCGGCACCAGGGCTTGGACCACCACCATTGGTGCCATCCGTAGAATTCATTGAATCAACCCCCGGGTCATTGAATCCCCCTCCCCCTGTTCCGCCTTTCGGCGCTCCTCCAGCTCCTGGTAGCAAAAAAGCCGAACCACCACTTCCATCTACCCCAAATCCACCACCACCAGCACCAGCATTGGTAGCTGTGACGCCGCCTCTCTCAAAAACAATCCCACCACTCGCTAGATTAAATCCGCCACCGCCTCCTCCTCCTTTAATGAAGCCAGCAGCATTACCATCACCGCCATTACCCCCTACGGCCGCGTTACTATCAAAGATGAAATTAGATATCTCAACATCAGCACCGCTGTTTACAAATAAAGCTCCTCCCGCTCCCAGGGCACCTCCCGCATTATTGCCACCTGGAGGAATGACAGGTAAGTTAGCAGTACCACCCTGGCTCAATCCATTTTGAACCGTTAGATTATTCAAAACGATGGGGTTTGCCACTGTGCTATGATTAACGAAAAAAACTTGGCCATTAGATTGCGCATCGATCGTTACACCCGATCCACCTTCGATAGTATATGAGATGACGGTAGAAATGGGATCGATAATAGGTAGAGACCCTCCGAGAGAAACAGTAGGCACTGAAAAATCGATAATGTTGTCACCTGCCGTATTGTTCGCTTGGTCGATCGCCCAGCTCAGACTTCCCACATCCAATACGCCGCCGTCAAATTGATGATCAACGGTAATAAATGTTGCAGCCTGCAAAGAGAGAGAGAAACAACAAAAAGAGGCTGTAAAAAAGCAGATGCTCGATCTCGCAAATCGAGCAGTTGTGATCTCTCTATGAAAACCTTTAGGAAATTGTTTCTTCTTTAGCATCGCAGTTCTCCCGTGAGTTCTTTTTTAAAAACTCACTTTCAAACAACAAAAAATTTATCTCAAGCCTAAACACTTTTACTAAAATTGTGGCAGGTGCAATCAACTACAATTGAACTGCCCCTCGCCGCAATCTCGGCTCTTCAGGACCGAGTCTAGGCGGGATTCATATTCTCTTTTATCCTTAAGCCGAAGAGAATCTCCTTTCTTTAGGAAGGAGTTCTTTAATTTTCATGCGCTTAATTTGAGAAGAAGAGGAAGATGGCGGGCTTTTTTGTAAGGTCGGGAAGGGGCTTCTTCTTCCAGACGGAAACAGGCTGGGTGATGACGGTCTCGGTGGGAAGTGTCAGATCCCAGGCAACGGAGAGGAGCGTCTTATCGCTGAGGTGTTGAAGCAGCTGCCCGAGAAGCTTGGGACTCCGGTAGGGGGCTTCGATACAGAGCTGAGTCTCTTTTTCTTGAGCTGAGAGCTTTTCTAAAGCGCGGATCTGGCGCGAGAGCTTCTCCTCTTCACGCTCGAGATAACCGTGGAAGGTAAACTTTTGTCCTGAGAGGCCTGAGAGCATGAGGGCGAGCGTAATAGATGAGGGGCCGACGAAGGCTTGTATAGGCAGGTTCATCTGGCGCGCGCGAAGGACGAGGTCTGCTCCAGGGTCTGCGAGGCATGGAAGACCGCAATCGGAAACAAGTCCCCACCTCTCACCCTTTTTAAGAAGCGATAGGAGCTCATCGAGCTCTTCTTTGGTTGTGTGTTCGCTTAGAACTCGGATGGGCATCTTCTGAGGTGCAACTCCAAAGAGCTTCAAATAGGCTCTACCCCCCTTTTCACTCTCGGCTATCAATCCTTGAATTGTCCTTACAGCCTCTCCTACGCTAGCTGGAAGCAGCTGAGCTACAGAGGTCGTCTCATCTAGAAGATTTGGAAGGAGGAGAAGCATGCTTTGCCTTCAAGTAGGTGATTTTTGAGATCAGCATATCCCAGAGGAGTTCTGCTGATGGGGGCTGGTTTTTTGCATCGAGTTCAATTTCAAAGGTCAAAACTTGCGCCTGAGCAAAAAAGTCGAGCTGCCTGCGTCTTGCTACAGCATAACAACGATCGAAGGCCTGGGGCCTAAGCGCTGGAAAGTGGCCTGCGATCTCACTCGGCGAGCAGCCTTTTGCAATTAACGAGCTCAGGCGAAGGCCGATATCCAGCTGATTGCGCAAAAATGATGTCATGGCAATGAGTGCAGATAGATCTTCAATGGGCTGTCGAGGCAGAGGCTCTTCTTCCCAAACGAGGCTCTCTGCGAGCTTCCAGAGACCTGCCGATTGAGCCTTTGCGGTCATCGTCTGCACATCAGAGAGAGTGATGCTCTTGCGCTCTCCGACAAAAGTGATCAGCTTAAAGAGCTCTTGGGTGAGCACTCCTCTCTCCACTCCCTGGCTATCGATAAGAAGAAGAGCGGCATCTTCAAAAAGGGTCTTCTTCTCCGCAGCAGCTTCCGAGACGAGCCACTCTTTCACTCGCTTCTTCTTCTCCCAAGGCTTCTCACCGCTCATATCGAGCAGAATTAGCTCTTTTTTTGCCTGCTGGTAGAAGCCTGCTTGGGCAGGAAGTTGAGAAGCTCCCATGATCAGATAGACGAAAGGAGCTGGCTTCTCCAGGTAGAGTGAGAGCCTCTCCATCTCAGCTTTTTTTAACTGCTCAACACCATCGAGAATAAGAACCCAGTGGCTTCCAAAAAGGGGCCTGCTTTCAAGCAGTTCAAAGCAGCTTTCAAAGCTCTGCTTCTCATCTAATCGAAAGGTGCGCTGCTCTCCCCCTCCATTCATCGCAAGAGTTGCGACTTTTTCAAGCAGATCCATACGCTCTACTGCATCGGGACAGACAACCATGTAGGCCAGGGAGAGGTTCCCAGGAAAGGCCTCTTTTAAGTGCTTCTCGAATGCACTAGCGCTCTGGTATTTCAAGACTTCCCCCACTCAAATGTTACGATCTGCTCCAAATCTGGATGGAGACTGGCGTGCACAGGACACTCGGTGGCGGCTTTTTCTAGCTGTTTTTGCACCTCTGCATCAAATTTGTGAGGCGAGGTGAAGTTGAGTGTGATCTTGCCGATCCTTCTCGGGCCGCTCTTCATCTCCTTCGAGACATTGACCTTGGTTCCAGTGAGATCTAAGTTGTGGCGCTTCGCATAGATGCCCATGATTGTGAGGATGCAAGAGCCGAGAGCCACTCCTATGAGGTCTGTTGGAGAGAAGAACTCCCCTTTTCCCTGGTTGTCCTTCGGCGCATCTGTACGGAGGGCCTCGCCGCTCTCTTCATGCACGCAGCGCGTCCGCAAACCACCCTCGTAGACGATTTCAACCTCTGTCATTTTCAACTCCTCTGCTTTAAAAGAATGGTATACTCCAGAGAGATCTCTATTGGCAAAGTAAAGTAAATTATTGACACCTAGCCGTTTTGCGACATAGAATCTAAAGAAAAGAGAAAAAACTATGTTTGGCAAATTCAAAAAAACCGCAAAAAAACTTATTGGCCGCACTGCAGCACCTAAAAAAGCAGAGCCTAAAAAAGCAGCTCCAAAAGCGAAGCCTGCAGCTGCTCCAAAAGAAGAGGCTCCACCTACCTTTGAACGAGTAAAACCCTTTGCTCCCGGCAGAATCATGACCGCCGAGGGGTGGAGGCGTCTTATGCTGAAAAAGCAGAAGTAATTGGTATTATTCTCCCCTTTTTGCTATGCTCTTGCACACTATTTATTTTAATTGTGGGAGATCGTGCTTATGAAAAACCTAAAGGGCAAAAAGGCTTTTATCGCAGGAATCGGTGACGACCAGGGATATGGCTGGGCCATCGCTAAAGAGCTAGCAGAGCAGGGCGCTGAGATCATCATCGGCACATGGACTCCCCTCCTAAGAATTTTTACCACAGCTTGGTCTCAAGGCAAATTCGACGAATCGCGCATGCTATCAAGCGGGAAGATGATGGAGTATTCTAAGCTCTACGCTCTCGATGCCGCATTTGACAAGCCTGAAGACGTTCCTCAAGATATCCGTGAAAACAAGCGCTATCAGGACGCCTCAAACTACACGATCTCAGAAGTGGCTGCAGCTGTAGCAAAAGACTTCGGCAAGATCGATATTCTCGTTCACGCTCTTGCGAACGCACCAGAAGTAAAGAAGCCCCTCATGGAGACCTCTAGAGCGGGCTACCTCTCTGCAATGAGCTCCTCATCCTACTCTTTTGTTAGCCTCGTGGCCCACTTCGGTCCCCACATGGCTGAAGGCGGCTCTGCACTTTCACTCACCTACATCGCCTCTGAGCGCGTCGTGCCTGGATATGGCGGCGGCATGAGCTCGGCAAAAGCTGCTCTTGAGAGCGACACACGCGTGCTCGCGTGGGAAGCTGGCCGCAAGTGGAACCTCCGAGTTAATACAATCTCCGCAGGACCTCTGCGCAGCCGCGCTGCAAAAGCGATCGGCTTCATTGAAAAGATGATCGACTATTCGCGCGCGAACGCTCCTCTTGTAAAAGAGATGCTCGCCGAAGAGGTCGGTGCGAGTGCTGCATTCCTAGTCTCCCCTGCTGCGTCTGCAATCACCGGTGTAACACTCTACGTGGATAACGGAATGCACGCGATGGGCATCTCCGTCGACAGCCCCACCCTCCTCTAAGAATAGAGAAGGAAAAGAAGAAGAAAAGATCGGGCACCGGCACGGGCACGCACACGTTCACGAAAGAAAAAGAAAGAGAGAGTCTACTCTTCTTCTCTCTTTCGTAAACGAGACCGTGTGCGTGCCCGTGCCTGCTCCTCTCTTCCCGATGCCCTTTCTCTCTTTCGTGAACGTGTGCGTGCCCGTGCCGGTGCCCGATCTTCTCTCTCACTTTAAATAAGCTTCATGCTATTTTGAGCAAAAAACATTCAGGAGTCTATTTATGCGCAAATTTGGTTTAGTTCTGATTGCGATCTGTTTTTCTCTAGTTGCGTATGCAGATGCGCCATCTAAAGCCCCTGCCAATCCACCAGCTCTTGCTCCAACAAAGCAGCCTCCAGTTCCAGGTCAACCTACAGTGCCATCCTTGGATCAGACTCCGGATGAAACCATTCCAGAAACACCGACATATGAGTATGCCCTCGGAAAGATGCTGCTCACCCTGCTCGGCTTAATCGTCTTGATTATTCTGACAGTCTGGATGCTGAAGAAGCTGGGTTCTGGCAAAGCTGGGAGCGCATCTGGTCAGTCGATTAAAATCCTCGAAAGACGCCCCCTAAGCCAGAAGTCTGTTCTCTACCTCATCGAAGTTCAAGGAAAGCAGGTTCTTATCGCAGAGTCGCAGCTGGAAGTGCGCAGACTCGCAGACATCGAACTCCCTCCAGAACTCGACTAACCCCCTTAAAAAACTCTTTTTTGGAGTGCGGCGACTCGGCGCCGCTTTTCTTAAAATCGACCTGTCGATTTTTTCTAGCAAGAACGCTTCTTATCATATTTATTTGAAATTAAGAGAGATCGCCGAGGCGATCTCGAGAAAAGCGGCGCCGAGTCGCCGCACTCCAAAAAAAGCTTCGGACAGGCTAGGTTTTTTTGAAGGTGGAGAAGAGCTCTTGGATGCCATAGAAGGGCAAGATGGTAAAGAAGGCGAGCGTCAGAACAAAAAAGATGTAGCTGAGGACGATAAAGAGTCCATCCTCCTCCATGATGCCAATTGAAACGAGCGCTGTTGTAAGCCCTGGCAGAAAGTTGGTGCCAGGCGGGAGCGGCAGAGCTAGAAAAAAGCCGCATACAGCGAGCATCACCCCGTGTAAAATTTGAAGATGCGGATGTCTCACAAGAAACTTCCCGCGCGGCTTTATTAGCTTCTCAGCGCGTTTCATCACCCTTGCAGCTGTGCGAAACCCTTTTGCTAAGGTCGCACCGCTCATCTTGCGTTTTAAAAGAAAACGAGGAAACCAGAGAGACGTTCCCTTAGCAATTCTGATTCCATTGAAACAGATGAAGATACCGAAAAGGATTGAAAGACCTGGAATGGGAACAAAGAGAACAAAGGGAAGTGAGAGAACCAGCGTGATTAGCGCCTGAGTCCGGGTATGCAGAAGCCCCACAAGCTCTTTTAAAGTGAGATCCTTCTCTTGGCAGGTGTGCGCTAAGTGGTGAAACTCAACAGATAATCGATGGTTCATATCTCAGTGGGATATACACCGAAGAGCTCGATTTGTCTAACAATTAATAAATTACGCCTTCTGCTCTGCGCTCGAATTTATTTCGTTCGGTTCCATCAGCTGAACGGATCTTTTCAGTGGTATGCTGGGAGGGCATAAAACACAAGGCCATAAAGAAGACCTTGTCTTTGAGCGGTATAGCTAAGGCTTGTTTATACTCCTCACTTTCACCCCCATAAATTCTTTTTGCTTCGGCTGGATAGCGAAAATCCTGTTTATGTGTCGCGCCATTAAAAAGAAGCCTTTGTGCCGCAACGATAATCTTCCTTCCATCATATTGAGAGAAAAAACCGACAAGCGCCCCTGTCTGATTCATTAAAAAGAAGAGAGGAGCAACAAGAATATGGCGCACAGTAGGCCAGGCTTCATTAACCACCTCTTCCGCAAGATGAGGCAGAAAACCCACGAGAGCTGAGCCTAGCCCTTCACTGTAGTAGTCCCGATTGAGAAGGCTGATCGTGTTGAATAGCGCTTCGGCAACATTATAGACCAGGCGAACGAGTGCAAACATGAAGTCGCCTGCACAATATAATGGATTAAAGATAAAGATAAGTGAGCTCTTTAAAACAATCATCGGCTCCCCATCTTTAAAAGAGTAGAGATCCCCCGTGTGACAATCTTCTAGATACTTTAGCACAAGCTCTCTGCTTCCATCTGAATTTGTCTTTGTCCCTGAGAGCAGAACTCTATCGCCATTTGCATCAAGCTTGTAAAAGTCGACCTCCTTCCAATGGGGAGCATCGCCCACGATGCAGCTAGGAAGACAGGATGTAATAGGGAGGCTACAGCAGCTCATCTTTATCACCTAAAATTAAATAAACTTGACGTCTATTTTACATTAAAAGATGATATTTGACTCAATAAAAAAATCAATTAACAAAACTAGCTCGCAAAAACCACTTTAAAATACTAATAATAATTTTAATTATTATTTTTTAGAAGCAGAATTGTTATAATTGACGCACTATGACTACTACTGCATTAGCACCTATTCAAGCTCCAGTTGTACTACCAGCTGCTCGTTATGAGTGCCCTCCGGGCCCTTCAGAGCCCTGGGAAGAGACAGCTTGGAGAGTTGGGACCTTCGTTTTAAGGACGCTGCTCGTCCTTCCGCTCTTGCACGACATCGCGCAATCCGCAGTTCACTGGGTCGCTGGCAAGTTTGTTCTCATGACCTCCTTTAACATGGACACTTTTAGAGTTGTGCTGACAGTTTTCGCTATTCTCTTCAGTCCGCTGGTTGCACCTGTTGAGATTTTTCTCTACTTTGCTTTTAATTTTCAGAACCATTGGGCGCTGGATCTACTATTTACCCTCATCTGTACAGCTCTCATTCTTCCAGTAATTGTGGTATGGGGAGCAAACATCTTTATGCTTGTTTCTGCAGGACCATTTTTTGGAGGTTCAACTGATAGAAGCGCGAAGAGAGATGACGTTTTTTCTCAGGTTCAGAACAAGGGATTGGGAAGCATCCAGAGACTCACACTCGTCACTCAAGATGGGTGCACTCTTGACGGGGCGCTCTTTATTCCAAACGGTGCGCGAAGAGACCGTCTTCTTATTCACACAGGAGGCAATGCCGTCTATTACGAGTACGCTTTAGTACGTTACGTAAATGAGGCACTAGCGTTAGGGGTCCCCACACTCTCTTTTAATCCGCGCGGCAGCGGCGACAGCACAGGCTCTCCTTCCGCTGAAGGGCTTGCCCAAGACGCCTACACCGCCTTTCGTTATGGAATGGATGTGATGCGCATTCAACCAAGACATATTCTTCTTCACGGAATGTCGTTAGGAGCTTCATACGGAACTCTCGCTGCTGCGCGCATTCAAGCAGAGAATCCTACAGAGCCAGTTGGCATCGTCCACGAGCGCTCGTTCTGCAAGCTGGACACTACCGTACAATACTTCTGGGGTGATGGAGTCATCGCCTCCGCAGCAGCAGCAGGGATCCGCTGGACGGGATGGGCTGGGCTAAACAATACGGAAGCATTTGCAAGCTTAAAAGGCCGAAGGCTTATTATATCTCGTCCTGAAGGCAACGATGAGGTAATCCACCATTTTGCCTCGATGAAGTTCGCTTCTACAGCAATGAGAATAGACCAAGATCAGTCGCTAATTGATTATCTGGACCTCGTATTTGTTAAAAACGAGGGGGAACAACGAGCACACAGCGCCCCTTTAACCGGAGTAGAACAGCTCCTTCTTAGCCTGACAAAACGGATATTCCTACAACTTACCTAAAAAGTCGCAGATCTGCTGCTGAGTGTAGAGAAGGTGCTCCTCTGTGTGCGCGCTCGAGACGAAGCAGGTCTCGTAGGCCGATGGCGAGAGGTAGATCCCCCGTTCAAAGAGGAAGGAGAAGAAGCGTCTGAACTGCGCATGGTCTAGCGTTTTGAGATCCTCTTTTGAAGAGACGCTCTTCACTCCAAAAAACAAAGAGAACATCGAGCCTCTTTGAGCGAGGTAAACATTGATGTTCTTCTTCCGGATGAGCTCTGCAATTGGGTCCGTTAGAAGGCGGGTCTTTCTTTCGAGCTCCTGATAGAAACCCGGCTTTTCAAGTTCGTTTAATACAGCAAGACCTGCGGCCATCGCTACTGGATTCCCCGAGAGGGTTCCGGCTTGATAGACGTCGCCGAGTGGCGCAAGCCTGTCCATGATCTCTCTTCTTCCTCCAAATGCCGCGGCAGGAAAGCCGCCTCCGATGATCTTCGCAAGGCAGGTGAGGTCGGGCTGGATGCCTGAGGCTTCTTGCACTCCGCCGAGTCCCACTCTAAAACCGGTGACTACCTCGTCGAAGATGAGAAGAGCCCCGCTCTTTCTCGTCTCTTCGCGTAGCATCTGCAGAAATTCGATGGTAGCAGGCACAAGGCCCATGTTGGCGGCAATCGGCTCTAGAATAACGGCCGCGACATTGCAGTTTTCGGAGAGGAACTTGCGGACGGAGTAGAGGTCGTTATAGCGGAGGGAGCGGGTAAAGCGAACCATCTCTACGGGCACTCCGGCAGAGCCAGGTGGAAGATAGCTCACTCCTGAGCCTGCACCGATGAGGAGGTGGTCGGCGTGCCCGTGGTAGTTACCATCAAACTTTACGATGAGATCTTTTCCTGTGTATCCGCGCGCGAGGCGCAGGGCGCTCATTGTCGCTTCGGTTCCCGAAGAGACGAAGCGGAGCTTTTCTATTGAAGGAAGGTGGGTTGTGATCTGGGTAGCAAAGCGCTCTTCGATGGCGGTTGTAATTCCAAATGAGGAGCCTAGGCTGATCTGCGAGATTGCAGCTTTTGCAACTTCCGCGTGGACATGCCCCAAGATTAGAGAGCCCCAGCTGCTGCAGAAGTCGATGTAGCTTCGCTCATCTTCGTCCCAGATCCTATCGCCCAATCCGCGCTGGACGACGAGCGGGGTCATTTCCAGGCCGAAGAAGGCGCGCACGGGAGAGTTCACCCCTCCTGGCATCACTTTGCAGGCGCGTTCAAAGAGGGCTTCGCTTTTTTTTCTTGCAGTCATGCTCATAGTCTTGGAGTATAATCTCTCAAAATCTAAAAAAACAATCTGTGAAACGAGCGCTCACTCTTTTTTTTACTCTTCTGCTCGCTCTTCCTCTGCTTCTAAATGCGGCAGAGCTCTCCTATTCTGTCGAGTTTGAGGGGCTCTATGACAGTGATGCGCTGCGCTCTGTTAAAGAGGTCTCGCAGCTCATCGCTTTAAAAAAACATCGCCCCTCTTCACTTGGTGCCCTGCGCTACCGCGCCGACGCAGACGTTGCCGACATCGTCAAAGTCCTGCATGGACGCGGCTACTATGAAGCTGCGGTCACTGTGCGGATGGAAGAGGTGATGGATGAGATGCGCGTCACCATGATCATCAAGCCAGGACCGATCTACACGATCGGCAGCTACGAGGTGAGGCTCTACTGCAGGGTGCCTGAGGCGTGCGTCCAGTGCACTCAGATCTCTCCAGAAGTTTTGGAGATGACACCAGGAAAGAGTGCTGAGGCGCCAAAGATCCTGCAAGCCGAGCTAAAAATCCTGGAGCTTCTCGCAGATTGCGGCTACCCCCTGGCATCAATTGTTGAACGGGAGATGGTTGCTGATGGAGAGAAGAAGAGCGTTGAGATCCTAGTTAAAGTGGATACGGGTCCCCTCACCCATTTTGGCCTCCCATCGCTCTCTGGACAGCGGCGGGTAAGACCCGAGTTCATCGAAAAGAAGATCCTCTGGAAGCAGGGAGATCTCTACCAGGACACGAAGGTGGAGAGAACTCAAAGCGCTCTTCTGGATACGGGGCTCTTCAGTGCTGTCATGATTACGCATGAGGATGCTTTAAATGAGGCGGGTGAGCTTCCAATGCGGATAGATGTCACCGAGAATAAGCATCGAAGCGTCCATGTGGGTATCAGCTACCAGACGGTATTCGGACCGGGCGGAACCTTCGGTTGGGAGCATCGCAACATCAACGGACTTGGAAGAAAGCTAAGCATCCACGGAGAGGTAACGCGCATTAGCCACTCCGGCATGGCGACCTACAACATCCCCGACTTCCACAACCCACACCAGGAGTTTGTGGGACAAGCGCAAGCGATGCATGAGTCGATCACCGCCTACTCGGAGCGCTCCTACAACCTACTGGGGCGCATCGAGCGCAAGTTTGGCGAGCGCTTCCGCGCCTCTATCGGTTTAAAAGGAGAGGAGTTAATCGTGCGCGATAGCGTAGAGAATGGGAACTTTCCTCTATTTGAACTCCCTCTCTACTTCCGCTGGAGCTCGGCGGATGATCTTCTCGATCCAACTTCTGGGGCTACCTGGCAGTATATTGCTACGCCAACTGTGAATGTTCGAAGGTCAGCAAAGTTCTATCTTTATGAAGAGATGATCCAGAGCGTCTACTTGCCTCTCACAAAAAACAGAAAAGTAGTTCTGGCTCAGAAGGTCACGCTGGGATCGATCTTTAGTGGAGGACTCGACGATGTGCCAGTACCTAAACGCTTCTTGGGAGGGTCGGAAGAGGATCTCCGCGGATACAAGTATCTAACTGTGAGCCCCCTCTTTCACCATCACAAGCCGATTGGAGGAAGATCTGCAGTCTACTACACTCTGGAGACGCGCTTTCGCGTGAGCAAATCGATCGGCCTGGTTCCCTTTTTTGATGCGGGTAATGTCTACCGCACAATGCTCCCTACCTTCAGAGGCAAGTGGAGAAAATCTGTGGGGCTCGGCGTGCGTATCTTCTCCTTTATCGGCCCACTGCGTTTTGACGTGGGCGTTCCCTTGAATCGCAGAAAAGGTCTCGATTCGAAATACCGACTTTTTGTAAGCATAGGACAGATGTTCTAACACTATGAAAAAAACTAGAAAATTCCGCAGGCGACTACTCGCAATATCCGCAATTGGAGTGGGATCTATCTTCCTGCTGATCAGCGTCTTTTTTGCATCGCTTCAAACCGAGAGCGTGCGAGAGAAGATCCGCAAAGTTGCAACAGCCTACGCAAAAGAGAAGGGGGTAGATCTCTCAATTGAATCGATCGAAGGGGGTCTCCCCTTCAGCTGGACGATCCATAAGATTGTTTTGAAGTGGAGCGAGAGCGAGAGCTTAAAGATTGAGAAAGCGGAGATCGGCTTTGATTTTTTTGCGCTCTTTAGGCGCGCTGTTTCAATTAACTCTCTGCTCATCAGAGAGGGGGTTCTCTCTTTTTCCAAAGCCTCAGATGTGCCTGCAGAAGAGCAGATGAGAGAGGCTCTTACTTCGCTCTCCTCTCTTCCATGGAACATACGCATCAGAACCTTGAAAGCACCACACTTCCAAGTTGTAAATAGAGCATCAGATAAGAGTGCATCTTATGATTTAAGCGCAAATGTGCTTATAAAAAACAGAGGAAGGTTCTTCTCCCTTCTATTTAAACTTAGCGGCACAAACTCGGCTTCACTCTTTCTACAAGGTCAGAGAGAGGAGATCTCGGGAAATCTCACCATCGACCTAAATGAGACCGAGCTGCTCTCGCCATTTTTCACTCTTCCTCAAAATGAAAAGCTCTCGCTTCCCTGGCATGCGGCCTCATCATTCACCTTAATTCCTGAGAAGAGGATGCAGGTTAAAGTCGCAAGTCTTGAGCTTGAGAGTCAAATTGGAAAAGCGCGCGGAGAGAATCTCCTGCTGATCGATAGAAAAATTCAAGAAGGAGCGCTCTCATTTGAGATCCCCGACTTGAAGCTCCTATCCCCTTTTCAAGGCTCAATGCAGTCGAAAGTGGTTATTAGTGAGGGAAAGCTGGAGGGGCGGCTCGAGAGTTCCAATTTTAGGGTTGTAGGTGGATTAATCCTCCCGATATCCGCACAAGTAACCGCCACACAGAGCGATGAGATCTGGAGAGGAAGGGTCGATCTCACAGCGAAGCACTCCTCTCTTCTTATCTCTGCAGAGTCCCTATTTAATTTAACAAGAGAGGGAGCCTTAAACTTCGAGGAGATCTTGATCAGAGCTCCTGAGACGCAGCTGGGAGGGAGCTTAAGTCTGCATCTTGCTCCGATTGCAATGAGCGGATCTCTTTTTGGCCACTCACTCAATCTGAGCCACTTTAGACCTCTCTTTCCCAAAGCAGCTCTTGAAGGCAGCGCCGGTTTAGAGTGCCGTTTTATCTCTGCAATTGACGATGGGACGAGCAGAGAGCTCGGTCAGCAGTTGCAATTGCACCTCCAATTGAGAGAGCTTCATGTAGGGGCCTTACAGGCGACCGATCTTTCGATCGACGGCAAAGCGAGCCACCTCTTTGGTAATCCGGCAGCTGTTGCCACAATTGAAGCGGAGCAGCTCCGTTACCGCGACGCGAAAATTAGCTCTCTTTCTGCAAGCACAAGCTTTGAAGAGGAGGCTGGAAGCTTTGAAGTGAGCTCCGCAGGAGAGTGGGAGGAGTCTTTCGAGCTGAATGCAGCTGGCAAATGGAAGAGCGCACCCGAAGGCGTAGAGCTAACGATGGAAAAACTATCTGGCTTCATGAGGAAAAATGCCTTCTTCCTCAAACAGCCGTTTACTTGTGCTTTTGGAGGAGAGACGTTTAAAGTTTCAGATTTCAAGCTTCATGGCGGCCAGGGATTTTTAGAAGGAGATCTACTGTTAAATGAGCAGCAGAGCTCAATTCGCCTTGCGGCAGAACACTTTCCTCTTGAACTCCTCGCTCTTCCCAAGGTGACATTTAAAGGGCCTGCGACCTTTGATGGCTATCTGCAAGGAACTCGAGAGAAGATCGAAGGCAGAGCAAGTCTCGTGTTAGAAGAGGCGGTCCTATCTCAGCAAGGGAAGAGGGATCCTCTGCGCACAAAGGGAACACTTCTTGCCAATGTCGATTCCAATCAGCTTCAAGTTCACGCCCATTTGCGCGCAAATGGCGAGCAGTTCTTAGAGCTGACAGCAACGCTGCCACTCGAGTATGGACTCTCACCCTACTTTATCAGGATCAATCGCGAGAAACCGATTGCAAGCGAGCTCACCGTTGAAGGTGAAGTGGAAGAGATCTTCGACTTTATGAGTGCGCACACCCAGAGAGCTACAGGCAAACTCTCGGCTAGGCTCTTTCTCTCTCATACACTCGCCTCCCCTCGCCTGTTCGGGAGTATTGAAGTAGAAAATGGCTCTTATGAGAACTACTTCATCGGCACAGACTTAAGAGAGATCTCAGCAGCGGCATCTGCCAGCGGAAGGTCTCTGGATATTCTATTTGCAAAGGGCAAAGACGCACAGGGAGGCACGATCGATGCAAGAGGAGTGGTCTACCTCCAACCTGATAAGCGCTTCCCCTACCGCTTTGAGGCGGACTTAACTGCTTGTCGATTTATCAACTTCGATACGATTAGCGCTCAATTTACAGGGCCTGTTGTCATGGAGGGAGATCTGAATGGAGCTCTCGTTAAAGGAACTCTGAATATTGCCCAGGCAAACCTAAATATTCCTGAGAGACTTCCCATGGATCTTCCTGTGCTTCCAATGACATTTATCAATGAACCTCCACACATTCAGGCCTTTGATCTGCCGCCCATCTTCCCTCTCAAGCTCGACCTTAATCTCTCGGCGCCTGGCAAGATCTACATCAGAGGAAAGGGGTTAAACTCTGAGTGGCAGGGAGACGTGCACCTCAAGGGAACTAACATGATCTTCACTGGATCGGGGACTTTGACTCTGGTGAAAGGAGAGTATGAGTTCGCCGGCAAGGTGTTCGAACTGACACAGGGAGAGGTCGCATTTACAGATAAGGCCAACCTCTCCTCGCATCTCAATCTTACGGGTACCCTTGCACTGAATGAGACGACGATATTTGCCCACCTTAGAGGGCCCGTTCTCTCCCCCACACTGACCTTCGAATCTCTCCCCCACCTTCCGACTAGCTCCCTGCTCTCGCTTATCCTCTTTAATAAAGACATCTCAGAGATCTCTCCTTTTCAAGCGATACAGATCGCTCAGACGATCGTCTCGATGTCGGGTGGAGCAGGACCTAACGTGCTCGAGGCGATCCGCAAGAGCTTGGGCGTCGACAGGCTTAGCATCATCTCAGGACAAGAGGGCAGCGACAGCGTCTCTGTGCAGATTGGAAAATACCTCACGCGCGGAGTGCTCGTCACTCTCGTGCAAGGAACCTCATCCAGCCAGGTACAAGTTGAGGTCGATCTGAAAAACGGATTCGTCCTCATCGCAGAAACACAAGAAGAGGAAGAGGGCAAGTTCACACTTAAGTGGAATAAGAATTACTAAGCGTGAATTTTGTTTAGAAAAAGTTGCGTGTGTTGTAACATTTATGTCGCACACGGAGAATTTCATGTCAGTTCAAGTAATTGAAGCTTCCTCTCGCGACTACTTATCAGGACCACATCCCGCTTATCTACTCATCGAACTCGGTAACCAGTATGAGTCGCACCAGATGCAGCTCATCTTAGATGGTAGCCAGAGACAGAGAGAGACGACAAATCAGCTCAAAATCACCGATGAGATGATGACTCTCATGATCGACCTATCGCAGAAGAAAGAGGTCAACCAGACCAAGCTTCTAGACACCGTGTATGCGATCAATGAGACCTTTCCAGATCTCAACTTCCACGACTTCATGGAGAACTTCCACGACTTCACTCCAGAGCACTGGTCTCTTGAGAAGCAGAAGCTGGTCAATCTACAAAAGAGACTGTTTGCGAGCTTCGACCCCGAAAACCAGAAACAGCAGCAGTGGTTTAGCGATAATAATAAGGTGCATGAGATCATCGCAGCGATCGTAAAGCTCTACAGCGAATCTACCACCTATGCGGTAAGAAAACAGGTTGCAGGATAAGAACGTGACAAGAACCTATCCGAATAAAATGCCCTATGAGATTTCGGAAGATTTTGAGACAAATCTCCTAAATTTTTCCGAAGGCAGTATTGGAGAAACTACAGCCGAGGAAAAAGTTAGGAGATTTGGCCAAAATGGCCGAAATATCGACGGGAATTTTATTCGGATAGGTTCAGATACGCAAGAACTCTACTCTATGGGATACGGCTGCTACCTCGCTGGTAATTTCGAGCAGGCCGATGCTCTCTTCTCTTCGCTTGTGCTCGCAAATCCGTATGAAGAGCGAAGCTGGAGGGGCCTGGCCTCGACAAAGCAGATGAAGGGGAGCTATCATGAGGCGCTGAGAGCCTGGTCTCTCGTCGCTCTCCTTGCGGAAAACGACCCGATGCCCCACTTCCATGCTGCCGAGTGTCTTACCAGCTTAAAAGAGCACACAGACGCGCTAAAAGCGTTAAATATGTCTGAACGTCTCTTGAAAGAAGAGGCCTCTGAGCTTAAAACGAAGATCGAACTGTTAAGGAGAGCCAATGGGCAGTGAATTCTCTAGCATCTCTCTTCAGCCCGCTCCTCTATTCCAGAGTAGAGAGACCTCTCTATCTCAGAGTGAAGTTCATCGCACTCCCCTTGACCAGACCGATAGAATCTATGAAGCAGGTCAAGCGCAAGAGGTGAGCTTCAGACCCTCGATGCCAGTATTAGAGGCACCTGGAGCATCTAAAACATCTCCAGCTTCTCTCTCCTACAATAGTGTTATCTCCCAGATTCTAGAAACCCTCTCACTAATGCACGCCACCGGCCACGAGATGCATCTCACCCAAGCGAGGGGTTTTGCAGTTGCTCAGAAATCGATTGAAGAGCTTCAACAGAAGGAGCTCGTCGAATTGAAAGAGTCAGCAGAAAGAGCGCAAACAAGTGATGCGTGGGGTGTTCTTCAGACAGTCGCCTCCTACATCTTGAGCGCTATCAATGCCGTGCTCGGCGTCTTTTTAATCACTCAGGGAAGCACGGTCGTAGGCGGGATGATGGTCGCTGCAGGCCTCATCGAAGTAGCGAACCTCGCCTTCTCCTCCTGCGGCTTCTGGAACTGGCTCGCCGACCAGATCGCCGGAGAAAATGAGGAACTTGCAAAACAGATTGTGGCGATTCTTCCGAGCGTAATTGGCCTCGTTGCCGGAGCTGTGGGCGCTGTAGGAACAGTGCAGCTCTGGAATATGCAGAACCAGTTCGACTGGGCAGAGCAGCTTCTTCTCATCAGCCAGACGGCTCTATCGCTAACTCAGGGCGTGGCCAGCATGGCAAAAGGGGTCACTGCTTATAAAGTTTCTCAATCAGAGATGCGCCAGATACTCATTGAAAAAGGGCTTGCTGAGTCCGAGCATCAATCAGAAGGGCTTTCAAACGGGATGAGGGAGATGATGCACATTCTCAGCGAGTGCACCTCTCAAGTCTCGAAAATCATTCAAACTTCCATGCACTCTTACCAGAGAGCAATACAAGGTTAATTAAGGAGAAATATATGGGCACAGTTCACGAGCTCAGAAAGGTCTACATAGAGCTATCTCAGGTCACTCGCAACATTCAATCCACACACACAGAGCTGTCGAGTGGCAGAATGGCGCAATTAAAGGGGCTCTTCGATGACCGGTCATGGAAGGTCTTCTGGCAGGGCATGAACGATGTCTGCTTCTCCCTTGGAGGCGGAGTCTCACAAATTACAGGTGCCGCAATCGGCGGCGACCTTAAAGACGTCCTAGAAGCCATCGGCAAAGTGCTTCCAAACGCGGGCCAAGCTGCAAACACATTCATTCGCAGTGAAGAGGTGCTTCTCGAAGGAGAGATCTCTGAAAATCGCGAGCATGTTAAGCAGATCCTAGACGGGCTTGAGCGCGATGCAACAGAGTCGCTCCGCAAGTTCGGAGAGGCGCTCGGACAGCTTGCGCGGGAAGAGGATCAACAATTCCAGATCCGCGGCTAGCTCAACAAAAAATCTACAAAGAGCAACAGGATATTGAGGATCGCCTGCGGCGGCATGATATGCAGGATAGCGGCCTCTTTCATCCTGTTTATCCTGCCGGCGCTTAGGCGCCGCTCCTCTCATCCTGTTTTTTCTTGAATTTCTGGCTTGTGATAAACTTCGATCTGATCGATCACTGGCCACCCCGCCTCTAAATGGTAGTGAAGTGGATAGATAACCGCCTTAAAATCACCGACGATCTCTGCAACAATCGAATAGTTGGATTGCGGGCGGATCAGGCAATCAAATTGCATCATGGCAAAGAAGTCTTCCACGACGTTCGAATTGTGACGATTGCCCTGCCTTCGATAATCAAAACGTATATCTAAGCCTCTGAGTCCTTGCTGAAAACTCCTTGCAATCGTCTCTGGACTACGGTCATCAGTAAAGAGATAGACGTATAGCGGCTGTCCCTGAAAATACTCGTAGAGGTATCTAATCTGATCGATATAAAATCTATCTGGAGGAAAGCGCAGAGGTTGTGTCCTTTGGATGTTGGCAACATCGAAACCGCCTCCTCGCCGCACGTGCACGGCAACGGTGATGCAGTTAGACGGGAAGTTCAAAGTAGGCAACGGGCTTCTTGGCTTAACAAGCTGCTTCAATAAAGCGTGAAATTTCTCCTCTTTCCAATCAATGGGAATATACATGTATCGCGGATCGGCTATGCGATCATTAAGCGACTCTGGAAAATAGGGAAGAATATACAAGGTTGAAAGAGGATCGTATTTATTGATTTCTATAGGAGGTCCAAGAAGCTTACTCTTTGCAAATTTTCTCTTAGTATCTTTGCTGTATAGCTGCTCGACATCGTGAAGAGCCAGCTGATCTGAATAGGTAAAGGGTTTATAGAGCAGAGGAATATCGTATTGATAAGAGACCCACTTCGCATGCAAGTAAGCGAGCATGTTATCTCCAAACCTACCTCCCGAAAACGTGTATGTTACCGCATCTTCCTCTCCATAAAGCGGAGCAATTTGAGAAAACAAAAGAAGAGCGCAAGAGAGTAGCTTTTTCATAAGAAGTTGACCCATTATTCTAATTTGACCCTAAAGAATCAATCTACTAAGATCGCGTTTTAAGAGACTGTCCACAAACCGCTTTGGCTTGAGTTTTTTAGGATTTTCGATTTCTGTGTCTTGTGGAGATTGTAGGTGACTTGGGTAAAGTCAGTGAAATCGAACAAGACACAGAAATCGAAAAGGCAAAAAAGGCAAGCCGAATGGGTTTGTGGACGGTCTTTAAGAGCTCCACGGAAAACTGGCTTCTCATGACACTACCGCAGAACAATAACGGAAACGGCAACAACAACTCTATTCTCTCTAGAGCCGCCAAGAAGCTCTCATGGTTCACTGCGACTGGTGAGTATATCACCATGATCGTGGATGTCACGATCGCTACGCTCAAGAGACCGCCAGCTCCTGTACTAGTTTTGAAGCAGCTCTACGATGTAGGAGTCGCCTCGCTACCCGTAGTTGCCATTACCGGATTTTCAACGGGAATGGTTCTTGCAGCTCAGTCCTTCTATCAGCTCGCCGATAAAGGGCTTGCAAGCGTAACCGGACTCATGGTGGCAAAAGCGATGATCACTGAGCTTGGGCCTGTGCTTACGGCTTTCATGGTGACAGGCCGTGTAGGAGCTGCAATGTGCGCAGAGCTCGGAACCATGAGGGTAACCGAGCAGGTAGACGCTCTTCAGACGATGGCAGTAAATCCCAATCGCTACCTAATCGCACCTCGCCTCATTGCTGGGATCTTTATGATGCCCCTGCTTACGATTTTCAGTATCGCAATGGGTGTATTTGGCGGATATCTAATCGCTGTCTACTTCTTTAATATGGCGCCCGGGAGCTACTTCGATCCGATGCCGATTCATATTACGCTCTTCGATCTGACGACGGGGATCGTAAAATCCTTTATCTTCGGAATCTTGATCATGACTATCGCCTGCTACAAGGGGATGACAACAACTGAAGGAGCAGAAGGTGTA
Source organism: Chlamydiales bacterium (assembly GCA_016185065.1). Classification (NCBI taxonomy): domain Bacteria; kingdom Pseudomonadati; phylum Chlamydiota; class Chlamydiia; order Chlamydiales; species Chlamydiales bacterium. Next base: position 371,208 of record JACPOL010000008.1, read on the forward strand.
GGCCGTTCCACCACAAATTCAGTGGTAATCGCTTACTGCTGTATCCTTCTCTCCAACTTCTTCTTAACCGTCGCCATGAACGTGATGAGGGAGAAGATCGCGAGGTTTGTCGAATGATCGTCATCCGAAATCTATGGAAAAAGTATGGCAAGCTACAAGTTTTAGCTGGCCTCGACCTCGATATCAATACCGGAGAGACGATCGTTGTACTCGGCAGATCTGGTGTAGGGAAGAGCGTTCTCCTCAAGCATATCATTGGAATCTCCAAGCCTGATGCAGGAACTATCGATATCGATGGAGAGATGATCTCGGAACTCTCTGGTCCTGCACTATACAAAGCCGTCCAGCATATGGGCATGCTCTTTCAGGGAGCTGCTCTCTTTGATTCGATGAATGTCGAAGAGAACACCGGCTTCTACCTCAAGCAGCATGGAGATCCAAGAACTGGAAGAAAGTACACCGACGCTGAGATCAAAGACCTAGTCGCTAATGCTTTAGAAATGGTCGACCTCCAAGGCAGTCAAAATAAGATGCCTTCTGAGCTCTCTGGTGGAATGAGGAAGAGAGCCGCTCTTGCAAGGTTAATCGTGTATAGACCCTCTCTTCTTCTTTACGATGAGCCCACCACGGGGCTCGACCCGATTACAGCGATGCAGATCAACGCTCTAATCGTAAAAACTCAACGTGAGCTAAAGGCAACTAGTATTGTAGTTACACACGATATTCTCTCTTCTCTTTTTGTAGGAGATAGATTAGCTCTAATAAGAGATGGAAAAATTGCGCACATTGGCAATCCAGAGACATTTATGAAAATAGAAGATCCAATTATAGATTTCCTAAGAAAAACAATCACACAAGATCCACGAAAATTGAGGGAGGCGTTTAATGGGTAATTCCGCAAAGAACATGCTCATTGGAGTCTTCATCATCGCGGCTTGTACGCTTCTCGTAGGAATCGTGATGTTTCTAAAGCCTTCCGTTGGCGACGGAAAAAAGACACTTTACGTGCGTTTCGCAAACATCAGCAAGATCAATATTGGCACTAGGGTCACCTACGCAGGAAAGCCCGTTGGTGAAGTGGTAGCCATTAACGAGATCTATCAAGCAAGATCCCAACCGATAGATACGATCGGACGCTTCTACTTCTACCAGTTAACACTAAAAGTCGACTCAAACGTAGTCGTTTACAATACTGATGAGATCTCTCTGCAAACCTCAGGCCTCTTGGGAGAGAAGTCCGTTGCAATTATTCCAAGACGCCCTCCGAAGGGCATCACGCCTAAAATCATCTCAAATCAGCCTGTCTATGCAAACTCTGTCGATCCGATTGAAAATGCTTTCAATGAGCTCTCAGGGGTTGCAGGAAAGATGGATGAGACGCTAGATGAGGTCACTAAGTGGTTAAAAGAGAATGGCGATACCGTCGCCTGCGCAGTGAAAAACTTCGGCGATGCGATGCACCAGGTAGATAAGGTCGTTGCAGAGATCCACGAGGTCAAGCTGATCCCCGAAATCCATGGTGCGGTCCATCAGTTAAAAATGTCCTTTGAAAAAATACACGACGCTCTTCTTATCCTCGAAGCGGGCGGCACATTTGAGAACATTGCAACCACATGCAAAAACCTAAAACAAGCAACGGGTTCAATTGATATCATCTCCCAAGATCTCGCAGATGGAAAAGGCACTCTTGGTAAGCTGATTAAAAATGATGACCTCTACCTGCGCTTTACAGCTGTAATGAGTAAAGTCGACACTCTGATGAATGATGTGAACCAGTATGGAATT